>NZ_WWFG01000001.1:1837500-2211250 GCF_026127265.1 Nostoc sp. KVJ3
TGGGAAAGAATCTTCCACTGTCCCTAGCTGTCCACCGCGACCGTTGACAACAGCTAACTGCCTTGTAACCCCAATTTTGCCCTGATCGTCAACGGTTCTCGTTTGTGGAGTAGCCTGACGACCCCGCAGCAGATTATCTACTGTGTCTGCAACACTTTCGTGTACTGTCCAACGTTGACGTTCCAACATTTCCACAGCAATTTCAAAGGTAGGAGGGGCTTTCCGCTCCAAAACAGTTTTTTGAGAGCCTCGCCGTCTGGCTTCGTCGTCTCCCAGCGTCACAGCTTGGATACCCCCAACTAAATCAGCCAAGGTGGGGTTTTTAATCAGATTTTCGATCTGATTCCCGTGGGCAGTACCTACCAACTGTACGCCCCGTTCCGCAATGGTACGAGCCGCTAAAGCTTCCAGTTCCGTGCCAATTTCATCAATGACGATGACTTCTGGCATGTGATTTTCCACTGCCTCAATCATCACCTGATGCTGTTGTTCTGGATGAGCCACTTGCATCCGCCGAGCGCGACCAATGGCGGGGTGGGCAACATCACCATCCCCAGCGATTTCGTTGGAGGTGTCAATAATCACCACTCGCTTATGAAAATCATCCGCCAAAACACGGGCTATTTCCCGTAAGGCGGTAGTTTTGCCCACACCTGGACGACCCAGCATGAGAATCGATTTACCAGTTTCTACCAAATCGCGGATCATGCCAATGGTTCCGAATACCGCCCGACCAACGCGACAGGTCAAGCCAATAATCTTACCAGTACGGTTGCGGATGGCACTGATCCGATGCAAAGTTTGCTCAATTCCTGCCCGATTATCTCCGCCAAAAATTCCGACTCGTTGAATGCAATCATCTATCTGTTCTTGAGTAACAGGTATTTCGCTCAGATACTCAGCTTGATTAGGAAAGCGAGCTTCTGGGCGACGACCCAAATCCAAGACTACTTCTACTAAACTATCTCGTTTGGGATGACTCTCTAGTACTTGTTGCAGGTCTTGGGGCAAAATATCTAATAACTTTTGGAGATCGTCTGTAATCGTCATGCTTTCTATGGTGACGGAAACAACAGTAAATCGATACTTTCAGCTTCTAACTGTTCTCAAGCGCTCATTCAATGCTCAAACCTCCTACCTTGACTATACAAACATAAATTAAACATGAATTACAGGACTTTTTATGACTAAGTAATTATGCTTAATTAATGCTCACTTTCCCTTCTCTGCCGTGACTTAATTTGGGAAACGAGAGAATGGGCAAGTTCTACAGCTTGCCAAAGTAATACTTCATCTTCTTCTAGGCGAATAGTTGCCTTCACATTGGTGTTACTTACCTCCTTATTCTCTAACTTTTCGAGAATTGGTGACAGCAGTACACGGGCGTAGCTACCGTAGGCAACCCCGGAAATGGAGGCAGGGGAGCAGGGAGCAGGGAGCAGGGGGAAAAATTCTTCTCCTCTGCCCCCCGCTCCCTGCTCCTCTGCCTCTTTGAGCAGTCCCATTGCCTTTAACTTAGCAACGGTATAGCTATTTGTGCCGCCTGCTAACTGCACATATCCCGGTAATTTTGCTGCCAAAACTTTTTGCCCTAATTTCACTGCGGCTATTGTAGTACCATCGCCAATATCACCGCTCATGGAACGACCGTCGGTTTGCCAAATTAAAGCACTTTTGAGTGGGGCAATCAGGTCATACACTGTACTTAGGTAGTCAGTCATCCCCTCGCCATCGGGACAGCTGATAGCTAGTACCTTTAATCGATCAGCCCACGGTGAAATTGCTTGCCACAATCGCTGAAATTCTGCCAACCGCCCTACTTTTGTATGGATTTCTACGGCATCTACTCCTGTTGACATTATTAATGGCGCGATCGCTCCTGGGGTTGTCACATACGAAGCTGTATAAATTATACTGTATGGACAAATTGGGATGCAACGACCGCAGCCATAACACTTTTCAGAAACTACTCCCGAAAAGTCTTCTTTGATACTGTCAAACACGATCGCTTGTGCTGGACAAATCCGTTCACAGGGTCTAGGGCAATCTTTAGGACATTCAGTAGGATTAAATTCTGCTTTGCGAAAATGGGGGTCTTCTCCATCATTCAGGCTGACCATTAAAAAGGGTAAGTTGCCTTTGTAGTCAAAGCCTCGCTTTTGGGCATCCTTAGCTAGAGTTTTAGCTGCTTGTAGCCCTGATTGCGCTGCTGTAATCACTGCTGGATCAGCTGCAACATCTATGCAGTCAGCGCCCGCCAAAGTATAGGCTAAGGTTAAATTTCTGACTGCCGGCAAATGCTGGAAGCTGGCTCCGCAGATCAGCTTGAACCAGTTACCTTGTTTGAGGGATTGTAAGGGGACGAACAGATCAGTCACACTTCTATTATGCGTTTATGCGACTAAAAATAGTCGTCTGCGATCAAGAAAAAGTACAGATTTCCTGAATTTGGGCATTGGGTATTATTGGTTATTAATTCTTCTCCACATACTCCCGCAGCTTTTTAGGAGGCTGAGATACATGACAGTCAATGCAATAACTGTATGTTTTGTAGAAGACTCTGCTGAAGATAGAGCTTTGTATCGACGCTTCTTAGAGCGGGACGATCGCTACACTTATGATATTTATGAGTTTGAGTCGGGAAATAAGGCGCTACAAGTATGCCTTGGGAAAATACCGGACGTAGTTTTGTTGGACTACCGATTACCAGATTTAGACGGACTAGAATTTCTCACTAAGCTACAAAGGCAAATTTCCAGCAGCCAAACTTCAGTAATTATGCTGACTGGACAGGGTGACGAAACGATCGCAGTCCAAGCTATCAAGAGTGGGGCCCATGATTATCTAGTTAAGGGAAAACTGACCCAAGAAAATTTTTGCCGAACGATTCATGGGGCGATTAAGCATAAGCAGCTAATGCAGCAACTAGAACAGCAGCAGGAACAACAACGCCTAGTAGGAGCGATCGCTCTGGATATTCGCAAATCTTTGCAGCTTCCAGACATTCTTACTACTAGTGTTCAAGAAGTCCGCCAGTTACTGGGCGCTGATCGGGTACTGGTGTATCAATTCACTGCTCAGACGCAGGGTTGTATTGTATCAGAGTCAGTGTTATCTGAATGGACAACAAGCTTGGGGCTGGAAATTGAAGATACCTGTTTTCAAGAAAGCCAGGGGGAAAAATACCGCCAAGGAAAAATTTGGACAACTACGAATATCTATGAAGCGGGTTTAAGTGAGTGCCATCTTCAATTATTAGAACAGTTTCAGGTAAAAGCGAATTTAGTTGTCCCCATTTTGGTACAAAACATAAAGACTTTAGCAGTTGAACTTTGGGGGCTATTTATTGTGCATCAATGTTCTGCTCCCCGTGAATGGCAGACATTTGAGGTGGAATTGCTATCTTCACTGACCGTACAACTAGCGATCGCTATTCAACAAGCCCAACTTTACGACAATCTGCAAACCCTCAACAGCGAATTAGAAGCCAAAGTCCAAGAACGCACTATCAAATTGCAAGAAAGCGATCGCCGATTTCAGGCAATCTTTAATAACACTTTCCAATTCACAGGACTGCTAACGCCATCTGGTATTTTACTGGAAGCGAACCAGACGGCGCTAAGTTTTGGCGGACTTCAGCTTGAAGATGTCATCAATCGCCCTTTTTGGGAAGCGCACTGGTGGACAATTTCACCGCAAATTCAAGAAGAATTAAAACAAGCGATCGCTCGTGCATCTCAAGGTGAGTTTGTCCGCTATGAAGTTGACGTTCTAGGCGCAAATAACCGAGTAGCAACAATCGATTTTTCACTGCGTCCGCTTCCAGATGAGACCGGTAAAGTCGTTTTGTTAATTCCAGAAGGGCGAGATATCACTGAACGCAAAATTTTGGAGCGAGAACTAGCTCACAAGCAAAAGTTATTGGATTCCTTCATCAATAACGCACCCGTTGGTATAACCATTATGGATCGGGAACTGCGTTATTCATTCATTAATGAAGCATTAGCCGAAATGAATGGTATTCCCCTAGCAGCGCATATTGGCAAGACCCTGTGGGAAATTATCCCAGATTTGGCCCCAACGGTGGAGCAGGTGTTTCGACAAGTTTTGACAACAGGTGAACCGATTCTAGATTTGGAAATCAGTGGAGAAACCCCAAAACAGCCCGGTGTCATCAGGACTTGGCTAGTTTCCTACTTTCCAATCCAGTCTGAAGCCGATGAACCGATTAGCATGGGCATTGTGGTAATTGAAATCAGCGATCGCAAACGCGCTGAACAGATGTTAGAACTACAAGCAGTAATTACCCGTAACATGGCGGAGGGAATTTGCCTAGTTGATGCTACCGATGGGATGTTTGTCTACGCCAATCCTAAATTTGAGCAAATGTTTGGCTATGAAACTGGTGAATTAATCGGTCAACATGTGTCCATTGTCAACTATGGAAAGGAACATACTACACCCGAAGAAGTGAACCAGGCAATTAGTACTGCTGTTTTGCAATATGGTGAAGCTACTTATGAAGTTCATAATGTCAAAAAAGATGGCACTCCATTCTGGTGTAACGCCACCGCTTCTGTTTTTCAACATCCTGAGTATGGAAGCGTTCTTGTAGCTGTCCAACAAGATATCACTGAGCATAAGCAAGCGCAGGAAAAAATTAAAGCCTCTCTCAAAGAAAAAGAGGTATTACTTAGGGCTTGCTGAAAAAGAAAGAAAAGGTTGCAGTATCTAGATTATCAGACCAAAGAAGTATATTCCGGTGCAAGATTTGAAGGTAAAATAGCCCAAAATCCTTGCATGACTGTGGTCAGACGAGACAAGCGTGTATCCGATGTAACCATGTACCGAAAAGAAGAATCAACTCCAATTCCACCAGAAAATTTTGAACTTCCATTTGAGGGAAAGTTATCATCAGATAATCGTTGGGTCATTATGGCGAATTTCATACCCTGGACAGAATTTGAGTCGGAATATTCTTCCGGGTTCTCCGCAGAGATGGGGGCACCAGCAAAGTCATTTCGGATGGCGTTAGGTGCATTAATAATAAAAGAGAAACTAGGCATAAGTGACAGAGAAACAGTAGAGCAAATCAAAGAGAACCCTTATCTACAGTATTTTATAGGGATATCATCTTATAGTAATGAAACTCCCTTTGACGCATCAATGTTAGTACATTTTCGTGAAAGAATTAGTGCTGATTTTGTTAACAAAGTTAATCAAAAAATGGTGAAGAAGATGCTTGAAAAAACATCTTCGATTGACAATGAAAAAAAAACCGAAGAATCAGAAAAAGAAGTAAGTGGTCTAAAAAATCTGGGGAAATTAATATTAGATGCCACTTGTGCGCCAGGTGATATTAGCTATCCAACAGATTTAGGGCTACTAAATCAAGCCAGAAGGCAGACAGAAAAAATTATAGACTTTCTTTATGAACAGGTACTGGGTCAATTAGATAAAAAACCTAGAACATATCGACAGGTAGCAAGAAAAGATTATCTAGAAGTAGCTAAAAAACGTCGCGTTTCCCAAAAAGACCGGAGAAAAGCTATAAGAAAACAGCTTCAATATATTAAAAGAAACTTATCTCATATTGACCAGCTAATCAGTTCAGGAGCAACTCTAAAAAATTTAATAAACAGACAATATAAGATGTTGCTTGTAGTCGGAGAAGTCTATCGTCAACAACTATGGTTATATGAAAATAAAAAACAGAGTATTAATGATCGTATCGTCAGTTTAACTCAACCACATATCCGTCCCATTGTCCGAGGGAAAGCTGGGAAAGCCGTGGAGTTTGGGGCAAAATTGTCGGCTAGTTATTACAATGGATATGTATTTTTAGACCATATTAGTTGGGATAATTTTAATGAATCAGGAGACTTAAAAGCACAAGTAGAATCCTTTAAAAACTACACTGGTTATTATCCAGAATCCGTTCATGTTGATAAAATTTACCGGACACGAGAGAATCGAGCTTGGTGTAAAGAACGAGGTATTAGAATTAGTGGAAACCCTTTAGGCAGACCTCCAGCCAATGTAAGTAAGGAAAAAAAGAAGCAAGCTGTCTTATGATGAAAGAATTCGTAATTCTATTGAGGGAAAGTTTGGGCAAGCTAAAAGAAGATTTAGCCTGGGTAGAGTGATGGCGAAACTGTCTCATACTTCTAAAACTGCAATTGCTATTACTTTTTTAGTAATGAATCTTTCTACTCAACTGTCACGCTTTAAGAGTGCTTTTTTATGTCTATTTTTGAAAACAACACCTTTTTTTCGCTCTAATATTATTGAAAATAATAGTTTAGCCAATCAAAAACAACAAAAACTTATATTTAGGGCTTGCTTGAATAACTGACCAATCCTGATCTTGCTTTTTTATGACTTTTTCAGCAAGCCCTACTTAAAGAAATTCACCATCGGGTAAAGAACAATTTAGGAATTGTTAGCAGTTTGCTACAAATGCAGTGCAGACGTACACAAGATCCTCTGGTAGCTGCAATTCTGCGCGATAGTCAAAACCGCATTGCCTCTATTGCCTTAGTTCATGAAAAACTGTATCGCTCTGAAAACCTCGCTAATATTGATTTCGCTCAATACATCCCAGATTTAACAACTCATTTATTCGATTCTTATAACGTCAGTTCTAGCAAAATCCAACTCAAGATTCAAGTTGATAATGCTAGCCTCGACATCGAAACCGCCATTCCTTGTGGCTTGATTATCAATGAACTGGTTTCCAATGCTTTGAAATACGCCTTTGTGGGTAATCGTGCAGGAGAAATCGAGGTTAAGTTTTATCAAGAATTCGAGTCTACTTTGACACTCATTATTCGAGATAATGGTATTGGTTTACCGGAAAATTTTGATAACAAGAAAGCTAAGACACTTGGCATCACACTTGTCCAGGGTTTAGTCAAACAGCTACGAGGAAAACTTGAAATTGTCTCTAACCAGGGAACACAGTTCAAAATTACTTTTACAAATAGTCGTGTATAAAGAACATGATTACCATTCCATCAAATAATCAAACAGATGAAAGAGCTAGAATCCTTGTGGTTGAGGATGAATACATTCTTGCCATCAACTTACAAGAAAGTTTAGAGTCTCTGGGATACACTGTTTTAGGTATGACCGATTCCGCAGAGGAGGCAATTGAAAAAGCGACTGACTTACACCCAAACTTGATTTTAATGGATATCAGGTTACGCGGTGACATGGACGGCATCCAAGCAGCAGAACAAATCTGGAATAATTTGCAAATTCCTGTTATCTACGTTACAGGCCATTCTGATAAAAGTACTGTAGAGCGGGCAACACTAACATCCCCCTTTGGGTATATTCTCAAACCCATCAAAGAGCAAGAACTTTACGTTGCTATTCAAACAGCACTCAATCGCTATGAGCGCGAGCAATTTTTGAGTTCTGTGCTGCGGGGAATGGGTGATGGGGTGGTTGTCGTCGATCCTGAGTTGCGCGTCAAGTACCTCAATCAGGTGGCTGAAGCTCTGACAGGGTGGCGATGGGATGAAGCCAAGGGACGGATGTTAACGGAGGTGTTCAAGCTTGTTAATGAACAAACTCAGTTTCCTGCCCAAAATCCAATGATTGCAGCCCTCCAACAAGAAACTACTATCTATCTAGATAGTCACATTTCACTAGTTGCTAAAGACAAGACAACTATACCAATAGCTGATAGTGCTACTCCCCTGAGAAATAATAGTGGTGCAATTACAGGAGCCATAATGGTGTTTCGGGATGATACACAACGACGACTAACTGAAGAACGCAATCTTGCAACTGCACGTGCCCAACAACTCGAAATTCAAGTGGCAGAACTCAAACGACTAAACAAGTTAAAAGAGGATTTTCTCGCAACTACTTCTCATGAAATGCGAACACCCTTGTCAAACATCAAAATGACAATCTCCACCCTAGAAAATCTTCTTGAGCGACAGGGCATCTTAAATTCAAACCCACTTTCTCCATTTGAATCTGTTGCCCACTACTTAACTATCCTGCGTGAACAGTGCGAACAAGAACTTGATCTAGTAGACAATTTACTGTATATCCGAATGATTGATGCAGATGTCTATCCGTTGGAATTAACTTCAATTCACCTCCAAAACTGGCTGCCTCACGTTGCCGAGTATTTTGAGGAACGGGCTAGAGCTAGGGAACAGACTTTGCAAGTTAATATTCCTCCAAATTTACCACCTTTAGTTTCAGACTTGCCTAGCCTAACCGAAATTGTCTCAGAGCTACTCAACAATGCTTGCAAATATACTCCATCCGAAGGACAGATTGTGGTGGATGTTCGGGTAATCGACACCACAAAAAGTCTCACAAATAAGAATGCTGAATCTGGTATATTAGGTGATTTTCAAGTTCCCTACTTTCAAATTACAATTAGTAATTCTGGGGTGATAATCCCCAAAAATGAACAATCCCGGATCTTTGAGCCATTTTACCGAATTCCTCAGAGCGATCGCTGGCAACATAGCGGCACAGGATTAGGTTTAGCATTAGTGAAGAAGTTAGTAGAATATCTCCAAGGCACAATTGAAGTTACCAGTTCTCAGGGTTGGACAATATTCACAGTCAAACTCCCGTTTAGGATATCTAGGTGATTAGCGATCCAACGAATTAATCAGCTGTTAGCTTAACATTGATTAAAGATTATCCCTCAATACAACTAGGAATACCCAAAACAGCGCAGGGGAAATTAGAACCTAACGCTTCAATCATCGGATGATTAACAGAGTTGCAACCTAGAAACAGAATATCGGCGACTTCGGATTCAACAACTTTGTGAAGTTCTGTAGAAATGCAACCAAACCGCAAATGAGATTTGAAAGAACCCTGCCATTCTTCAGCCAGACTTCGGGCTTGCCAGAGAATTATATCTGCTTGTTGGAGGGGAGTTATCACTGTCTGCAATTTAGGTTGAGTTAATACCTGGGCAATCGACTTTGATACTTCACTGATTTGACATTCTAATGAAGGCTGTTGTGTGGGAAAGCTCAAGATATTTGGATATTGATTGCTTTGATTCTCTTCTACCACATAAACAGCTTGAACTGTGACTTCTGCATTAGTAGCTAAACGTGTTTGATGGGCAATCCAGAAAGCAATATCTAGTGCTGTATGACTGTTAGGAGATGCATCATAAGCAACAATTAAGTTAACTGCTTTTGCTTGTTGAGGGTTTTTATAAAAGGGTTTTTTTGGTTCTGGTAGCAGCACCATTTGGTCAATTAAGTCATTCCGACCTGTGGCACTTTGCAGACGTGCTAACATTGTCTTGATTTGCACAGCTTTACTTCTCCTAATGAAATGAATTAGCAATGAGAAGCAGGGGCGACAAATTTTAGATTTTGAGATTTTGGATTTTAGATTGAGTGACGATAACCAAAATTTAAAATCTTAAATCAGTCAAGGAAACCCCAATAATAACTGTATTACAGCCAAACTGTTGGGGGTTCCTTCCATTGCCTACGGAGTTAGCTGACGGGCTAAGACTGGAAGGTGTCTCTCTCTTAGGAATGCTGAGTGCTGAGTTAAAGATTAATTATTCTTCACTTTTGACTCTTAAATTGCCGCTCTCTGTAAGATTAGCCCCAAACATTGGTTCCTCCGTTCCAAATTCAGCTTTCATGAATTTGAATTAGGCTACCCACTAAAAAAAATGATAATCTAATTTACTCATCTTGGGCAAAATATCGATCGAGGAAATTCAGCGCGTGGTTGCGGAGTTCAAAATACTCTTTTGAGTTTCGCATAGCAGCGCGATCGCGTGGATGCTCAAAAGGAACTTCTAAAATCTCTCCTATACTAGCAGATGGGCCATTGGTCATCAAGACGATGCGATCGGACATATAAATTGCTTCATCTACATCGTGGGTAATCATCATCACTGCTTGACGATTATTTTCCCAAATATCCAATACCTGGCGCTGCAATTTGCCACGAGTTAGCGCATCTAGTGCCCCAAAAGGTTCATCCATCAGTAACATTTTCGGACGAATTGCTAAGGCTCTGGCAATACCTACTCGTTGTTTCATACCTCCAGAGATTTCATCGGGATATTTGTCAGCCGCCGCCGTCAAGTTTACCATTGCCAAGTGTTGATTTACAATGCTGATTTTTTCAGTTCGATTAGCATTTTTTAGCACTTCATCTACGGCTAAACGGATATTTTCTCGGACTGTTAACCAAGGTAACAGTGAATAGTTCTGAAATACCATCATCCTTTCGGCTCCCGGCTGACGAATTTCTTTTCCATCTAGTCTGACTGAGCCAGAAGTGGCTTTTTCTAAACCCGCTACTATCTTTAAGAGGGTTGATTTACCACAACCGGAGTGACCAATTACAGAAATATATTCATCTTCACCAATCGTAAGATTCACCCCATCTAAAACGACAAAATTATCTTTATCAGGTGTCGGATAAGACTTGACTAAATTTTCAATTTCTAAAAATCCAGGACGAGACAGAACTTCGGTCTGGGTATTAAGAGGTAATGAGGTATATTCCATCATCAAAATGCTCCCGAAAAATTTACTCATCAAACAATTTGGGATTTTGGATTGACTGAGAATTGCATCGAAAATCTCAAATTGCCAGGGTCGATAATTGAGATTGAAATTTAAGACATAAAAGTGCGAATGGGAGCATTAGCCCTAATGGTAAAACTATTCAAATAGCCCACAGGATCGCTAGGGTCGAAGCCTTTCTTATCTATAAATACTTCTGGTGGTTCGACCTTGTAATCATCCTTGGGACATTTGATGCCCATTTCATTTGCTATCTCCCGATATAAATCTGTTCTCCACCCTTTCTCAGCTATTTTCTCGGCATTCTTGGGGAATTTATGAATTTGTCCCCACCGGGCTGCTTGTGTCATTAACCACAGACTTCTGGATCTCCATAAAAATGTTGAGTGTTCTTCTGGCTGTTTGGGAAGGTTGTCAGGAATATCGAAGAAAATCGTGGTGTCAGAGGCTTTGATGGTACGGTCTTTACCATCAAAGCCGCCATAGTTGTAGTTTCCGAGAATTCCGGGACTTGTAAATTTCGCAATTGGGGCATCTTTCTTTTTGGGTCTAGCACCTGTAAAGGAACGTTCTGTAAGCAGTTCGGCAACTTCTTGGCGATTTTCTACTTTGCTGCAATATTGGCAAGCTTCAATCATCGCCTTGACTAGAGAACGATAGGTTTTAGGATATTTATCGATGAAAGATTCCATCACCCCCAAAAGTCTATCTGGGTGTCCTAACCAGACTTCTTTGCCTTGTGCAAAGGTAAAACCGATATTTTCATTACCTGTTATTGCTCGTGTATTCCAGGGTTCTGCAACCATGTAAGCTTGCATTGCACCAATCCGCACGTTTGTCACCATTTGGGGAGGCGGAACGATGATGACGCGAAACTCTTTTAAAGGATCGACTCCGGCGGCGGCGGATAAGTAGCGGACAAAGTATTCGTAAATGGCGGAACTTAATACCACTGCCCAGACTTTGCCTTCTGGTGGTTGTTTGTCAAAGTAGCCTCGAAAATCCCTTCCAAAGGCTTCTAAAGCCCCATCGCCATATTTTTCTTGATATTCATACCACGGACGCAGCCCAAAATCCCACATGGCTTTGTTCATAGTCATGGCGTTACCGTGGCGGTGGATGGTCATGGCTGCACATAAGGGGGCGTGGCGTGCGCCTTCGGCTCCAATTCTGGCATTGGTAACGGCACCAGATACTACGGGTGAAGCGTCTAGGCGACCAAATATTAGACCGTCGCGGGAGGTGGCCCAACTGGCTTCGCGATTGAGTTTGACGTTTAAACCATATTTGCGGAAGAAGCCTTTTTTCCAGGCGATCGCAAATGGCGCACAATCATTAACGGGAACGTAACCAATGGTAAGATCGGGTTTTTCTAGGTCTTGGGATCTAATTACTGGTTGTACAGCTAAGGCTTCTTCAGTTAATCCTTTGGCGGATCTATCTCCTGAAATTGCACAGGAGGATAGGGCTATTCCGGTTGTGGTGGCTCCTATTCCCTTAATAAAATCTCGTCGAGTCCAGTTTATATCACCCATTTTTGTAGCTCCATTGGCGATCAATTGCTCACGCTTCAAGTGCAGAGTCTGATTACATACGCAAAAAATAGCCGAAACCCTTATTTCTAGGTAGGGGCAATTCATGAATTGCCCCTACCATCTGTAGGTTTATGTAAGTTATGTATTAGTTAGAAGTTTTCGGGCGATGGGTTACTAATTCTTGGATTTTGCCGACGGCGTAATCTAGGATTAACCCAGTTAAGCCAATTATGAACACAGCTAAAAAGACTGAACTTAGGTTTAAGCGGCTCCATTCATCCCAGACAAAAAAGCCGATACCAATACCGCCTGTGAGCATTTCCACGGCGACGATTACTAGCCAAGCTATGCCTAAACTAATTCGTAAACCTGTAAAAATATAGGGCAAACTTGCAGGCCAAATAATTTTGGTAATCCGCCTCCAACGGGGCATTTCTAGCACCCGTGCCACATCTAAATAATCTTTGGGAACGCTAGAAACTCCTAATGCGGTATTAATAATTGTCGGCCATAGGGAGGTAATGAAAATTACAAAAATAGCTGAAGGATCTGCTAAATTAAAAATTGCTAAGGCGATGGGCAGCCAAGCTAAGGGCGATACAGGTTTAAAAATTTGAATGATGGGATTGAGGGCTAGCATTGCCGATCTGGACATCCCAATGAGAAATCCCAAAGGAATTGCTACTACCGCACCTAACAAAAAACCCAGTAATACCCGGCGCAGACTTGCGAGCAATAACCAACCAATTCCCAAGTTACCTGGGCCTCTTTGATAGAAGGGATTTAAGATGTAGTCTAGATTAGCAATGAGAGCTTCTGGTGGGGTGGGCATCAATTCATGGTTGGCAAGTGCAATAATCCACCACAGCACAATTATTCCCAAGAAGCCTAATACTGGTAAAATAAATACATCTCTGAGGATGATAGGTTTTGTCTTTTTCCACGCGGCTTGTGTTGCGATCGCTGCGATCGTAGCCAAGTTTAGTTGAAATATCATTTACGACCTCAACAGATTTAAGTGCAGGTACAAAAAACCCGAGCAGTACCAGCCTTGGACACCGATGAGATCGGAAAATTCTAAAAATTCCGTCTCTTCAGTCTCCTCCCAATGCCTACGAAGTTAGCTGACGGGCTAGGGCTGAGAGATGCCCTTCTGAAGAAAGTTATGAGTTATGAGTTAAACATTACTCACTCTCAACTCTTCACTTTCTCCGAGATATGCCCCACAATTTGGTTCCTCCGCTCCAGCGTTATGCACTGTGACACGCTGAATTAGGCTGACTTACTCTAATGGATACTGAATTATGGATAGTATAACATTGATGCTCAGTAAAAGCCATCTTTATTTGTAAGAACTGTTGTTCATTTTAATACCGAGATTAAATTTATCTCGTTGATTTTTGGTAATAAACAAAATTTATATTCTACTCGTGTTGTGGGTCAATTCCCTGCATCCAAGGCTAAATAATATACTCTAGTCAAGCATCAAGATTGTTATGAACTTTATTAATATTTATTAACACTAAAGAGATTATACTAAGAAACTTTTCTATACGGATAGTGAAGAAAGAATTAGAAGAATAAAATCTATTCCTTTTAGTAGGTGAACTAAATTGCTAAACTTGGTAAAAAACCACTGCACTCGCTAAACTAATTGGATATGGAAGTTCAATCATCTATCTCATAGCTGAATTTAAGATAATGGATTTTAGTCAAGTACTGGCTGAAAAAACTGACACCATCCTAGATAAATGGGTGATAACAGTTCGCAAAGATAAGCGGATTGAAAGTGCTGATGAGCTATCCTATACAGCAATAAAAAACCATATTCCCAATGTTTTGAGAGCGATGGTAACGGTGCTTTCAAAATCTCAGGATAATGATATTCAGTTGATAGTTACTGCCAGTTTCGAGCATGGAGCGATTCGAGCGGAACAAGGTTACGATCCGGCAGAAATAGCCAGGGAATATCATTTGCTGCGAACAGTAATATTTGATACTCTACAAGCAGATTTATTAGAGGGAACGCCTGTAGATATAATTCGTTCTATGCGTTTGATTGACGCTATCATAGACGAAGCGATCGCTCGGTGTTTCAAGAGTTATGTTGAGGAGCGCTTGCGAGAATTACAGCAGTTGCAGTTATCACTAACACTCCATAATGATGAACTCACACGCTTAATTAGCGCCAATCAAGAATATCTTTCGCAATTAGCTCATGAGTTGAAACATCCTCTAACTTCTATTATTGGTTACTCGGATCTGTTTTTACGCCAGCAACGACGCAAGACTGAGATTAAAGACAACTATACTAATTTAGAACATATTGAGCGGGTACTACGTAATGGTAGACAATTACTCCACCTGATTAACGATGTATTAGAACTTTCCCGGTATGACGCAGGACAGATAAAACTTCAACTAGCACCTACTGATGTGCGTGAATTAATTAATAATGTCTGTGAAATGTTGGAACCTTTAGCGGCTGGGAAAAATTTAAAAATCGTAGTAGATTGCGATCGCGCTCCCCAAGAATTAACCACAGATCCTTTTCAATGCCAACAAATTGTTACAAATCTTATTAGTAATGCGATTCGCTATACAGAGTCGGGGACTATTATTATAATGTGCCAAGTGCTGGAGAATCAGAGATGGGCGATCGCAGTTTGCGATACTGGAATTGGCATTGCACCAGAAGACCAAGCCCAGATATTTGAACCCTACTTTCGGGTTAGTTTTAGCGATCGTCCTTATCTACCTGATAGTACAGGATTGGGGTTAGCGATCGTTTCGCGGTTGGTGAAACTACTACAAGGTACAATTAATTTAGTATCTGAGGTAGGAGTTGGTTCTACCTTCACTGTAATTTTGCCTTTAGAAATAGAGAGTTGATTTCGCGCCAAGACATAAAATTATTCTCTACACCTCTGCGTGAAATCAAAAAACATTTTTACAACAAACCCTGTTTTTTCAACTTAGCTAGTGCATCTTCAGCAGCAGCTTTCTCTGCATCTTTCTTATTGCGTCCCTTACCTTCGCCGTAAATTTTCTCATCTACCAATACTTTGGCGATGAATTCTGGCGCGTGAGAAGGGCCTCCTATTTGTTCCGTGAAATATTTGGGAGGATTTGGAGTAACGTTACGTTGCACCCATTCTTGAAAGCGATTTTTTGAGTCTACATTAGAACGAGACACAACTATATTCTTAGGATCTACAGAATCAAATAGTGGTTCTATAATTGCGCGAACTGCTTCAATATTAGAATCATTATCCAAATAATAAGCACCAAGGACTGCTTCAAAGGTACTACTGAGCAAATTAGGATTTTGGAACCCTCCGTCTAGAATTGCGCCTTTTCCTAAACGCATTCTAAAGTCTAAACCTACTTCCTCAGCGAACTTTGCCAATTGCTTCTCATCTACCAGCGCCGAACGCCGCCGTGTTAATTCATCTTCTCCCATTTCTGCGTGACAACTATATAGATACTCGCCACTTAAGAAATTTAGCAAAGCATCACCGAGGAATTCTAGGCGTTCATTGTGTTCGCCTTCTCCGGGGTTTTCATGGACATAAGAACGGTGAGTAAGCGCACGGCGGAGAAGTTTTTCATTATGGAATATTAGAAGCTTGTGCATTGTTATTTTTTCCTTTTTTTGGTAGTTAATTGAATGCAAAAGGCGGGCAAGATGCCCACCCTGTAAGATAAGATCCTAATAAAATTAAGATGCTATCTAGAAACAGTTATTCTTGATCGGGGAAGGTGGATAAAGACTGTTTCCACGAGAATTGTTACATGGAAAGCAAGAAAGTCGTAAGTTTTCAAAAGAATCAGAACCGCCACGACTCTTAGGTAAAAGGTGATCAAATGTCAGATTTTTTTGTGAAATATTTTGACGACACCACCAACAATAAGAACCATACAAATCAATGAGTTGCTGCTTCTTATTACGTTTTTGTTTGGGATTCATTTTGTCTATGTTCCATTTTTCTTATTGTTTGGAACAGCATTGAAATATTAGGCATCTAGAGATAAAAAATTTCTACTGAGGAAATTAATCAAAAATTAATCTTCCCATACAAACAATTTTTTATCTACGCTTTCGTTTGGTTCAAGTCTCAGCCGTAGAATTCCTGGCTTCCTACCAAGTTTCGCGTCACCCTTTCTACTGAATATTCATCCAAATATCTTGTCTTCCCGTTGAAAGTCTAGTCAATCAGTTGACCTGACATTGGACTGAATACTCAGCCGAAGGGATGACGCGAAGCTTGGCAGGAAACTAGGAATTCTGCTGCTGAGACAACACCAAAAACTTGCGCTTTAGAGTGCGGTGATTTTGCTGTCTTACATAGAGATTAGTATAAATAATGCCTGGCTGTCAATAAGTTATTTATGAAGGTTCGTCAAAGCGTAGAGGCTTGTCGTTAGACATAGCCTGAAATCTATCAACTTTAAAATCATCTATGGTATTCTCTCAAAGCCACTATATTATTCCAAAATAAAAGCAGATCGCTAACTATTTTTGAAGCACCTGCTGAAAAGTCTTGATGGCATCAACATGATTCACTATATTAATGCAACGTAATAACAAATCCAGATCGATCTTGTATTTGTTATTAGAAAATAATCGCGCGTAGGCGTAGCCCGTCGTAGACATCGCTTGCTATACAAAAGCCCTATATTTCATAAATGGTAAATGTTTTCGGAGATTGACAGAAGATGGATAGTCTCAATATGCGGCTAGACTATGATTTTCCCTAATTGAGTTGAATGAGCGAAGTTAAAGCGCTACTTTTTGCTAGTAGCGAATTCGCGGATCTATATAAGCATTTAAGATATCAATCAAAATGCTCGCACTCACAACGATCGCACCAAAAAAGACCAACACTCCCTGGACTGTGGGATAATCACGATCTGCGATCGCTTGATACAGTCGATTAGCTAACCCAGGCCAAGAAAATGTTACTTCTGTCAAAATCGCCCCACCTAACAGAGAAGCAAAAGTTAATCCCAACACTGTAATTACTGGAATTAGAGCATTCTTTAAGGCATGGGAGACTAAAATCTTATTTTCACCAATCCCTCTGGCTCTAGCGGCTTCTACATAATCTGCTTGCAAGGTTTGTTTTAAATTCACTCGGACAATTCGCTCAAAAATCCCACTCAGCAAAATTCCTAAAGTGAGACTTGGTAGGGCAAGGTGGTGCAAAGATGCCAAAAACTGGGTGAGATTTCCACCGAGTAAACTATCAATTGTATACAAACCAGTCACAGGAGTGGGAGCCGGAAGATTTGGCGGAAAGCGGTTGGAATTGGGAAACCAGCCGAGTTGGACTGAGAAAATCAACTGCAAAAGCATTCCCGCCCAAAACATGGGGAGTGCGTAGGTGATAATCCCAAACAAGCGTCCACCGACATCAAAATATGTCCCAGGACGCGAGGCTGAAAGAGTCCCAACTGCAATTCCAACGATGAGTGCAACCGCCATACTACATACTGCTAACTCCACCGTCGCCGGGAAATATTGCCCAATTATGTCCCAAACATTCTGTCCGCGACTCATTAAAGAGGTTCCCAAATCAAAACGTAGTATGCTTCCCAAATAATTGAGGTACTGTAGCCATAGGGGAAAGTTTAAACCTAATTGTTTTCGCAATTCTTCTTTAGCCGCTTCTGGCGCACGTCCACCGAGAATTGCATCTGCGGGATCTCCTGGTGTTGCTCTTAGTAAGAGAAATACAATGGTGATGATTGTTAATAGCTGAAGTGGCGCAAGAAGCAACCGAGAAACAATGTAATACTGTAAAGCTTTAGAACGAGACATAAGCAATTCAAAATTCAATTTTTAAGAGCATCTTGTCTATTGACTGAATACGAAACATATTTACTTAAAAGCCAAGATTCAAAAGTAAAAATATTGATCATAACCCTTTCAAAGTGACTTATAAAATTTCTTTATTCTCTCTGCGCTCTCTGCGTCTCTGCGGTTAAAAACTAATTAAATTAACCACAGAGGCACAGAGAACACAGAGGTAAGAGGTTAAAGACAAATTTATTGTCCACTTGACTTCTTAACTACTTTTTAATTGTCTGGTAAACCAGAATTTGGGTCGGGTTAAGTTGTACGCTGTTCACACCTTTTTGGGCAAATACATAGTCTTTGCTTTGCCATAAGGGAACGTAAGGTACATCAGCAGTTTCTTGCTTTTGAATTTCTGCAAAAATTTTCTGACGTGCTTCGGGATTTAGTTCTTTGCGTTGCTGATCGATCAGTTTATTCATCCCTTCGCTATAGTAGAACGAACCCTGGCTTTGACTGCCTCCATCTTCACATCCTTTAGCAACTGAACCTTTATCACAAGACAAAAACGGCTGGACGTAATTATCTGGGTCTAAAAAGTCTGGATACCAATCAAGTAAAGCTGCTGGATATAATCCCTTGGTGATGTCTTTAAAGAAAGCTGGCCCTTCAGCAGGGGTGACTTCAAATTGCAAGATTCCATCCATCTTGGCATCAACAAGAGATTTAAGTGTCTGTGCTGCCAAACTACGAGTAGGCGAACTAGAAGGATACCAAATTTGGACTTTTGCCGGATTTTCTTTAGAGAAACCAGCAGTAGCTAACAATTTTTTAGCTTTATCAAAGTTAGCATCGCCATAGGCATCTTTGAATAATGGCAAAGAAACATTCAATGTCGTGGGAATCATGCTATAAAGCGGATCGGCTTGACCAAGTAAAGCCCGCTCATTTAAAAGTGGACGGTCAATGATTGACGCGATCGCTTGTCTAACCTCTAATTTATCTAAGGGCTTTTGATTTCGGTTCAATACCAGATAACTTACTACACTACCTTCAGCTGCGATCGCTTGCCAATCCCCTTTTTTACCACCTTCTTCCAAGCTACGATTTTGATCTGGCTGTAGCGACAGATAAGCCACATCTACAGCGCCTGTACGGAAAGCATTAAACAAATTAACCGGACTCGTCTGAATTTGGAGGTTAACACCCTTGTTAGCTGGTTTATCTCCCCAATACTTATCAAACGGATCAAATCTGATTGAATCAGTACCATACTGTGCTAACTTGTAAGGGCCAGTTCCTACAAAGATATTCGGCTTAAATTTACCAGCACCGAGTTCGTAAGCTTTTGGCGAAACCGCACACACTCCAGGAAACGCCAGCAGTGAGGGAAAGGCTGCAAAAGGTTTTTTCAGCTTAATGGTTAACTCATACTCGCTTGTAGTTTTTACCGAATCTACTACATCAGCTAGTAAAAATGAAGGTTTTCCTTTATTTTGAATAAAGCGGTTGATGGTAAACGCCATTGCTTGGGCGTTGAAGGGAGTCCCATCATGAAAAACCACTCCCTGACGTAAGGGGATGGTATAAGTTAAAGCATCTTGACTAACTTTAGGTAATGCTGTAGCTAGCTGGGGCTTAATTTCCGTGCTTCCTGGGTTGTAGGTGTAAAGGCGATCGCTCATATTAAACACCAAGCCCAACGATGCTAACTCATAAGCATCAGCCGGATCGAGGGTTCTCGGCTTTGCTGTTGTACCTATAGTAATACGACCATCACCTGTAGGGCTATTCACAGAACCCGATGGTGGCGTAGTTGACTGTGGACGAGGAGTGCAGCTAAAAACTAAAAATAAACATAGAGAGAACAAAGATAGGAATTGTGTAATCCGACCCCACCGTTTCACGGACAAGGAAAACCAGGTCATACAGTTAAATTTTATGTAATCAGAAGTCAGTGATCTTACTATATATTCGCTAGTTTTATAGAAATTTTTACAATTAATTACTAATTCACCCATTTTTTGATGCTGAACAAAAAGATCCCCGACTTCTTCAAGAAGTCGGGGATCTAAGTCTCTGCTGGGTGTTTGTAAATATATATAAATAATTAGAAAATGCGAAAAAATATCATTATTCTAAATATTGAATAATTCAAAGTGTTGAAATTAACTGTTCATAAGTTTGAAAATTAGAGTCAAGAGAATAGTAATTTAATATAAAAATTTCTTTCCCCTTATATCGTTCGCCTTTAAAGTTATCTTGCTTACTTTTGCCATTTTTTTGATCGTCAGTTCTACTAATTGTATAATTCCATTCTTTGTCGTGTATTTCCAATGCCCATTCATATAGGTTTCTAATTGTGTCGCTATTATCGTAAGTTATAAGAAATTTTATTCTCTCCTTATGTCTGTTTAATATTTGGCATAGCCTGAAATGATCGTCTTTAGAAAATGAATGAGCATAAAATTTATCTTGATCCGCATTGAAATAAGGAGGATCGATAAATAAAAAAGATCCATCGGGTACAGATTCGATCACTTTTTCAAAGTCAAGATTAGTAATTTGAACGTTTTGAAGTTTCTCAGAAGTTCGACGTATATTTCTAGGCCAATTCTCTGGACGCATACTGTATTTGTCACCATATCCCCAATAACAGTTTCGATGCTTCATAATTCCAGAGTAGGAGGTTCTATTAAGGTAAAACCATCTACCAGCTTGTTCTAATTTATTTTTTGGGATAAATTCATTCTTGTAATATGTATGTCTTTCTTTAGTAGCGGATTCACCTTCTAAAAATTTTATTAATTCTTCTGGTTGATCTCGAATTATTAATAAGGTATTTATTAATAATTCATCAATATCATTGAGCCAATTGATATTTACTTTATCTTTTACAAAAAAAATAGACCCACCTCCAGCAAAGGGTTCAGCATAATAGGAGTGAGAAGGAATATGATTAAGAATCAAATTGCGAGCATAAAATTTGCCGCCAGGATATCTAAATGGTGAATTTATACGCTTGTTCATAGTTATCTAAATTATTCATAAAATTTATTGGTAAACTTGACAATAAAATAAAACTATTGGACTTATAATTAAATATACGATTTTGTTATTTTTTGTACTGAACTACATGAAAATAAAGAAGTATTTCTTTTATTAGAACTTGAGTAACAATAATTTAAATAAGCTTGAATTTAAATTATCATTAGTTATACATATTTAACAAATAATATACGATATCGTAAACAGCAGATATGAAAGTTTAATAGTGAGACTAAGATCGTGAAGTATTTCTTTCTATCTGAGGGATGGACAGTTGCTAGAGTCTGGGCATCTGATGGACTTTGGCAAATAACTGCATGGCGACGACAACCAGATATTCAGCGAATGAATATTTGTTTAGTGGAAGAAAACGAGTTGCTATGGCTTTATCGAGTTGAAGAAGCCATTTTAACTGTAGAAGTGAAACCTACAATACCAGACACAGCCAGTACTACCATAGGTCAAGTAGTACTCAAACGTCTGATGAGTGCCGAACAAGTAATTGAACGTTTAAACACAGCTGAGGCAAAGTGTCAACTGCAAAATATCCAGTTGGTGGTTCAGTAAGATAGATATGGGGCAGAGGGGAAATACTTAACTGCTATTTCTTCTTTGTCTCTGATAAAGATAAGTAAATTTAATCCCTGATAGGGACTTGGTAGCGAAAAAACTTAGAGATGCTACGCGATCGCATCAATTTACACGCTTGCAAACAATTCCATCAATAGTTACACTTTTTAAAACATTCTCATTTTTTGCTTGGTGGTGGCTACCCTACAAGGTAAACCTCCCGAAGCGAGTAAGCATTGCCTCATCTCCCACACCGTCTGACTTATAAGACTAACTGTGGTAGTACTCTGGCTCTGGCAATAACAAAAAACAAGAGAGAGTTTTCTGAGTGGCGAATTTCGTTTCTTAGAATCTCAGTAACAAAATTGCTTTGTAAACTAACTCATCGAGGAGGAGCGTAGTCGATGGGACTACCCTGGTACCGAGTACATACAGTCGTTCTGAATGATCCAGGACGGCTGATTTCTGTACACCTAATGCATACAGCCTTAGTAGCAGGCTGGGCTGGTTCGATGGCACTCTACGAACTAGCTGTTTTTGACCCTAGCGATCCAATTCTCAACCCAATGTGGCGACAAGGGATGTTCGTTCTCCCCTTCATGTCACGTTTGGGCGTTACTCAATCTTGGGGCGGTTGGAACGTTACTGGTGGCCCTGCAAGCGATCCTGGCTTCTGGTCATTTGAAGGCGTTGCTGCGGCTCACATTGTTCTTTCTGGTCTTTTATTCTTAGCTGCCGTATGGCACTGGGTTTACTGGGATTTGGAACTCTTTAGAGATCCCCGCACTGGTGAACCTGCCTTAGACTTGCCAAAAATGTTTGGCATTCACCTGTTCCTATCTGGTCTACTTTGTTTTGGCTTTGGTGCTTTTCACGTCACCGGACTATTTGGGCCGGGGATATGGGTTTCTGATGCTTATGGTATAACAGGGGCTGCCCAGGCAGTAGCACCGGAATGGGGCCCAGATGGTTTTAACCCATATAACCCTGGTGGCATTGCGGCTCACCACATTGCTGCTGGTGTTGTTGGTATTATTGCAGGTTTATTCCACCTCACAGTTAGACCCCCCGAACGGCTCTACAAAGCCCTACGGATGGGGAACATTGAAACAGTACTTTCTAGCAGTATTGCAGCAGTTTTCTTTGCTGCTTTCGTTGTTGCAGGTACTATGTGGTACGGTAACGCCGCCACACCCATCGAATTGTTTGGCCCTACCCGCTACCAATGGGATCAAGGCTACTTCCGTCAAGAAATTCAGCGCCGCGTCCAAACTACCGTTGCTCAAGGTGCAACCCTTGACCAAGCTTGGTCGCAGATTCCTGAAAAACTGGCTTTCTATGATTACGTCGGTAATAGTCCCGCTAAAGGCGGTCTATTCCGTACAGGGCCGATGGTGAAGGGTGATGGTATTGCCCAATCTTGGCAAGGTCACGCCGTATTCAAAGATTCTGAAGGACGGGAATTGACTGTGCGTCGTCTCCCCAACTTCTTTGAAACCTTCCCAGTGGTTTTGACCGATGCTGATGGAATTGTCCGCGCTGACATTCCCTTCCGTCGGGCAGAATCTAAGTATAGCTTCGAGCAATCTGGTGTCACCGTTAGTTTCTATGGTGGTAATCTGAATGGTAAAACATTTACAGAACCAGCTGATGTGAAGAAGTATGCCCGGAAAGCTCAAGGTGGTGAAATCTTTGAATTTGACCGGGAAACCTTGAACTCTGATGGTGTATTCCGCACAAGTCCTAGAGGTTGGTTTACCTTTGGACACGCTGTATTTGCTCTGCTGTTCTTCTTTGGTCATCTCTGGCATGGCTCTCGGACAATTTACCGAGATGTATTTGCTGGTGTTGATGCGGATCTAGAAGAGCAAGTTGAGTGGGGTCTGTTCCAGAAAGTGGGTGACAAGTCAACCCGCCGGAAAGAAGCCCTCTAATTTCAGTGCTGAGTGCTGAGTTCCGAGTTAAAGCTCTGACTAAGCACTCAGTACTCAGTTCTTGTAACTTTAATTACTGGCTGGATAGGCAGGAACTAATAATATGGAAAGCGTTGCTTACATCTTGATTTTTACTCTGTGTATAGGTACTCTCTTTTTTGCGATCGCATTCCGCGAACCCCCTCGCTTTGAGAAACCAAAAGATAAGTAGATCCTATTACCAGACCTTTAAACAGATTCAATCTTAGTATCCGTTGCTACGATGCGTCGTAGCAACGGATATTATTGTGTTTGTCCTTTGTTGGTTTTAACTACTAAGTAAATAACCAATCATTTTTAGATTGTGATATAATTTCCAATCTTGGGAGTAGATATGTGTTAATACTAGCTTTTCTGCGCTAGGATGAAAAAGGATGTTTTGTGTAAGCTGCCATAGAACTGCTTGCATAGTACATCACGCCTGTCACACAACCTTTACGGAGACTAGAACCAGGAACAAATCAGCATGGTCAATCAGAATTTAACCGCTACAGAAATTGGATTCACTCACGAAGATTTCGCTGCTCTACTTGACAAATACGATTATCATTTTAGCCCTGGTGATGTTGTCCCAGGAACCGTCTTCAGTATAGAGCCGCGCGGCGCTCTGATTGACATTGGTGCTAAAACCGCAGCATATATACCTATACAAGAAATGTCTATTAACCGGGTCGATGCCCCGGAAGAAGTCTTACAGTCAAACGAAACGCGGGAATTTTTCATCCTTACCGATGAAAACGAAGATGGTCAATTAACCCTTTCCATTCGCCGTATTGAATATATGCGGGCTTGGGAACGCGTACGGCAGCTGCAAGCAGAAGATGCTACTGTCCGTTCTGGCGTATTTGCAACCAATCGCGGTGGTGCATTGGTCAGAATTGAAGGATTACGTGGCTTTATCCCAGGTTCTCACATCAGCACCCGCAAACCTAAAGAAGAATTGGTAGGCGAAGAACTACCATTGAAATTTCTAGAGGTGGATGAAGAACGTAACCGCTTAGTTCTATCTCATCGTCGGGCGCTGGTTGAACGGAAGATGAACCGCCTAGAAGTCGGCGAAGTAGTTATTGGTACAGTTCGTGGTATCAAACCCTACGGTGCTTTCATCGACATCGGTGGTGTCAGTGGTCTACTACACATTTCTGAGATTTCCCACGAACATATTGATACACCTCATAGCGTGTTCAATGTCAATGATGAAGTGAAAGTTATGATCATTGACTTGGATGCAGAAAGGGGTCGCATTTCCCTATCTACCAAGCAGCTAGAACCCGAACCCGGCGACATGATTAAAAACCGGGATTTGGTTTACGATAAAGCAGAAGAAATGGCTGCCAAGTATCGCGAACAACTGTTAGCCAAGCAACAAGGTATTACTGCTGCGCCAGCGACACCTGCGGATGTTCTAGCAGAAGAAGAAATTCCACCAGCAGTAGAACTTGAAGACGAGATTCCACCAGCAGCGGAACTTGAAGAAGAAATTCCACCAGCAGCAGAAATTGAAGAAGTAACTCCAGTAGTTGCGGAAATTCCAGAAGAGATTCCAGCCGCGACGGAAACTGAAGAAGAAATTCCAGCAGCTATTGAAGAATAATACATTTTATAGTTTTACTTCTTTTTAAGTAAGAGTATTAAATAATTATATAAAGAGGGAAAAACCCTCTTTTTTTATGTGGAGAATTAGGAAAAGAGACGCGATTAATCGCGTCTGTAAATAAGTGGAGTGAAATATTGTGGTAACTATTAAATGTAGAAATATCACTTTTGATAATATCCAGGCAATTTTGTTTGACAAAAACGGTACTCTAGAAGATTCAGAAACCTATTTGCGATCGCTAGCACAAAAGGCAACAAGATTAATAGATGCTCAAATCCCTGGAACTGGGGAACCTTTATTAATGGCATTTGGCATCAATAGCAATATTCTAGATCCGGCAGGTTTGATATCGGTAGCGAGTCGCCGCGAAACAGAAGTTGCGGCTGCTGCATATATTGCCGAAACTGGAAAAGGATGGTTTGAATCCTTAAAAATAGCTCGTCAAGCTTTGGATGAAGCAGAGAAATATATTGAACAAACTCCTTCACCGCTATTTGTAGGTAGCTTAGATTTGTTGAAATATTTACGGGAAGGAGGTTTAAAACTCGGTATCCTCTCAGCAGCAACAACAGATGAAGTAAATAAGTTTGTAGCGAATCACCAATTAAGTGATTATCTCCAGTTGGAAATGGGAGTAGATGAAGGGCCAAGTAAACCAGATCCAGTCCTCTTTTTGCAAGCTTGCCAAGCTTTGGGAGTTGAACCAGGCGCTACATTGATGGTGGGTGATTCAGTTGGTGATATGCAAATGGCGCGTAATGCTAAAGCCGCAGGTTGTATTGGTATCACTTGGGTGGGTAAGTCAGATAATGTGCAAGGTGCTGATGTGGTGATTAATCAACTTGATGAAATCCAGATTTTAGCTTAAGTTGATTAAAATTTCCGGCGCACAATGGAATATTGATAACTTTCCTCAAGTCCTTGCTCACCGTTACGCCTATCTTAATAGATTAATATTTGCTCTTTCTTTTTAGCTGGAGTCAGTTGAACATTCACATTCACGCAATTACCTCCACGAGAAACTCAATCAGTAATCGTTCATTTAGGTCTAATCTCCAAGTGCCATAGGGATTAACATGGCTATAAATGAGAGGTGTTAACGCTCGAAATTCATGAGAAACAAGATACCCGACTTCTCAAAGAAGTCGAGGATCTGCTGGTTACATTGAATTAACTTATTTTACTAACTTCTTGAATACTCATCAATAATAGTCAAAATTGTTTTAGCATTAAATATATTCTACAACTGACTTTTCATGTTATCTAGAAAGGAAAAGAGCAAAACCGCAAAGGGGTTGCCAAGTTTACCTATTTTGTGGAATATTTGGGGTAGGTTTGTAAGTTGAATTGGATCTCAGTTGATTAATCACGAAGAATGTACCAAGAGTTAAGGCTATAGATATAACTGCGATCGCTAAAGAGTTAGTCTTCCAAAAGCTTAGTTTCCCTTGTGCATAAGCCCTATTTGTTATACTCACTTCCCGCCTAGCTTCTTCTAAAATTGATTGGAGAGCATTTATCTGTTCATCTTCTAGTTCTGCATACCTATCTTGTCTAAAAGCATTTTCTATAATTTTTACCTTTTCCTCAGAAGATACTTGAGACAATTCTCCCTTGACAACTTCATAGGGATTAGTTTGCTTTACAGGTTGTGAAGATGGATTTTGAGAGTTTGGTTGAAAATTTTGTTGATAAAACTTCTCTAGTTTCTCATGTTTGATAGGTTGTGAAGATTGATTTGGCAGAATTGGCGGTTGAATAGGAATATCTTGTCGAATATCTTTTTTGGTAAAACTGTATACGTTATTTTGCGTTACAGGTTTAGCTGATTGGTTTTGAGGTGTTTGTGGTGGAGTTGGGATACGCTGATTATTACCTATTTTATTTGTCTTCAATGACCATTTATAGTCACTATCTTGGACAACCATATTCTTCAATGAAGAATATAAGTAATGGTTCACTTCTCGTTTTTCAACTCCCAACATATCAGCAATTTTTACTGCTCTTAGGGGAGTGCCACCTTTTAATACTTCAACAATTTTAGATTCCAGACTATCCATATTAGCCCCGAATTATTCTTGCAATTCAAATGTAACTAAATTTTAAACAAACAATATACGTGACCAGCTATCAACAATATCTACCATTTTATCGCCACTTATACCTTTAATCTGTTTTTTGCCACTAGCAATCTTTACTCTTGCTAATACATCTTTCAAAGATTCAAAGTTTTTCTTTTTACGTTCTTTTTCCACACTTTCAGCAACCTGAACAGCTTTTTTATCAGTAAAACCAGCAGTTCTTAATCTAAAAGTTAATTCTAGTAAACTTAGATCATTAAATGCATCTAATGGTGTAATTTGTTTGGGTATCTGACTTTCAATAAACTTGAGAGTCTCATATAGTTTCTGTCTTTCTTGTCTCTCTTGTGCCACTTCTGACCTTAAATCATTAATTTGCTTTTCCAACAACTTAAAATCATTATTTTGTGAAATCGATTCTGAATGATTTGTTTTAATTGGAGTTTGAACTTCTGGTTTATTATCAGAACCCAATTCTCTAAATGCAGCTACTTGCTTAAATATTTCATCCTCGTTCTTAGGGGAAATGACAAAAGCATTAACCATTTCGCATTGACGAGGATTTTTTTCTCTTGCTCTGACAGCAGCATAATATTCAAAGTATCCATCAACCACTGCATAAGTCTCTAAACCTGTAGTTTTCAAAACTAATGGTCTGATAATTCCCCCGCTTTCTATAATCATATCAGCGAGGCTATTTAAAGCATCATCTGAGAAATTGGATGGAGGCACATCACAAGTAATATTTTTTACATCAACAGTATAAAATTTCATTATTAACTAACTCCTATTTCTTCTAAAACTTCTTTGGCTAACATCTCAAATTCCATAGCAGATTGTTGAGCATTAGTTTTTGATTCTGCATATTTTGTAACTGATTTTGGGTCTGGGTATTCTAAATCTCCAACTGTTATAGTATTATTCATACATTCTGATAGAGAGGTTCTATCATAAATAACTGCTTCCATCAAAGGTAAGTCATAGCGATCAGATATAACACTTCTTTGTCTTGGAAAAGTGTACTGCAAAAATTTAGCGTTAGTAGAAATTTTAGAAGCTAGAACTCCTATTATGTTAATGGGTGACTTACCAATAAGTAGTCTGTATTCATTAATTTGTTTCAGAAAATTTTTGACTGTTGGTAAACCTTGGTTTGCAAATGGTTTTAAATCTGAAGGAATGATCAAATAATCAGAAGCAATTAGGGCAACTTCGGCATAATAATCTCTCGACGGA
Organism: Nostoc sp. KVJ3; assembly: GCF_026127265.1. Lineage (GTDB taxonomy): Bacteria > Cyanobacteriota > Cyanobacteriia > Cyanobacteriales > Nostocaceae > Nostoc. The sequence continues at coordinate 1,865,894 of NZ_WWFG01000001.1, forward strand.
GGAGTATCGATAACTACAATATCATAATTATTTTCGACAATTTTGAGTTTAGAAATAAGCCTACTTCGGCTAACTGCTATCTGATTTAGTTTATCTTGCTTATCAATCAGGTTAATATGTGAGGGGAGAACATCTATCTCTGGATTATTAAAAAAATGAGACTGACGCATAATTTCTGGAATAAAATAAAAATCTCCTGACTCTAATAGATGTGATATGTTCTGCTCACGTAAATCGTCATCTTCATCAAATTGGAATTTGATTAATCCTGTAGCAAAAGTGGTATTTGCCTGAGAATCTATATCAATCAAAAGTACTCTTTTACCTTTTTTACGTAATGCTGCTGCAAGATTGACTGCAACAGTAGTCTTACCAACACCGCCTTTATTGTGGTAGATTGCAATCGTTTTCATTGAATGTTTCCTCTTTGTTTCAAAATTGGAATTATTTTCTATTTGAACTTCTGATTTGTCTACTAACTTTCCTTCTTTCAGACTCTCTCTACCAATTAAATTTTTAATATTTTCTAATTTCGTCTCAACTTCTTCCCCAGAACATTGAAATACTAACTGAATATCACTCTGTAATTTTTGATAAATTCTAATCTCTTTCCCATTAGTCAGCAATCCATATCTGACATGCAAACTGGTTAAATAATGCCTGAGTCGAGGGACATGATTATTTAAGTTTTGTTTGGGATGCTTTGCCTCCATGACGACACTCAGAGGTGAATTGGCATCTATGACAAAGGGAATCACCTGTGCGGCAAATGCTAAAAAATCTAAGCGGATGCTACCAACGGCAACCTCTTGATGCCAGGTGTCAGGGGTATAACCTAGCTGTGGCAGCAAATATTGCACTATGAGTTTGCTTTCAACTTCGCTTTCGTTACGGCATAGCTCAGGATTAAAAGGCAATATTTTTCTACCTCTAAATAATTATTGAACTTGGGACGAAACCTCATATTTGCTAGATTATGGCATACCCTTAATTATTCTAAGTGATAGAAATCACTGATAAAAATATCAAGAATCATCATAAAATTAGTACTTTTACTGATACAGTAATCACTTCTGAGAGCTATTTCCCAATTAACCTTGTAAATAGCTAAAATCAAAGTGTTTACTTAACCTATTTGCGCTAAAGGTTTTGGCTACTGTATCTTGTCCCCACTGCCATCAACTCGTTGATAGTCAAGCTGTTAGTTGTCCCTATTGCCGGACAACACTTAAAGCTTACGGTCATCCCGGTATTCCATTGCACCGCGCCACTGGGGATGGGTATCTATGCGACACCTGCACCTATCACGCTGATGATACTTGCAATTTTCCTCAGCGTCCCTACGCCAAAGACTGTACCCTCTACCAAAATATTGAAGAGACAAAGTTAGAGTTGCAGCAGCAGCGTTACACTAACAACTTTGGTGTAACTTTGAAAACTTGGGTAAAACGCAATCAGGCTTTGCTGTTACTATTAGGTTTATTATTAGTCTGTTTTCTGTTCGTTATATTAAGGTCTTGATTTGGTGTTTTGTAAAGAGTGGGGAATTGGGAGATGAGTGAGAAAGTAATGCCCAATCCCCAATCCCCAATCCTTCAGACTGTAGTGATTTTAGATACTTCCGCAATAGGTTCAACTTGTATCGGTGGTGCTTTTTCTTCAAAAGCTGCTAAATCGAACCAAAAAGTCGTGCCAATGCCAACTTCACTTACTAGATGGACTTTACTACGATGTCTGTCGATGATATTTCTGACAATTGATAAACCTAAACCCGTGCCTTCTAAGGTGTGAACTCGGTTTTCTACGCGAAAGAAGCGTTCAAAAATTGAGTGCTGGTCTTCTGTGGCAATGCCTATTCCAGTATCGGAGATTTCAATCCGCACTGGAGAAGATTGGGTGTGATTGGGTTTAAAATCTAGTTGGTAAGCGCGGATTGCTACTTTACCACCGGCTTTGGTGAATTTGAGGGCATTACCAATAAGGTTGCCAAAGACTTGTACTAACAGATCGTAATTACCCATTACCAAGGGTAAATTAGTAGCAACTTCCTGAACAAGTTCAACACCTTTATCTTTGGCATTAAGTTGGTAAGTACGCAATGTTTGCTCGATCGCTTGGGCTAAATCCACGCCATCGAAATTATACTGACGACCAGATTCGAGTTTTGATAAATCTAATACATCGTTAACTAGGCGAGTGAGGCGATCGGTTTCATGGTTAACTGTTTGCAAGAATTCTTGCCGTTCTTCTAATCCTAAGTCTTCGCCGTAGTCGTGTAGGGTTTCAATATAGGTTTTGATGTTAAATAAAGGCGTTCGCAGTTCGTGAGAAACGTTGCTGATAAATTGGCTTTTTGCATCGTTTAATTCCACCTCGCGGGTTATATCTTGGACAGTAATCGCAATGCCTTTGATACTTTCCCTTTGCACGTTGAGTACTGTTGTCAATAGAATGCGGATCGTTCGCGGGGTGGGTTGGTTAATAAAAATTCGGAATTCGGCGCTTTCGCATTCCCCGGCTGCCATTTCGTACAATGGGCCAGTGATTTCTATTTGGACTGCTGGCGGTAAATGATGCAATACATTGCAGCCAACCACATCAGCAGTTTCCCAGCCAAAAATTCGCCGCGCTGTGGGGTTGACTAATATCACTTGCATATTATTGTCAATTAATACAGCACCATCGGCGATGGTGGAAACTAGGGTTTCTAGTTTGGCTTTTTCTGCGGTCAGTTCCTCAATATTCTGTTCTTCATAGCGCTCTAATCGCTCCGCCATCTCATTAAAGCTTAAAATTAACTCCCCTAGTTCGCCCCCTAAAGGTAAATCAATGCGCTGCTTGAAGTTTCCGGCAGCAATTTGCTTCACCCCTACCAGCAGTTCTTTAATGGGTTTAGTGATGGTCAGGGCGTTAATTACTCCTGCCAAAATTACCATTACCCAAATCGTAATAAAAACGGCAATGGTGACATCGCGGGTAAAATTGGTAGAGATGACAGCAGTCTGATTCGGGTTGATACCGATCGCTAATACACCTAGATATTTTTTATTGACAATCAGAGGAATAAATACATCGGTAACTACTCCATCGGGGGTCATGTGTTGCCGCACCATCGGTTTTTCCCCATCACCAGGGTAATCTTCTGGTAGTTGGATGCGCCGTTTAATGGTGAGGGAGTTTTCTACCTCCGCTTCCCAAAAAGGAATGCCAAAAAAGATTTCCCCGTTTTCATCAGCGTAGAGCATATAACGCACGCTAGAGGTGCTGCTGTAGAAGCGTTGGGAAAATTGGGCAACCTCACTGAGATTATTGTCAGCAACGAGGGGAGCAACGTTGGCAGCAAGTAGCAGCCCCAAGTCTCGCCCGAAGCGGGTGTCATTCATCCGCGCATCCTGTTGGATTGTATTCACAGCCCAGAAGGTTAGACCACTCATCACCAAAGAAACCACCAATGTGGCCACAGCCAACAGTTTAGTCTGGAGGGTGAACTCCGACCACCAACTTGCGATCGCATCTCGAATTGTTTTTAACAGACTTAGCATCTTAAATAAAGTTGTTAGTAGTCTTTGTTATAAAGCCCAACAACTAAAAAATTAACAGTTAATTCGACAAATATGTTAGAGGGGCGAGAGATAAGGAAAAGTGCAAGAACACCAAGCGCTATGATGCTACTGCAAAATCTGTGCGCAAGAATCACCCGCATACCATCTTCAACAGCTAACATTGCGCGATCGCTTATAGGGTTTCATCCCCCTGCTTCACACTCCTAACTCTATGCCCAATATCTCTTCGGTAATATATCCCTTCAAACTGAATATGTTTGATTGCAGCGTAGGCTTGGGCGATCGCTTGCTCAAAATTTTCTCCGATTCCAGTCACATTTAATACTCGACCCCCATCTGTGACTATTTCTTGTTGCTGATTCAACTTCGTACCTGCATGAAATACAGTTGCTCCTGTTGCTTCGGCGTTGTCAATGCCAGTAATGATCTGGTCTTTCTCATAAACTCCTGGATAACCACCTGAAGCGGCAACGACAGTAGCAGACGCTCCCTTTCTCCAAACAATGGGCGGCAATTCACTTAATCGTTGCTGCACACAAGCTAGAATCAATTCTTCTAGGGGTGTTTCTAACAGTGGCAAAATCACCTGGGTTTCTGGATCGCCAAAACGACAGTTAAATTCCAAAACCTTCAAGTCGCCATTGGGTGCAATCATTAATCCAGCATACAGTACGCCTCGGTAATCAATGCCTTTGGCTCGTAAGGTGGCGATCGCTCTTTCTAACACTTCTGTTTGAATGCGTGCCATCACCTCTGGCGTAGCGATCGGTGCTGGGGCATAAGCTCCCATTCCCCCAGTATTTTCACCTGTATCACCGTCACCAATCCGCTTATGGTCTTGGGCTGGCAACAAGGATCGAATTGTTAACCCATCGGTTAATGCTAAAACTGAGACTTCTTGCCCAATTAAGCATTCTTCAATGACGACAAATTCACCAGCACTACCAAATTGTCCCTGAAAAATCGCATCAACAGCACTTTCTGCCTGTGCAACTGTTTCAGCCACCGTCACACCCTTACCAGCCGCCAAGCCATCAGCTTTAACGACTATTGGCGCTCCCTGAGATTTGATGTAAGATTTTGCTGCTGCTGCCTCAATAAATACCGCAGCCTGTGCCGTCGGAATCCCTGCTTCTTCCATTAGGGCTTTTGCCCAAGCTTTACTCGCTTCAATTTGCGCTCCGGCTCTGACTGGGCCAAATACCATCAATCCTTTATCTTGAAGATAATCTGTGATTCCCTTAGACAGAGGCACTTCTGGCCCAACTATCACCAAAGAAATTCCATGCTCTAAAGCATATCGGCTCATGCCATCAAAATCATCTACTGCTAGGGGCAAGTTCTGGCAACGTTCCATAGTTGCTGTACCCCCATTCCCTGGTACACAGACAACTTGCTCGATTTGCTTAGATTGCAACAGCTTCCATGCCAGAGCGTGTTCGCGCCCTCCATTACCTACAACTAAAACTTTCACTGATTTCCTCGTGCGTACCTTGCGAAACGAGAATACCTGATTCGGCTCTCGCGGATCAATTTTTTCACTAATTATCACACTTGTGCAAGCCCCATTGCGATCGCAAGACACAAGGGGAAGCTTTTATTCTGAAGATTCAATTTTGTCAATTAGTACATTTATTACTGTTACTAATATCAACAATAGACGGTAATAAACGTACCAGTATAAATTAAATTATAAGTATATTTATTTAAGTAACACTTGTATTTTAAAAAGTATAATAATTGATCAAAAAATTAAGCTCAAGTAATGACGATTATTGCTTATAAGTACTAACCTGTGAATATGGAAATCAATGAAAATACCAAGAAATAGTTAACATGCCTAAAATTATTGTTACTGGGGCTGCCGGATTTGTTGGTTCTCATCTCGTAGACATCTTGCTACAACAAGGCGAAGAAGTAATCGGGATTGATGAATTTAATGATTACTACGATCCTATTTTAAAGCGTAAGAATCTTGCACACTTACATAGCTCACCTGGCTTTACATTAATTGAAGCAGATATTCAGTTTCTAGATTGGCAGGAACTCTTAAAAGATGTTGATGTCGTTTATCATCAAGCAGCACAAGCAGGTGTCAGAGCAAGTTGGGGGAAAGCTTTTCGAGATTACACAGAACGAAATATTAATGCTACACAAGTTTTGCTAGAAGCAGCTAAAGATGCTAAAAGCCTGAAAAGATTAGTGTTTGCCTCTTCGTCAAGTGTATATGGTGACGCAGAAACATTACCCACTCATGAGGAAATTTGCCCTCAACCAGTTTCTCCTTACGGCATTACCAAGCTAGCGGCTGAAACTTTGTGCAAACTTTATCACAAAAACTTTGGTGTACCATCTGTATCATTACGGTATTTCACAGTCTATGGCCCTAAACAGCGCCCAGATATGGCATTTCATAAATTTTTTAAATCCATTTTGCAGGATGAGGCGATTCCTATTTACGGTGATGGACAGCAAACGCGGGAGTTTACGTTTGTTAGTGATGTCATTGCTGCCAATTTAGCCGCAGCCAGCGCACCCGAAGCAGTGGGAGAAATCTTTAATGTGGGTGGTGGTAGTAGGGTGGTTTTAGCAGAAGTCTTAGATACGATTCAAGAAATCGTCGGGAAACCAATCAAAAGAAACCACATAGAAAAAGCGGTGGGAGATGCTCGCCACACTGCTGCTGATGTATCTAAAGCACAGAAAATTTTAGGATATCAGCCGCAAGTCTCTCTAAGAGAGGGTTTGACACAGGAATGGCAGTGGATTAAGTCGTTGTATTAAAGGGCATTGGGCATTGTACTGAACGAATGCGAACAGCAGTCTTTAGTTTACGTAAGTCCTATAGAACCCATTTGGTTTTTGAACAAAATTAAGTACTGTAGGGGAGCTAGTGCGTTGCGGAGGTTCCCTCCGTTGTAGCAACTGGCGTTGTGTTAGAACGAAGTTCGTAACGCACCATTATCAAGGGTTTGGTGCGTTACACCGTTGCTAAACAACGCCAGGGACGCTCCTGCGTCGCTACCGCTCAAGTCGGGAAACCCATTCGGCAGTTCCTTCTGGGGGAAACCCCCATCGCTCTTAGCGTCTCCCCTTGGGAGAAGATCGGACTGCCTCACCACGCAACTGGCTCCCCTAAGTATCTTTTCTCCAAATCAAACCGGATTCCTAATATTTGAGAATAAATACGATCGCAGTAGAGTGCCCACGTACCAGTCAGTAAACCGTGAATCCCCAGTCATAATACCCACTAGTTAGTAATATTAAGCCTCAAGTTTGAAGAAATTACCCTAAAATCTATGTAAAGATGAGCGACTAAATCTAACGTTAACTTTATTCAATGCCAGACGTGGAAAAGTCCCAAAAGCTGCTGCACCGGCAAGTTAGTAAACAAGCAAATTATTCGCTGCTAGCCAAGAAAGAAGAGGGAATGGTGCTTCTGTTGGCTGATGGCACTATTCAGGCTTGCAATGCAGCTGGCGATCGCATTTTGGGACTAACCGCAGAACAGCTTGTTGGGCAAAATTTGCTCGATCCCAAGTGGTCATTTATTCATGAAGATGGCTCTCCTTTGCTCGGTAATACTCATCCAGCGATCGCTGCCCAGAAAACAGGTAAACCTTGCTTGAATGTGGTATGTGGCTTTTATAAGCCAAATGGTGAGCTAGTCTGGCTATTGTTGTCTTCACAACCTCTATTCCAAGATAGAGTCAGCACTCCCTACGCGATCGTTACAACTTTTTCGGATATTACAGAATCTAAGCACCCACAAATTGAGGAAAACTGTAACTGTACTGAAGATACTCAACAAGTTGATGCAGATGGATTTCAGCCATCGTGGGATAGTCAACGTTTGTTTCAACAAATTGCTGGCACTCTTCCGGGGATACTCTATATATACGATCTAATTGAGCAACAAAATTCTTACGTTAATTACGAAATTGCTCAAGGTTGGGGCTACACACCAGCAGAAATCCAGGCAATGGGAAGGGAGTTATTTACCCAACTTCTACACCCTGAAGATTTAGCTCGACTCCCTAGCTATTTTGAAAAATTTAATTCTGCTCATCAGGGCGAAATCTTCAACTTTGAGTACCGGATTCGCCACGCTAATGGAGAGTGGCGTTGGTTTTGTAGCTATGACACTGTGTACAGCAGAACTGCTGAAGGATTCCCACAATATCTTTTAGGTATCGCTTTTGATATTACAGAGCGACGACACACAGAAATTTCGCTGCGGCAAAGCAACGAAAGGTTTGAGCTAGCAGCGGCGGCAGTTAATTGCGTAATTTACGACTGGGAAATTCACAGAGGTACTGTGGAAAGAACTCAGGGTTTAACCCGGATTTTTGGCTACACACAACAAGAAGCTGAACCTACCTTCGAGTGGTGGCAAGAACGCATCCATCCCGATGACCAACAAATGGTTAATGACCAGTTCATAGCCAGTATGACCAATAGCAACCGTTATAGCATCGATTATCGAGTCCGTCACAAGGATGGCCGCTATCTGTGGGTGCAAGATCGGGGGTTTGCAGTGCGGGATGCAAATAGTCAGGTAGTTAGGGTAGTTGGTGCTAGTACTGATATTACCGAACAGCAAGCAGCGCTACGCGAACGCCAACAAATTGAAACAAACCTGCGCGAAAGTGAAGAACGGATTCGGTTAGCTACTACCGCCGCCGAATTGGGGATGTGGTTTTGGAATATTACCACCAATAAGTTAATTTGGACAGAAAAATGTAAACAGCTGTTTGGACTAAAGCCAGAAGTTGAAATGGACTATGAGCTTTTCCTCAACTGTGTACATCCAGAAGACCATCAGCGCATCAATGAAGCGATCGCCCGCTCTTTTAAAGAAAAGGTTGAGTATGACATTGAATACCGGAGCGTTTGGTCTGATGGTAGCATTCATTGGATTGCTGCCAAGGGTCGTATTTTCTCCGATGCTGAGGGTAGACCGATCAAAATGATGGGTACTGCTCAGGATATTACCCAGCGCAAACAGGTAGAAAATGATTTGCGCCAGCGCGAAACTCAATTAAGGCGCTTAGTTGATTCCAATATTATTGGTATTATGTTCGCCACTCCTGACTACATCACTGAGGCGAATGAGGCTTTTTTAGAAATGGTCGGTTATACGCGAGAGGAACTATTAGCAGGTAAGGTACGCAGACAACAGATAACTCCACCCGAATATCACGCTCTTGATGAGCAGGGGCTAGAGCAACTTTTAACCCTTGGAATATGTAATCCTTTTGAAAAAGAATACATCCGCAAAGATGGTTCCCGCATTCCCATCCTGATTGGTGGCGCTTTGGTGGAGCAAGATCCGCCATCTTGGATCTGTTTTATTCTTGACTTAACCCCAAGGAAACAATTAGAAAAAACACTTAGACAACAAGCAGAAGAACTCAAAGAGGCAAACCGGAATAAAGATGAGTTTCTCGCCATTCTCTCTCATGAATTGCGATCGCCCCTCAACCCCATTCTCGGTTGGTCATCTCTACTCAAAAGCCGCAAATTTGATGAAACCACTACAAATCGTGCCTTAGAAACCATCGAAAGAAATGCTCAATTGCAGATTCAATTAATTGATGAATTGCTGGATGTATCCCGAATTATTCGCGGAAAGTTGAACCTGACTTTTGCCACTGTTAACTTAGTAGCTGTAATTGATGCAGCATTAGAAACAGTCCGGTTAATGGCAGAAAGTAAATCCATCCAGATAAAAATACAGATTGACCCTAATGTTGGTAAAATGCTGGGCGATTATTATCGTTTACAGCAAGTTTTAGGGAATTTACTCTCCAATGCAGTCAAGTTCACTCCCCCTAAAGGTTCAGTGGAAGTTAGCTTATCATTGAGTCGAGAATTGACTTCCCACTCAGCAGTAATTCAAGTTAAAGACACAGGTCAAGGTATTTCCCCCGAATTCCTACCCCATGTATTTGAATATTTTCGTCAAGCCGATAGCAGCACAACCAGGAAATTTGGCGGGCTGGGACTGGGATTGGCGATAGTTCGCCATCTGGTAGAGTTGCATGGTGGGACTGTTACAGCAGCTAGTCCAGGAATTGGACAGGGAGCAATTTTTACTGTTAGACTCCCCGTGATGCAAGAGAGTGGGGAGTAGTAGGAGAAGTAGGGGGAGCAGAGGAGAAATTTAACTCGTCACTAATTGCCGGAATCCGAATATTGATTGTCGATGATGACCCTGACACACGGGAATTTTGCACTTCTTACTACAACAGAATGGGGTGGTGACAACTATTGCAGCATCGGCAACTGAGGCTCTGGCTATCATAGTAAAGACCATACCTGATTTATTAATCAGTGATTTAGGGATGCCAGAGATGGATGGTTACAGCCTGATTAAGCTGCTTAGAGCCATGCCAAAGGAGGAAGGAGGGGAAATTCCCGCGATCGCTCTTACCGCTTATGCTGGAGAAAGCGATCGCGATCGAGTTTTAGCCGCTGGTTTTCAAAAGCACATTGCCAAACCAGTACAACCAACTGAATTACTAACCTCAATTACAGATTTGCTAGAGCAAAGGTGTAATTAGTCATTTGTCATTAGTACCAATACTATGTCTATCCGGCAAATTACTCATGACATAATGTTCGGATAAATACTTGTGATTGCAACTCTTGGAGACGCTCGGCTCGCAATGACGTTTTATAAGCGATCGGGCGAACACTACATAATATGTAATTACGACTGCAACGAAGTGGAAAGTTCTACTTTGTACCCTTGGCAACTTCTTACCTATGCCCCATTCCCTTGTGGGGAGAGTTTTTTATTAATCTTTTGCCAAAGAATAATTGTTAGTCAAAAATTTGGGGAACAAAATTTTTTGATTGCGATCGCTGATTTTTAGTCTAGGATCTTAAAATTTCCCATTATAGACAACTATCTAAAGAGTGAAAGTTTTTATTCATAAAACAGCCATTAGTTAGTTGTATAATTTTTATAAAAGATTAAAAATGTACCATGTCACCAACACAAATATCCTTTCTGAAATATTACTAAATCTTATGATGCATAAACATTGACGGCATTAACCTTATTAATTTTGACTTCTGAATTCTGTTTAATAAATATTATGAGATGTAAGAGCCGCTACTCATAATATCCGACCGTTGAGCTTTCAGCAATTAACGGCTTCTATTCTGGTTTCCATACCCAGGTAAACCGAACAATCATCTGGATATTCGTATTTACTTAACCTTGCATCCAGTATTTTCCAAAAGTCAATCGAAGAATTTCAAAAAGAGGATATCTCCATGTCTAATTTATCTCGTCGGCCATCAGCAAGGGTTGCTTTATTAGTTCTGGGAATGACAGTTGCGACAATGACTCCCATCGTTATTTCTGCCCCAGCTTTATCTCAAAGTACTGTTCCATCCACGACACCATCGCCGACTTCAACAGTTAACTTATCTGATGTTCCCTCAGATTATTGGGCGCATCCCTTTATTCAAGCCCTTGCTGACAATAGCGTGATTGCTGGTTTTCCTGACGGCAGCTTTCGGCCTAATCAAGCTGTAACTCGTGCTGAATTTGCTGCTTTAATTCAAAAAGCTTTCGGCAGTCAAAACCGAGTTCGGCAATTAGGCGCAGGTGGATTTAGTGATGTTCCTGCTAACTATTGGGCGGCTTCTGCAATTCAGTATGCCTACGAAACTGGATTCTTGGCAGGTTATCCTGGAAACGTATTTAAACCAAATCAACAAATACCCAGGGTACAGGGGATCGTTGCTTTAGCGAGTGGTTTGGGTTTAACTGCTAGCAGCAGTGGAACCAGTAGTGACCTCAACACATACTACAACGACGCTTCAGCTATCCCGAACTATGCTGTTGCCGGTGTTACTGCTGCGACACAATCCAATATTGTTGTTAATTATCCAGACGTAAAACAACTCAATCCGCAGCAGCCCCTAACTCGTGCTGAAGCAGCGGCACTGTTGTATCAAGCTTTAGCTAAACAAGGGCGGGTACAACCCATTGCTAGCAATCTTCCAGCTAGTCAATATATTGTCGGTGGAACTCAAACCGCTAACGATATTGTATCTCTTGCTTCATCTAGTAGTTCTCTTACAACTCTGACTTCTTTATTAAAGACAGCTGGTTTAACAGATATTCTTCAACAGCCAGGCCCTTATACAGTCTTCGCTCCTACCGATCAAGCATTTGCTGCTTTACCTGCTGCCACATTACAGCAATTACAGCAGCCAGAAAACAAAGAAGCGTTGATTAAGATTTTGACATACCATGTCGTTCCTGGTGCAGTAACTTCTAGTCAACTCTCGGCTGGAGAACTGAAAACTGCTGAAGAAAAACCTGTAAATATTCAAATCGATCGCGCTAGCAATCAAATCTCGGTGAATAATGCCAGAATTATCCAAGCGGATGTTAAGGCTAGCAATGGTGTTATCCATGCAATTAACCAAGTTCTGATCCCGCCTGATGTTAACATTAGTAAGTTAAATCAGCCACCAACAGGAAGCACAAATGGTACAACGCCTGATATTACGCCAGGTAGAGCTACTCTTGGTGGTAGCAGCTACATCGGTGTTGCTGGTAACATTGGTTTGAGCGGTAATACCGCTTTGGGCGAGGGTAACTTTGCCGTAATCAGTAAGATTGGTCTGACACGTAATATATCAGTGCGACCATCGGTGCTGTTTGGAGACAATACGGAGTTTTTAGTTCCCTTGACTTTGGATTTTACTCCTCGTGCATCTGCTGAGGTGGGTCAACGAACTTTCTTTATATCTCCTTATATCGGTGCTGGTGTGGCCATTGAAGCTAATAACAATACTGATTTTGGATTACTGCTAACTGGTGGTGTAGACGTTCCTCTCGGTTCTAAATTTACGTTAAATGGCGCTGTAAATGCTGCTTTTTTGGATGACACTGATGTAGGGCTACAATTAGGACTTGGCTACAACTTCTAATTAAAGCTAGGGGCAATTCATGAATTGCCCCTACCTAGAAATAACGGTTTCGGCTGTTGTTTGCGAAATTTATAAGTAATTGAGAATCAAACTATACTAAGATCGCTTGATAGCTAAAGTCAGTCCATCGGCGATGGGGACAAGAGATAGTGTAACCCGTTCATCATGATGTAACTTTTCGTTCAGTGCCCGGATAGCCTGGGTACTTTCATCTTGATTTTGCGGATTAGCAACTTCTCCTGACCATAAAACATTATCAATAGCAATCAATCCACCTGGACGCACTAGTTGTAGCGATCGCTCATAATATCCATCATAATTTTCTTTATCGGCATCGATAAAGGCAAAATCAAATGTTCCGCCTTGGCCAGTTGCTAACAGATGATCTAAAGTTTCCAAGCCTGGTGCTAATCTTAGGTCGATTTTATCAGCAACACCAGCTTGTTGCCAATATCGGCGAGCGATCGCAGTAAATTCTTCACTCACATCAGCTGCAATAATTTTGCCATCTTCAGGAAGGGCTAAGGCAACTGAGAGTGAGCTATAACCTGTAAATACACCAACTTCCAAGGTTTTCTTAGCTCCAATCAACTGTACCAGTAGTCTCATAAACTGTCCTTGTTCTGGTGAAATCTGCATTCCACTCCGGGGATGACTGGCTGTTTCTTGGCGCAACTTCAAAAGAATCTCCGGTTCCCGTAGCGAAACGGATAAAAGGTAATTGTAGAGTTGGTTATCAAGACCTATAGACTGTTTTGGCATGGTAGATGACCAATGTAAATAATCTACTGTTATACTATCGCTCAAGAATAGTTTTAAAAAAATTAGTTATGGTTGTCAAACCCACTTCAAAAAAATAATTGTACCGAGATATGTAGTGCAAGGTACTCTTGGTCTTTTTTTCAAGCCCACAGATTTATCCTCTGTATTTCTTACTTTTTACTTCTTCAAGAGATACCAAATACCGTTATTGTTTTGACGTAAAATCTGGTATCTTCGACCAACAAATTCTAGCATTTTTGGGGAATTTTCTTTGATTATAGCCTGGGATTTATAATCAATAAAAATATAAGGAGGCTTTGATGAATCTAACTGCTCTATAAGTGCTGTCCATTGTTCAGGTAGAAAATATTCAAGTGCCCAACCACGTAAGATGGTTGCTTGACTCCGACGAGAAAAATAGTAAATAGACGGATCGCCAGCGACATAAATTTCACCAGCAATACTTCCTGATTGAGAAATAAAGTTAGCCTCGGAGTGAAGAGATGGATATTTATTTCTAAAGACAGCCTGATATTTTAATCGTGTCTCTTCAGTTAAGGCAAAGTTATTAGTAACCAGAGCGACACTTTTTTTTGTCAGCATAGATGACAAAGGGAAAAATAATAAAAATATCAGCAGAGTTGTCGGGATTAAAGACCTTAATTCTTTTAAAGATCCCCATAATATATCTAATCCTTTAGTCGCTAAAATACCTGTGGGTACAAACAATAGTAAATAATGGTACTCCCACAATGCTGCCTGTTGTAGAACAATAATACCGAAAGCAAAAATGCACCAAACAACAAGCAGTAAAGTCAATATATTCTTAGACTTATGCAATGATACATATACTGTAACAATAGCCATTAAAATTAGCGGATAGAAATTCTGGACAAACCATTTAATTCCTGAAATAAACTCAGTTATATGAAATTCTGAATTAGCAATAATAAGGGGTGGGTATATAAAAAATGTCTGATACACTATTGAAAAACTATTAACCCAAAGAAAGTAGCTAGCAACAACTGAAAGAGGAAATATAATTCCTATAAAAAGGGGGAGAAAGATTTCAATAGAATTTTTTTGGATACTGTGCCGTTGTATTAATAAAGAATACATCCATATAGTTAGCCAAAATGAAAGTAATATAAGCAGAAGTATAAATTTAAATAGAAGGACAATTCCACCAATAAATCCTGAAAGTAAAAGTAGATAAAATCTTTGTTTGCCATCACTTTTAAACGATTTAAAAGTGAGCCAAAGACAGAGGAACAAAGGAAAACCAACCAATGCCTCCACCTGAGTAAGGTGCCAAGCACCTGAAACAATATAGTAAACGCCAACCGTTAACAAAGGTACTAGACTTGCGATTATCTGATGCCGAAAATAGCTTTTTAGAGTTAGCTGCAATGTTATCGAAAGTAATATCATGTAAATAAGTTCAAAAATATGGATGCCAATCTCATCAAAGCTAAACAAAGTTCCGGCCAAAAAATAAAAGCAAAAAATTCCCGGTTGCTTAATATCCCAAAAATCACGATACAGTACCTTTCCTTGTTGCATCTCCCACGCACCTAGCCGAAAAAATGCTTGATCTCCGTCAAATGGGAAAGGTAAATGTACAAGACCAATCATGAGAATAGCAATCAAAACTAGAAAATCTATTTTATTTAACTTAGTAATACTAATCATAAATTTTTGATTTGAATGCAATATTTTTTACAAAGTCTAAATTTATACCATCCTTGACAATTTTAAATTGCATCCTAGTTACTTGTAGTCTAAACCTCAACACTACACAAGTTTGGCTATATAAGTACAACTTACTTATGTGAGTTTTAAACCCTTAATTTTGCGTTAATCAACCTGCACAGAATTTGTTTGTCTAGTAGCTAATTATATTGACTAAATTTTTTAAATATTATTCTTTAATTGATTATAGCGTAGCAGTCAATCTCACAACACGATAACAGCAACTATGCATACAGATTCTTCATGATTGAATAATAATAGCTACAAACTTTATATAGTGAAGGGTATAAGTTTCTTGGTAATTAATTATGATTTTAACTTTGCTATGCTATGTCCTCTCACTGAAACAGTGCTGAGTGCTGTACGCCAATAGCGGGGCGTTTAGCCCGTAACTCGGCTTAGAGTAAAAAAGTAATAATTGCACTCAGCACTCCTGAAATTTTTTAGTCTTTGCAAGTGTTTGCAGTGGAGGGTGCGACTCTTTTAGGGATACGGTGTATTATAAAGGGCATTGCAGGTTAGCAAACCATTTTTCAACCCTTATTTTGGTCGTTCGGTTGATGCCGATACACCCTTGACGAATGTTAAGACTCAAGAGATTTACAAAACCTCACCCTTGGTTTCCCAATGTGCTTTAATAGTACAAGAGTACTATTAAAGCACTTAAGTGTTGCATAAGACTTTAATACTCTCGACTAAACCAACAGGAGAGCAAAATTAATGAGGCTATCTAAGGTAGACTTGAGCAGTTTAGTAGCGATCGCTCACTCTGATGGATATTTGCAGTTGTTGCTGGATCGAGGCGACGAACTGGAATTTTTGGAAATTCCAGCACCGATACAAGCTTATGAAGGATTGCAAGAACTAAACGAGGCAATCGCTGAAACGAGTGTACTACCCTGTGAAGCAGAACCAATCGCTATGTTACCAGTTAGTTCAGCAATGGCGATCGCTGTCGGCTACGATCGCGACGAACAAATTTTGCAAGTTGAGTTTCAAAATGGATCTGTTTATCAGTACTTAGGCGTAGACGAGGATACTTGGCAAGATTTACATACCTCTGACTCAGTTGGCAGCTTTTTCAATCAAGAAATTAAAGGCAGATATGACTGCGATCGTCTAGATAATGCAGATTATACTATTGACTAATAACTGCATGCAGGGTTTTCAATAATTCTTGTGTTGTATAGGGCTTGGGTAAAAAGGCTGTATGTTCATCCGTTTTGTCGATTGGTACTTGTTCGCTTGTGACAAGTCCACTGACAGCAACAATCGGTAATAACGGATTGATATTTTGTAATGTCCGAATGGTAGTTGCTCCATCCATATTGGACATTATTATATCGATAATTGCAGCACTAATTTTATCTTTATACTGGGCGTAAATTTCTAAAGCTTCCATGCCATCACCAGCAGTAATTGCTGTGTAATTATAGTTTTCTAAGGATGTTTTAGTAATTTCTTGAATAGCAGTTTCATCATCTACAATCAAAATACATTCTCCAGATCCAGTTGGTATTTCTGTATCTTCTAATAACTGCATTGGAACTTGATTAACTGCTGGCAAGTACACCTTAAATTTTGTCCCCTTGCCTACAGAACTTGACACAGTTACAAAACCGCCGTGTTCTTTAATAATTTTTATTACGGTTGATAGTCCAAGTCCTGTACCTTTACCCAAATCTTTTGTTGTAAAAAATGGTTCAAATATTCTATCTAATATTTCACTATTGATTCCCAGTCCCGTATCAGTAACTGTCAAGACAATGTAAGCACCAATTTTAGCTTCTAGGTGGATACTGGCATAAGTTTCATCAATCCAAATATTCTCAGCGGATATTGTTAAATTTCCCCCTGTAGGCATAGCATCCCGCGCATTAAGGCACAAATTAATTAGTACCTGATGCAATTGGGTACTATTGGCACAAATAGGTAACAATCCCTCCTGAATTTCTGTATACAATGCGATTGATTTGGGAAATGTTTGGGAGATGATTTGCCGCATTTCTAAAATCACGTTTTTGACTTGAAGCACCGTGAATTTATGCATAGCTGATTGTCTTTCCGAATCGCCTTCAATTCCCCTAGCAAATGACAATACTTGCTTTACCAAATCAGCGCCACGTTTGGCATTGCTTTCTATTATTAAAAGCATCTGGTTAATCTGTTGATCGCCGGTTTTAGCTTTCAGCAGATGCACCGACATCAAAATTGGTGATAACACATTATTTAAATCGTGAGCAATACCACTAGCAAGAGTGCCTATGCTTTCCATCCGTTGAGCACGTAAAAATTGTTTTTCTAATTGTTTTTTCTGAGTAATATCAGTATCAACAATAAGGATTGATTTTGCTTGAAAATGTCCATCATTTATCAACATCCAGCGACTTTCAACGATCAGCTTTTTTCCAGACTTGCTGATTTTCTGTAACTCCCCTTGCCAAGCTCCATCCTTCAATACAGTCTGATAAATTTCTAGATTTTGCGGCAAAAGTTCATCTGATTGTTTACCGATAGCTTCTTCTGACTTCCAGCCGTAAAGTTTCTCAGCATTTTTATTCCATAATAAAATTTTGTTGGACAAATCTTGCACAACAATTGCGTCAGTGACAATATCCAGTAATGCTGCTTGTTCGTGGATTTTTTGTTCTACTTGCTTGCGTTCAATAATGTCCTCTGCCAGTTTCACTAAGTTCCTCTGGATCTCTAGTTGTCTAACTACCAGGCGACTAAGAGTTTGCAGAGATTCCACCTGTTTGGGACTAATTTGGTGTGGTACGCGATCGAGTATACACACAGTCCCGATCGCTTCTCCTCCTGGTGCTAACAAAGGTACACCTGTATAAAATCTCACGTTAAATTCAGCATCAGTAACTATGGAATTTGCAGCAAATCTTTCATCAGCCAAGGTGTCGGCAATAATTAAAACTTCGCCACTTGCCATACAAATCGGCCCAAACCCTTTATCTCGTGGCATTTCCTGTATATCTAACCCCACCTTGGCTTTGAACCACTGACGGTTAGCGTCAATTAGATTAATTAAGGCAATGGGTGTGTTACAAATCTGTGCGGCTAAAAACGCTAGATCGTCAAATGCTTCTTCTGGTGGAGTGTCAAGAATCTGGTACCGATGCAGAGCCTCTAGCCTCGCTGCTTCATTGTTACACACTAAAGATTCCATTAAATTGTTCCTAATTATTGCCGAATGACAACTTGACCTCGTCTTACTAAAAAAAATTTGGATTTACAACGCTTTCTGTGGGAGAGGCAGTGCAGTCTTCTCACAAGTGGATCAATTGACGTTGAGCATTGCCAACCAAATATCTCAAAGATTATTTAAATAACTAAGCAAGCATATAACTTGATGGCTTTAATTATACTAATATGCCTTAAAAAAAAACGATCGATAATTTTGGGGAATTTAAGTAAATCTTAAAAGATTTATACCATAATAATTTTACAAATAAATAAAATTACTGACCTAAAAATTCTTGTTGTGCCCCAAAGTATTAACAAGAGCAACTAGACATACACCAGTGGCATTTTGTTCAGAGACAATAGAAAAAGTCCACAAAATACAAATGCATTTATGACTACTACACTTGCTTCTGCTGTTAAACCAAGAGCCGAAGATAGTTTTGCCATTAGCTTTGCACCATTGTCTCTTGAAGAAATCTATGCCAAGTCTAACGATCCAGCCAACGGTGCTGTAGTTTTGATGAGTGGCGTAGTTCGCAATCAAACTGATGGTAAACCTGTAATTGCTCTAGAGTATCAAGCTTACGAACCTATGGCATTGCGGATATTTTATCAAATTGCTGCTGATATTCGCTTATCTACGTCTGATGTAAATCGGGTAGTGATTCATCATCGCACCGGACGTTTGCAAGTTGGAGAAATTAGCGTTTTAGTAGCAGTGGGTTGTCCTCATCGGAGTGAGGCGTTTGAAGCTTGCCAGTATGCTATTGATACCCTCAAACACAATGCACCTATATGGAAGAAAGAACATTGGGAAGATGGTTCTAGTCGCTGGGTGAGTGTTGGTGCTTGCGAACAGTTACCAGAAAATTGTTCTTAGACTAGGAGGTAGAAGGAAGAAAAATATTTTTTGCCCTCTGCCTTTCTTCGGTAAGAAGTTAAAAAGGAATTTTAAGAAAAAACTGGCTTGCGGCGATCGCCAAGCAGCAAACTTGAGAAAATGCAGCCAGCGATCGCTTGTTTACAGCTATTTACCTGAAAATAGCTGTAACTCCAGATTTAGACCTCCAGAAATTAAATATGCGTATCCACAACCCTTGTAGAGACATAGCAGTGCTACGTCTCTACATTCTTTTTCGAAGATATCTAATGGATATTTTCTTGTTCAGCAATTCTTAGCAGAATATATGACAAATTGTTTGAAACTCCAATCAAACTCTTAAACAAGATTTATATTCGCAAAACAACAATTTTTGTTGCATTTGTTTACATAATTTCCATTGCTCTATTGAGGTTTGTAAATAATTTGTATTTCCGCAAGGAATATTCCTTTAGACTGATCTTTAACTGAAAATGTGGGAATAAACACAAATGCATTCGTTAAATATATTTTGTCACGAATTTGTAGTTGCTGTTTCTTGTGTAGCTTGCATTATTGGACTGCTGTTACTATGGGAAAGTAAGCAGCAAAGAAATGATGTGGAAGAAACAGAGGTGATTCTGTTTAGAATGAGCTTTACTTATTGGCTAGTTTACTGTGTAGCTTTTGGCATCGAGAAAATAATTTTACCTGAGTGGGAATCTGTAGTTATGACTTTGAAAATAACTACTGCTCTGTCATATTTCTTAACTTTTTCGTGCATTCTTAGTCTGCCACTACACAAATTTGCAGTCCATCGGGTTGAAGAATAGACATTGGGTATGGGCATTGGGAATTGGGCATGATTAAGATTTCATTGCGATCGCTAATGCCGTTTCCAGTTCTGACTGCGCCAGAGGTGTCAAAATAAATACTTCTTGTACTGTCTTCCCTTGCCGGGCAATTACTTTATAGCCGCCGCGAATCGGTACAGATATGCGTAGTTGCATTTTTGGACAATGACCTCTTGACCGCCCAATCACTCCAGGCGTAACGGTTTGGATGCCATCCTGTTGACAAAGACGTTCTAAAATTGGGATAAGACCAGAAAGGTGTGTCGAGTGATTCCAAACTAGTCTGGCAGCTTTTTGTGAAGTTGCCCGGAGGGAGTCTGCGGTGGGTTTGCCCATAATAGTTAAGCTGCTTCT
Source organism: Nostoc sp. KVJ3 (assembly GCF_026127265.1). Taxonomy (GTDB): domain Bacteria; phylum Cyanobacteriota; class Cyanobacteriia; order Cyanobacteriales; family Nostocaceae; genus Nostoc. The sequence continues at coordinate 1,886,197 of NZ_WWFG01000001.1, forward strand.
AGAGGTGCCATTGTCAAACCTGCTCGGCGCAGCTGCTGATGATAGAGTTCCGCAGGTTCTTGAGGGCCGACCCAAACGATCGCTTGACCTTCATAGTGTACCTGATTAGTCAGATCCCAAGCGCGATCGCCACTCATCCCCGGAATATATTTCATCAAACACTCAGACACATGTTGGAATGTATTAAAATCGTCATTTAATACAATCACTTTGTAATTCGGATAAGTCTTACGGGTAACTTGATTAGACCGTTCAGGAGCTATAGTTGGTGCTGTGGCCATCCCGTAAACATCTGCTGAAAGTGTCATAACCATAGAATAATTGGTCAATAAGATTTTACAAAATTACAAGTAACTAGTTTAGTCCATTGTCTGGGGAGTGGGGAGAAGAGGCAGGGGGCAGGGGAAGGAGGAAGGGGGACAAGGGGGAATTATTTAACAAGTTTCTTCCCCAATGCCTAATGCCCAATGCTCAACTCCCTATCGCCAATTATCCCAGTTTTCGTTAAAAATGGATGTATCGGGGAAAGCGGTGGGGTTGCTATTTTGTTGCAAAAGCCGTTTGAGTGCTTCCAGTTGTGGCTCTTGTTTGGGTAAATTATTGACTAGTTGGTAAGGTGCGATCGCATTTTTGAGGGCAAAACTAGCCACAGTTCCCGCAGCAGCGCCAGAAGACCATTCAAAGGAATGGACTCGATAGGCAGCAGCAGCAATATGACTAGTAGCAATGCTTTTGCCTCCTACCAGCAAGTTATCAATTTTCTGGGGAATCATCGCCCTGAGAGCAATTTGGAAAGGATAAGCAAGGCCTGCACCACGCCTTTCACCTGGACGTTCTGTATTGCCAACGGCTTCTGGGGGACTATTTACCATACAAGGATGGAAATCTATAGCGTAGTGACCAATACCCACAGCATCGGGGAAAATAGTAGAACGAGTCCGTCGCATTGCTTTGTCTGGTGGGACTTTACCATCAATTACTGAAACTGCTTCCAAGCCGGCAAGTGCTGCCCGTAGCCTCCGATACATATCTGCTGGCAGAGTCTTGGAGTAATAATCCTCATTGTAATCTCGGCGAGAAATATCAATTTCCCAAATACCAAAGCCATCAGGTTGTCCCCAGCTGGGCCGGCCAATGATGCGTCGTCCTTCGCGCATATAGGGATATTTCGATAAGCCATGCACTGTTCCCATCGGGGAATTTAACCCTGATAACAAGCGGTTATTGCTTTGCTGCTGCTTCACACCCTCCCCCAGTTTGGAATCTGTAGTTCCAGCCACCAACCAATAATAGAATGAGATGGCATTTTCTTCAGCTTTGCGGAGGGTTTCTGTCCGCAGTCCTCCCATCCAGCCACCTGGTTTTAACTGTCCAGTAGCTTGTAACTGTTGGTGAGTATAAATCAGGTTATCATTTGCGGTTCCGGGGCGGTAGTCGTTACCCCAAGTCCAGTTTTGCATAGAGATATCCCCCGGTGTAGGAGCAGTAAAACTCACACCGCCGAATTTTTCGGATTTCCCTTTGTTTGGACTCCAAATGCGACGATAGGTAAAAACCAAATTAAAGTTAGCCAGTCGGGTTAATTCATAGCTGAAATATGGCGCATATTCTAAATAAAATGGGGGCATCGTCTGCGGTTGCGGTTCTTTGGTTGCCTCCATTGCAAAGGTGTAGGTAAAACCTTGAGGGCAATATGGGTTGTTATTGGTGCTGGAAGCAGAGGGTTCCAGGTAAGAACGGGCATCAATGCCTAATCGGTACGGAACATCAGCCAGGGCGATAATTTCACCGGTTTCGCTGGCATCTACAACGTACCACTTGGGAGCATCCCCTTTCGTAGCCTTGGGGAGAAAACGGATAATAGTTTTGGTAAATCGGGATGAGTTTTCGTAGCTATAGGAATCTTCAATAGTTTGAGATAAAGTAAAAGTATTGAGAGGTGGTGCTAATTTTGGTGGTTGATGTTGAATAGCGATCGCACTATCAATTATTTTGCCATCAGCAGCGATTTCTAAATCCTTAATTACTGTATTGGGAAACCATTGCAACTTACCCTTGCCCCGCTTTTCAGCATCTTTGAGCATCTGGGTTAAAATGGCGTGAGCATCGCGGGGAAGAAAGCAGGATTCACTTACCCAGCAGTCACCGGGGTTGAGTTTACCGTATTTGCGCCCAATGCGGTTTCGCAATTCCAGGTAGCCGCGAGAATAGAATTTGAGCGCCCGTTGAGTTGGGCGTTCGTCTAACGCAGATGTCCCCTGAGAAGAAATTTGCCCTCCTAGCCAGTCAGTAATTTCCGTTAGACAAACCGTTCGTCCTGCTAGCAAACCCTCGTAAGCTGTAGCGACACCAGATAGTCCACCACCTACAACTAAAATCTCACAGTTGACACTTTTATCTGGGTTTCTCGGTACTGTGGCGTTTACGGAATCAAATCCAACTGAGGTAGATATTAAATTCAGACCGATCAGCGATGTCAAGCTATAAGCTACCTTGTGTCTGTGCTTCATGGTTAAATACACCCCTGCAAATCCTGTGTCACCTTGTAGAAGGTAGCATCTAGCAAATGTTTAACTCAAGCGATTCTTCACAAGTTAATCTACACGATATAGCGGGGGATTAACTTATGAAGCGAATAGCACGCTCGAACAAGTGAAAATCTTAATAAAATAAGGTGAGCGCCTAGTTCAATTCTCACTTCACCCAATTCTTGAATATGAGCTATTACATCCGTTGCAAATGTATCCATTGAATTATGAATTTTGACACTTGAATTCTGCTTTAATTGCGATCGCAACCTACCCATGAAAAAATCTACCCAAGTTCAATCCCTATCCGAAAGATAAACTATCGATATGTGATTATTTCGTCTCTTCTCCTAAAATTAAAAACTGCTCTTGCTGAAAGTAGACAAGAGCAGTTTTTAATAGCAAAGCCCAAAACAAGAATTTAGGCATCTTCAAGCTCAAGTTGAGCCACCGTAACAGCGTTAAAAGCAAAAGCTAAAACTAATGGCATCGGTGACTGAAACCAAAAGGTGAAAAGAACAGCTATAACTGTGCCAATTACTGCGGACATCGACCACAATCTTTCTTCAAAGGTCAATCCATTCTCAGCTTTAATCCCTCTGAGAACATTCACTGGGATTGGTTCTGGCATTACTCCACCTGGAGGGAAAGCCCAGAAGTTGTTACGTCGCTCGACAAATAAATCTGTCCAGCCATTCTCTTGGCACCATGCCTCAATCCATTGAAGTGAGTAATGATTCATCATCGGGTTTCGGAGTTCGATTTGTGGAAGTTGTGTACTTGGTGAATGTAAACTCTTAGAGATTCCTGGAGAACTAACTAATAGCTATAAAATTAACGCTAATTATCCAACTTTTAAGCTTTGTTAAGCACTGGAAACGCATATAGTTGCGCTCAAAACCTTGCTTTCACTAATTAAAAGATTAGCAGTTGATGGCAGCTGTTTAATTTAAAAGACAATAAACTTTACTTGAGAATTCAAATGTCAAGAATTGTAAATAAGTTGGTAAGTATTACTGCTTAATAAAGCTCTTGATATCCTGAAATTCAAATCTAAAAATGAATAATTGTGAACAAATCAACAAGCGTAGGCGCAACTCGTTGTAGACATTGCTTTATCCGGCGAAACTATTCCTTTAGAGTTAGAGATTTCAAATTTTTTCATCATGAAGAGCGCTAGGTTATCCTCTCTGTCTATGTTCTGCTGAAGCTTGCTTGATGTGACAAGTAACTTATACTCAGTCATTGCGATCGCTATTTAGTAATTCTTATGCTGCTTGAGTGCGATCGCTCCTAGCTGTTCTCTAACCAAAGTCGGAAGCAGAATTTTGCTCAAGGTGAGAACCATTTACTCTTTTTGCGTTACAAAATATTAAGCAAGGGAAATACACATCTCCCCAAGTCCAGTAGCAAGGCTGCGAGTTTCAATTAAAATCAGCCAGTCTTGCTAATATTCAAATGCGGTAAGCCTAAATGCAGCGATTAGACACCAAATTGACTCTCAATATTTTTTGGCGACAAGGATTGGCGTTCCTTCTAGGAATTATTATCTGGTGCGTAGCTAATCCCGCCCTGGCAGTAAACTGGACTCATCCACTGTCATTTAGCAATGCAGAGTTGTCAAGACGTGATTTTTCTGGTGAAAGTTTGCAAGCTGCGGAGTTTTCTAACGCCAATATGGAACTGGCTAACTTTTCAAATGCTGACTTGCGCGGAGCAGTCATGAGTGCTTCGGTGATGACAAAAGCAAATCTTCACGGAGCGGATTTAACTAATGCAATGGTCGATCAGGTAAACTTGACTAAGGCCGATTTGAGTGATGCAATTTTCAAAGAAGCTCTTTTACTCCGCGCCATCTTTAATGATGTGAATATAGACGGTGCAGATTTTACAGATGCAATTTTGGATCGGGCACAAATCAAAGAACTGTGTACAAAAGCCAGTGGTGTGAATTCCAAGACAGGCGTGCAAACTCGTGATTCTCTAGGATGTCAATGAAACGTGTTGGTGTAATTGGTGGCGGACAACTTGCCTGGATGATGGCGGATGCAGCACAAAAGCTAGGTGTAGAATTAGTAGTACAAACTCCAAGCGTTCACGACCCGGCCGTGTCAATTGCTCAAGAAACTGTTTTCGCGCCAGTTGATGACGCAAATGCTACGGAAATATTAGCTAAAAAATGCGATGTCATCACCTTTGAAAACGAATTTGTTAACCTACAAGCTTTATCTTTTTTAGCACAGCAAGGTGTTTGTTTCCGTCCCAGATTAGAAGCTTTAGCTCCACTTTTAGATAAATATCATCAGCGTTGCTATTTACGCGACTTGAGCTTACCAGTTCCTCAATTTTTCGCCCTTGATGAGGTGGAACATCTCAAATCAAAAATAGAATATTTAGGTTTCCCAGCAGTTCTAAAATCCCGTCGGCACGGTTATGATGGTCAGGGTACTTTCATAATTCAGGATTTTGCTACTTTAGAGCAGAAGCTAAATTCTGAAACCATAAAAACTTTAAATAAATCCCTTTTCTTATTAGAAGAATTTGTCCCTTTTGAAAAAGAACTAGCAATAATTGCAGCGCGTTCTGTCGAGGGAGAAATTGTAACTTACCCTGTAGTGGAAACTCAACAAGAACAACAAGTCTGTCGGCGAGTGATTGCACCTGCTGATATTACACCCAATCAAGTAGCAGAAATCCAAGCGATCGCACATACTTTATTAAATAGCCTAGAAGTAGTAGGGATTTTTGGAATTGAGCTATTTCTGGGTGCTGATGGCAAAGTTCTGGTAAATGAAATTGCTCCCCGTACCCACAATTCTGGACATTTTTCTATTGATGCTTGTGAAACTTCTCAATTTGAGCAGCATCTCAGAGCCGTTTGTGGTTTACCTTTAGGGAATCCAGCTTTGCAGTGCGCTGGTGCTGTGATGGTGAACTTACTGGGGTATGAAAATTCTCACAGCGATTACCAAAGCCAGCGTCAACAAATAGCAGAAATTCCCCAGGCGCAGATTTACTGGTATGGGAAGACAGAATCACGCCCTGGGCGGAAATTGGGACATGTTACCGTTTTGCTGGACGATCAAAATAGAGAATCGGCAAGTGCCATCGCCCACAATATAGAATCTATCTGGTATCCCAGGTAAATTGAGCAGAAATAGGACTTACGCAAAACTACACACAGTAGGGGCAATTCATGAATTGCCCCTACTGGAAAATCACTGTTTGGACTATTTTTTGCATAAGTCCTGAGAAACTTTCGATGTTGAACACACAACATCTTTTGAAAAGCTATAATGAGTGAGTTGCACTACGACGTTGGTGACTGCCATCAAGTTTTTTGATCTATGCCTTTAATGACAAGGGAGTCAACTGTTCTCGTGGCAGTATACCGGGCATGTACCCGGAAACTTTAAACGAGGAATTTAGGTTCCCACCTGGATAAACCCAGGTCATAAACTTAGGTAAAACGGCGTCGCGGTGAACTTAAAATTATTAGCTCCCAAAATCAGTTAGAATTTGGGAGCTTTAATTATTTAAATTTCGTTTGTCACCTCAAAATGAGTGAACTGACAGTAAATATTGCCATGTTTTTGGGAAGCCTAAATATTAAGGTCTCAAAAATTAAGCCGTATGGTCAGCATTCCCGGATTTCATATTAGAAAAGAACTCTACAACGGTTCTCGAACTTTAGTTTATCGTGCTGAACGAGAAACTGACCAAAAATCTGTGGTGATTAAGCTGATGAAGACTGCTTATCCCAACTTTAGTGAATTGCTCCAGTTTCGTAACCAGTTCACCATCGCCAAAAATTTGAATCTACCTGGAATCATCCAAACCTATAGCCTGGAACCCTATCAGAATGGCTATGCGTTAGTAATGGAAGACTTTGGGGGAATTTCTCTCAAAGATTATTTGACCTCTGACCAGACGCGATATATTGCATCTCTAGAAGAGTTTTTACAAATTGCGATCGCACTGTGCAATACCTTAGATATTTTAATTTGTCATCGGGTGATTCACAAAGATATTAAACCTGCCAATATTTTAATTCATCCACAAACTAAAGAAGTTAAGTTAATAGACTTTAGTATTGCATCTCTGTTGCCACGAGAAACTCAAATCTTGATGAGTCCTAATGTGTTAGAAGGAACTTTGGGCTATTTGTCACCAGAGCAAACTGGACGGATGAATCGGGGGATTGACTACCGAACTGATTTTTATTCTCTAGGTGTAACTTTTTACGAGTTACTAACGGGTAAATTACCATTTCAATCGCACGACCCGATGGAATTGGTACATTGTCATATTGCAAAACTTCCGTCTTTAGTACATGAGGTTAATCCGCAAATTGCGCCTGTACTTTCATCTATTGTCAGCAAATTGATGGCGAAAAATGCCGAAGACCGCTATCAGAGCGCATTTGGACTGAAATATGATTTAGAAAATTGTTTGGCTCAACTGAAGGAAACGGGAAAAATTGCAAGTTTCCCAATTGGCCAGAGGGATCTGTGCGATCGCTTTATTATTCCAGAAAAACTCTATGGTCGTGAACTTGAAGTTGAAACTCTGCTAAAAGCTTTTGACCGCGTTACCAACAATCAGACGGAACTAATGTTAGTAGCTGGTTTTTCTGGTATTGGTAAAACTGCTTTGGTCAACGAGGTTCACAAACCCATTGTCTGGCAAAGGGGTTACTTTATAAAAGGCAAATTTGACCAATTTCATCGTAATATTCCTTTCTCCGCTTTTGTGCAAGCATTTCGAGACTTAATGAGACAATTGCTCAGTGAAAGTGATACCCAATTGTCAACTTGGAAAAGTGAGATTTTACAAGTGCTGGGTGAAAATGGGCAAGTAATTCTTGAGGTAATTCCCGAACTAGAACAAATTATTGGTCAACAACCATCTGTAACGGAACTTTTACCAAGTGCAGCACAGAATCGATTTAATTTATTATTACAAAGATTTATTCAAGTATTCACTACCAAAGAACATCCCCTAGTCATTTTTTTAGATGACATTCAGTGGGCAGATTCCGCATCAATGAAGTTGATCCAGTTACTAATGAATGAGTCAAGAAAGGGGTATTTATTATTAATTGCAGCTTATCGTGACAATGAAGTTTTTGCTGCTCACCCCTTGATGTTAACATTAGATGAAATTACCAAAACAAATGCTAATGTTAACACAATTTTATTAGTTCCTCTAAGTCAGCTAAGTTTAAATGAACTGGTTGCAGATACTCTAAAATCTTCACAAAAAAACACACAGTTATTAACACAGCTAATCTATCAAAAAACAAAGGGAAATCCATTTTTTAGTACGCAGTTTTTTAAAGCTCTACATCAAGACAATCTAATCAATTTTGATTTAGATAGTGGAAGTTGGCAATGTAATATTGCCCAGATTAAGGCATTAGCCTTGACAGATGATGTCGTTGATTTTATGGTATTACAGTTGCGAAAGTTGCCAGAATCAACGCAGAATGTTTTAAAATTAGCGGCTTGTATTGGTAATCAATTTAATTTGGCAACATTGGCAATTGTTTCTGAAAATTCCGAAACCGAAACAGCAACATACCTCTGGAAAGCATTACAAGAGGGGCTAATCTTACCACAAAGTGAAGTTTACAAATTCTATGTTGGGCGAGAAACACAGGATATAGCACAAAGTTCGCTAACTGTAAACTATAAATTTTTACACGATCGCGTTCAACAAGCGGCTTATGCTTTAATCCCAGAGTCAAAAAAGCAATCCATCCATCTGCAAATTGGCCAATTGCTATTAAGCAAAACACCCATTAAAAAGCAAGAAGAGAGACTTTTTGAGATTGTTAATCAGTTGAATATTGGTGTCAATCTAATCACTCAGCAGTCCGAACGAGATCAATTAGCACAGTTAAATTTGCTGGCTGGACAAAAAGCCAAGCTATCCACCGCCTATGCTAATACAATAGAATATATCAGTTGTGGTATTCAGCTATTGAGAACAGATAGCTGGCAACAACAGTATTCGCTGACATTATCCTTATATGAAGAAGCTGCTTCAGCAGCCTATCTTATGGGTCAATTTGACCAGGTAGAAGAGTTTGTTAAGCTAGTCCAACAACATGCTAACATCCTACTAGATCGGGTTAAATCCATTGAGATCCAAATTCAATCTTATTTAGCTCAGAGTCGTTTTGATGATTCGATTCTGACTGCGATCGCACTGCTAAATCTTTTAGGTGTAAAATTATCTCATCAAGCTAATAAAACCCAAACTTTACTCAATTTAGCCCTAACTAAATTACGACTTTTCGGTAAATCTCCTTTAAAATTGATAGATTTACCTGACATGACGGGGAACAAACAACTAGCAGCAATCCGAATTTTGGCTAGCACGAATTCAACGGCTTATATTGCTCGTCCCGATTTACTACCACCAATAATTTTAAGCGAAGTCAATTTGTCGATGCAGTACGGCAATGCAGCGGCATCTGCATTTGGCTATGCCTGGTATGGATTAATTGAGTGTGGCATTCTGGGAAATATTGAGACAGGTTATGAATTTGGTCAATTAGCATTACAAGTTCTCGAAAAATTCCATAGTCAGGAATTTAAAGCGAGAACTTTCTTTATTGTTGAAACATTCATTAATCACTGGCATCAACCTCTTAAAGATACAATTGCCCCCTTAATTGAAGCTTATCAAGTGGGGTTAGAAACAGGAGATATTGAATATGCAGCTTGGGCTAGCTATACCTGTAGTTTTCATGGATACTTTATGGGGCAAGAATTGGCTGAGTTAGAAAAACAGATGGGTGATTATGCCGAAGTCTACAGCAATTTTAGACAAGAAAAACCTCAGACCTATATTAATTCATTTCGTCAAGCCATCTTGAACTTGTTGGGAGCTACTAATACCAGTTCCTTATCAGGTGCTGTTTATGATGCCCAAACTATTCGCCCATTACAAAAGCAAACAGGCGATCGCACTGGATTGTGCTTTAGCTATGCCAATGAACTGATACTTTGCTATCTGTTTGAAAATTATACCGCAGCATCTGAGGCATCAATTAATGCAATTACCTATTTAGATGGGGTAACATCGGCGGCAGTTGTACCAATAGTTTATTTTTATGATGCACTAACCCAACTAATTCTCTATCCAACAGCAACGGCTAGCGAGCAAAAACAGATTCTTAAAAAAGTAACGTCCCATCAGAAAAAGTTGAAAAAATGGGCGCATCATGCCCCAATGAATCATCAACATAAATTTTATTTAGTCGTAGCAGAACGGCAGCGGATTTTGCTGCAAAAAAACAAAGCAATGGAATTCTACGATCGCGCCATTTCCCTTGCTAAAAAAAACGGATACATCCAAGAAGAAGCCTTGAGCAATGAGTTAGCTGCCAAGTTTTACCTCGATTGGGGCAAAGAAAAAATTGCCCAAACTTATATGCAAGAAGCTTATTATTGCTATGCCCGTTGGGGCGCTAAAGCCATAACTGAGGACTTAGAAAAACGCTATCCTCAACTTCTGGCTCCCATCTTACAAGGGCAACTTAATTGCTTACAACTAAATTCAACCATTGATGGAGCATTATTACCACATCAAACCATCCACACAAATCTTTCTAGCAGCAGTATTTCTGAAGCTTTCGATTTGGCGACTATCTTTAAAGCCGCACAAGCTCTTTCCAGTGAAATTCAATTAGAGCAATTGCTCACTACTCTTTTGCAAGTGGTGATGGAAAATGCCGGCGCACAAAAAGCTGCCCTACTTGTACTCCAACAAGGTGACTTAGTAGTTGAAGCTATAGCCACCATCACTGAAGGAGTCACTCTGGTATCTATACCATTGTCAACCAGCGAAGACATTCCCATCACACTGGTAAACTATGTCAAACACAGCTTAAAAACTGTTGTGCTGGATGATGCAACAGCACAAACTGATTTTATCGCCGACTCATATTTTATGCAGCAACAACCTAAGAGTGTGTTGTGTACGCCGATGTTAAATCAGGGTAAACTCATCGGGCTGCTATATCTAGAAAATCCCCTGACAATTGGTGCATTTACGATCGCTCGCACCGAAATTATCCAACTGCTATGCGCCCAAGCCGCCATCTCTCTAGAAAATGCCCACCTTTATCAAGAATCTCAAAATTATGCCCAACAGTTAGAGCGATCGCTCCAAGAATTGGAGCAAGCCCAATTACAAAGGGTGCAAGGTGAAAAAATGGCAACCTTGGGCAATTTGGTTGCTGGGGTAGCACATGAAATTAATAATCCTATTGGATTTTTACAAGGCAGCCTCAACAATGCCGAAGAGTATACTCAAGACTTAATCGCCCATATCCAATTGCTTAAACAACATTATTCCACTCCAGTGATCGCAGTCATTGAGCATGGCGAAAAAATTGACCTAGAATTCCTGATTGAAGACTTTCCAAAGCTAGTGAGTTCAATGAAGGTGGCAAGCGATCGAATTGAAGACATTAGTACTAGCCTTCGTACCTTCTCCAGAGCCGATACAGCAGAAAAAATTGCTTGTAATATCCATGAAGGAATTGAGAGTACGCTGTTGATTTTAAAGTATCGCCTGAAAGCTAACGAAAAACGTCCAGCAATTGAAGTCATCACCGAATATGGAAAATTACCACCTGTAAAGTGTTTTTTAGGACAGCTAAATCAAGTATTTATGAATATCCTTGCTAATGCAATTGATGTTTTAGATACATCCAGTGAGGGGCTTTCTTTTGCTCAAGTGCAAGCTAATCCTCACCAAATACTCATTAACACAGAAGTATCCAGTGACCAAAGTATAGTGACAATTCGCATCAAAGATAACGGACAAGGGATGCCAGAGGAGATTAGAGCCAGGATATTTGATCACCTGTTTACCACTAAAGGGGTTGGGAAGGGAACAGGATTAGGATTAGCGATCGCTCGGCAAATTGTCGAGGAAACCCATAATGGGCGGTTGAGTTGCAATTCTGTGGTTGGTAAAGGAACAGAATTTGTGATTGAAATTCCAGTTTTTTAATAGCTGTGATCGCACAATTCTATAAAATCTGTATAACTTGATTCTAAATTGGGTATCGTTCGGAGTTAAGATAAAAAAATTATCTAAAATTGTGGTTAAAGCTACAAAAAATTGTTAAAACAACTAACTAATACTGTATTTCCAGCCTCAGTCTTCCGACTAGAGAGTGGTTTAACTTTTATTCATCAAGAAATTCCCACGACTCCCGTAGTTGTGGCGGATGTTTGGGTGCGTGCTGGAGCAAGCCTAGAGCCAAAACCGTGGTTCGGCATGGCGCACTTTTTAGAACACATGATTTTTAAAGGAACGGCGACGCTACCCCCTGGGATGTTCGATGCCAAGGTTGAAAACCGGGGTGGCGTAAGTAATGCGGCGACAAGCTATGATTATGCTCATTATTCACTCACCACGGCTGCCCCTTATTTAAAAGATACTCTCCCCTACTTGGGAGAACTCCTGCTCAATGCGGCAATTCCAGAAGACGAATTTAGCCGCGAACGGGATGTAGTGCTAGAGGAAATTCGCTCTTGTCAAGACGATTGCGACTGGATAGGATTCCAAACTCTGATTCAAAGCATCTATCCGCATCACCCTTATGGACGTTCGGTGCTGGGGACTGAGCAAGAATTGATGCAGCAGTCTCCAGAAGCAATGCGCTGTTTTCACCACGCCCACTATCAGCCGGAAAATATGACAGTGGTAATAGCCGGGGGTATAGCCCAGCAACCAGCTTGGGAAATGGTAAATCGTTCATTTACTGATTTTGCCGAACGCTTGAATTGTCCGCAGTTTGAGAAAGTAGCAAAGCCAGTAATAACAGGAATTCACCGTCAAGAACTTTGTTTACCACGCATAGAGCAAGCGCGATTGTTGATGGCGTGGCTGGTACCCGGAGTAGAGGACATGCGTATCGGCTATGGTTTAGATTTGTTGTCAGTGTTATTGGCAGAAGGGCGGACTTCGCGTTTAGTGCGCGATTTGCGAGAAGATTTGCAATTGGTACAAGGAATTTGCAGTAGTTTTTCTCTACAACGAGAATCAAGTTTATTTACAATTACTGCCTGGTTAGAACCAGAAAATCTAGAGGAAGTTGAGTCCTTAATTTGCACTCATTTGGATGAATTGCAGAATAGCGGAATTAGCGAACAGGAACTTGCCCGTACACGCCGACTGCTATGTAATGAGTATGCATTTTCTACCGAAACGCCAAATCAGCTTACAGGGCTTTACGGATATTACAATACCATCGCCCAAGCTGAATTAGCTGTGACATATCCCCAACAAATTCAGTCCTTTGATGCCCAAGAACTGCAAAAACTAGCTAAACAATATCTTTCACCGCAGAATTACGCGGTTACTGTACTTAAACCGTCTTAGTTATTGGGTATGGGGCATTGGGCATTGGGATTTATGATTGAAGACTAGGCACTGGGGAGACAAAGAGGAAAATAACACTCTCCTCACTCAGGACTCATAATGGGCATGGGGCATTAGTTTTTGAAAAATGACAAAGGACAAAGCATAAATGACAACCTTGCTGGAAAAATCGCCTATCCATCGCACCGTATTGAACAATGGTATTGTCGTGCTGGTGACAGAAAATCCGGCGGCGGATATTATTGCGGCGCGAATCTTTGTGCGTGCTGGTAGTTGTAATGAAAACCGGGAAAAAGCAGGGTTGGCACATTTGCTATCAGCAGTGATGACAAAGGGATGTGATGGGCTTTCTAGCTTAGAAATTGCTGAAAAAGTCGAGTCTGTAGGAGCTAGTTTGAGCGCGGATGCTGGCACTGATTATTTTTTGCTATCTTTCAAGACGGTGACATCCGATTTTTCGGAAATTTTAGCATTGGCAGGGCTGATTTTGCGATCGCCTACTTTTCCCGAAACTCAAGTAGAACTAGAACGGCGTTTAGCACTCCAAGATATTCGTTCCCAAAAAGAGCAACCTTTCAATGTCGCCTTTGAACAAATGCGGCTGGTAATGTACCAAAATCATCCCTACTCTATGTCAGTGCTGGGAGATGAAACCAGTATGGGCAGCTTAACTCGCGCGGATTTGGTGCAGTATCATCAAACTTATTTCCGCCCAGATAATGTAGTAATTAGTATTGCTGGCAGAATCACACCCACTGATGCAGTCGCATTAGTGGAAGAAGTTTTTGCTGATTGGCAAGCGCCAGCCCAAGCACTGCCAATACTGAATCTACCTGAGATTAAAGTAGAACCACAGGTAAAGGTTAAGCCACTACAGACACAACAATCAATCGTAATGCTTGGTTATTTGGGAACATCGGTAAGCTCTGTTGACTACGCCGCCCTGAAATTGCTGTGTACCTACTTAGGAAATGGGCTTTCTAGTCGCTTGTTTGTCGAATTAAGGGAAAAAAGGGGTTTAGCTTACGAAGTATCCGCCTTTTACTCCACAAGGCTATTTCCAGCCTCATTTGTGGTTTACATGGGTACAGCACCCGAAAATACCACCATTGCCCTAGAGGGACTGCGTACAGAGGTAGATTTATTGTCTACCACAGAAGTATCCGAAAGCGCACTCCAAGCTGCTAAAAATAAGATCCTGGGGCAGTACGCTTTGGGTAAACAAACCAATGGACAAATTGCCCAGATATACGGCTGGTATGAAATTTTGGGCTTAGGAATTGATTTTGACACCAAGTTTCAAGAATTGATTGCCGCAGTGAGTGCCAAAGATGCGATCGCCGCCGCCCGTAAGTATTTAAAAGAGCCTTATTTATCTTTAGTTGGTCAAGAAGAAGCAGTTAATCGAGCGATCGCGTAAATAGCCTGTCTGAGACATCGTAAAATAGAACAGCTGTTTTTTAGACCAAGCGGCTGTACCATTAGCATGAGAATATTCTGGGAGTAAATTCCATGCAAAGCAGCCTGACAGCAAGTATTTTGAGTTACTTAAAATTACTAGACCTCACTGTAAATCGCTGTGAAATGGAAAAACGACAGGGTTGGCAACCAAAGAGGTCTAAATCTTTATCAGCTATTGGAATACTCTTGTTCTGGGCTACGCCTCTGCTGATTACCTCAACGGCTGTAGCATCAATAGCACCAACACAAAGAATTGCTCAAGTAAATCCTCAAGATAGCATCAACCGCCCTACCCTCAAAGTTGGTAGCCAAGGCGATCGCGTATCTGAACTTCAAGCAGCTTTGAAACTTTTGGGTTTTTACTCTGGTGCAGTGGATGGTATATATAGTGAGAATACAGCTAGTGCTGTTTCCCGGTTTAAACAAGCAGCTGGCTTAAATCCAGATGGCATTGTTGATGCCAGCACTTGGCAACGACTTTTCCCTAATCAACCAGTAGCCGCGTCAACCGTTCCTTCATCCCAGCCAATATTTAACTCAGCTACAAATTTTCCTATTCCCACCCAGGCTAACAACCTCACCAATGTTGCAAATCCCAGCCCCCCAAAACAAGCTGTCACACAAGTTGCAACTAACCCACAGCCAAGACCTACTACCTCAAAAAAAGCTGTAACACAAGTTGCAACCAGCCCACAGCCAAGACCTACTACCTCAAAAAAAGCTGTAACACAAGTTGCAACACAAGTTACAAGCAGCCCTGAGCCAAGACCTGCTACTCCCAGAAAAGGTACAAATTCCAGAACGCAGAAAAGACCGAATCGGACTACATCAACGACTCAAACTCAGTCAAACACAACTACTAAGCGAACCTCTGGTATTCAATACACCTCCGAAGGATTGCCAATTTTGCGTATAGGATTACGTGGTTCTGAAGTTGTGAAGTTGCAAGAACAACTGAAAAAGCTTGGTTTCTTGAAAGGCGATGCTGATGGAGACTTTGGTGTGACAACCGAGACAGCTGTGAAAGCCGCACAAAAGCGCTATGGTATAGAACCTGACGGTGTAGTTGGTGGCTCTACCTGGGAAGTTCTTTTGCGGCGTTAGTTTGACGCTAAAGTTGCCATCCACTATAGAAGACGTAGCAAGTGCTACGTCTCTACAAGGATTATGAGTAATACGTATTTTAACTTTGAGAAACCTTTGTAGGGGTTTTGCGCTTCAGATCATTTTTTATGAATTCACTCCGGTACATCCTGGAATACGATAAAGATACACTGATTAAAAGTATCTCTCTATGCCAGCATTAAAAAATTACATTCCTTTTGGGCTGACAAAAGATGACGACAACTTTAGAAGTCAAGCACAAGGACACGCGATCGCGTCAAATATCACAACTGTCAATAGTAAAATTAATTAAACTTACTGCTAATTCTTCTAAAAAAACTTATGCAACACTTTTTATTAACTTGGCTCGGTACTGCGGTGGCGTTATTTATTACTGCTAATATCGTTCCGGGATTCTTTATTAAGAATTTTGTGGTTGCCTTGGTTGCGGCCTTTGTGATTGGTCTGGTTAATGCATTTATTAGACCAATTTTACAGATTTTGACCTTCCCGATTACCTTGCTCACCTTTGGTTTATTTACATTGGTAATTAACGCTTTAACCCTTTGGTTGGCAAGTGCCTTAACTCCTGTTTATGGTTTTGAAATTCAGGGGTTTTTACCTGCTTTGTTAGGTTCAATCGTGCTAGCTATTGTTTCTAGCATAATTAACTATTTGTTGAGAGTTGTTGACTAGAAAAATTAGTGGAGTTTTGTAATAGTTATATTTGAGCCTTGGGCAACAGCTAGCGTTACCGCTCCTGGTTGCCCTTGTAGCTGGAAAATCTGTTTAGGAACTAAGAAACTCAATCCCAATGCTTCTGTGTTGGTAAAAGAGAAAGTAGTTGGATTAGCTGCAAGAATAGCAGCCGCCTCTGCTACGCTAGGTGTACCTACCTTGTGGTCGGTAATTGTAGCAGGGTTGGGGACACAGACAGAACGAAGGATTTGGGCAGAAAAGATTTTTAGAGGTAGATTGCGGAGGTGGCAAAGTTCTACTAAGCCAACTTCTGAGGCTTTAGTGTCAATGGTAGCAATCCCTGCGATCGCACTTTGACAAAGTTGATTTTCTCGAAAGACTTCCTCAATTGCCCAATCAATCAATTGCCATGAGGTTCCCCGTTTACAACCGATTCCCACCCATAAAACCTGTTGCACTTGGTGTATTTCCTTATTTTACTCCAACAGCCAACCAAATAAATCTCCTACTGTCAGCCTCAACTCACTGGCAAAATCTGGCACAGGAAATAAAGCATCTAGTTCATCTAACATGATTGGCTGTTGATTGCGGATGTACACAAATACCGTTTGTTCTTCTGGATCAATCAGCCAACCCATTTGTGTTTCATAATTCAGGCAATGCAGAATATTTTTTGTAACTTTCGTTTGTCTTTGGTCAGGTGATAGAATCTCAATAGTCCAATCGGGAGATGCTTGGAAGACGTTGGCAACTTCACCATTTTCATCGCGGGGAATTCTTTGCCAAGTAAACACAGCAACATCTGGCACTATTGACCTTCCACCAAAAGTACACCGCAGTTCTGGAAAAGCACGAGCAATTCGCTTGGGCTTCACCGTTAAGTTTACAGTGCTAACCATTTCACCTTGAATTATACTGTGTTTTCCCTGTGGTATGGGTTTTTGAATAATTTGTCCATCGATGTATTCACTAGCGGGCTTTGTTTCCGGTAATATTAGAAACTCTGCCAAAGTTATATTTTTTGATGTTGTCCGTACCATAAGCGATCGCCTCCAAATTCAAAAATTATGATTAACGAACCGCCAAGACGCAAAGGACACCAAGAAGAAATTAACTTAACTCTTACTCAGCGTACCTTTACGTTAAAAAAATATTACATCCTCTCTAAAACCTGAATTCCCAACAAAGATAATCCCAGCTTCAGGGTTCTAGCAGTCAAATCACATAAAACCAACCGGGATGTACGCTGTGGTTCCTCTGCATCCAAAACCTGAACTCCCTGATTGCGATCGTAAAACTGATTAAACTTCTTACTCAGTTCGTACAAATATTCACATAACCGATTAGGCATCAAGTCTTGCTCTACACTACTAATAACTTCATCCAGTTGAAGTAAATATTTTGCCAGCGCTAATTCTGTTTCATGCTGCAATAAGACGGCATTATTTCCTAACTCCTCAAAGTTAATCTCACCCTTGCGGCTAATCCCCTGAATCCGCGCATAAGCATATAGCATATAAGGTGCAGTATTACCTTTGAAATCCAGCATTTTGTCGTAGCTGAAAATGTAATTGCTGGTGCGGTTTTGGCTTAAGTCTGCATACTTAACTGCACTGATCCCAACTACCCTAGCAACTTCATTAATAAATTCTTCAGTTTCTTGGCGTTCTTCTTCTTGTAATCTAGTTTTTAAGTCAGCATGGGAACGAGAAACAGCTTCATCCAATAAGTCTCGTAACCGCACACTGTCCCCAAAACGAGTTTTGATTCTTTTACCATCTTCCCCTAACACCAACCCAAAGGGAACATGTACTAATTCCACATCATCGGGAATCCAGCCAGCTTTGCGTGCTACTTGGAAAAATTGGGTAAAGTGGTTTGCTTGTCCAGCATCAGTTACATAAATTATCCGCTTTGCTTGATCCTGTTGAATTCGGTAGCGGAGAGATGCTAAATCTGTTGTGGCGTAGTTATAGCCGCCATCTGATTTTTGCACAATCAAGGGCAAAGGTTCACCTTCTCTATTTGTAAACCCTTCCAAAAAAACGCATTTTGCGCCCTGATTTTCTACCAGTAAACCAGATTTTTCTAAATCTTCCACAATCCCAGATAATAAAGGATTATAGAAAGATTCTCCACGTTCAATTAATTTGATATCCAGCAAATCATAAATTATTTGAAACTCCCGCCGCGACTGTTCGCATAGCAGTTTCCAAGCATGGAGTGTATCTTCTGCACCCGCTTGTAATCTCACAACTTCTTGGCGTGCTGTTTCTTGAAAAGCTTCATCTGCATCAAACCGCAATTTGGCTTTGCGGTAAAAAGTGACTAAATCACCAATATCTAAAGCATTAGCGGTAGTAAGCGCCTCTGGATAAACTTCCCGCAGATAGGCGATTAACATGCCAAACTGCGTACCCCAATCACCCACATGATTTAACCGCAGCACATCATGTCCAAGAAATTCTAAAATCCGGGCGATGGAATCACCAATGATTGTAGAACGCAAGTGTCCGACGTGCATTTCTTTAGCAATATTCGGACTGGAAAAATCCACAATTTCCCGCTTCGGCGTTTTTGCTGCTGGAACTCCCAACCGGGGATCGGCTTGAATCTCGTTCAATTGTGCTTCTAAATATACCGTTTTTAGTTTCAGATTGATAAATCCTGGGCCAGCAATTTCTGGCGGTTCGCAGATTTCGGATACATCTAGTTTCTCAACGATCGCACCTGCGATCGCTCTTGGTTGCAATCCTTTCTTTTTACTCAGCGATAAAGCCACATTCGCCTGATAATCACCAAATTTAGGATTGCTAGCAGAAACCAATATTGGATCTACTCCCGCGAAGTCAGCGCCAAAAGCCGCAACTATTGCCTGTTCAAGCTGAACTTTTAGTTTTTCTTGTGTAGCGTTCATATATAAATTTTATCTGCGAGACAGGGAATGTAGCTCTGGAAAAGCTTGATTATTAACTTTAGCATTTCATTTTGAGCCACTCGATCTATGCATCAGAAATATTTTTGTCCATCTACTTACCCATGCCAAAACCCACGACAAAATGACGGACAGAATTGCAACACAATGTCGTTTACTTTTCTTTCTCAATAAGACACTCTATCTGTAACAGAAATTTTCCCTGTAGAGATAAGTAGTAACATGAAAGTACGTGATGTGATCAAGCGAGTGGAAGCTGATGGTTGGTATCTTGATAGAACTAAAGGTAGTCATCGACAGTTCAAGCATCCTGATAAACCAGGTTTAGTTACAGTTCCAGGTAAATTGTCTGACGACTTAGCCCCTGGTACTCTCAGTAGTATTTGGAGGCAAGCACAATTATAAGGAGAATGGCAATGCATTACGTAGTGGTGATTGAAAAGGCGGATAGTAATTACTCTGCTTATGTGCCTGATTTACCAGGTTGTGTAACTACAGGTGCAACCTTAGAAGAAGTCAAGCAAATGATTGCAGAAGCTATTGAATTTCATCTAGAAGGAATGCTAAAAGATGGTTTAGCTATTCCGAAACCTACAAGCATTGCTCATGAGGTTGAAGTTGGAAATTACAGCAAAACATGATTATAGAAAATCACTAAAATTAACACTAAACAAGCCTCTTAGAATATTTAAGTGTATGTCATGGTGCGATCGCTCCCAACCACAACATAAATCTCTATTTGTTTGTAAAAAAAGTAGCCTCCAACCTTGGAAGCTCCCCTATAAGAAATTTGTTGACAAGCAATGCTTATCGACTTTTAACTATGGACTCTTGATTAGAGCTTTCTAACTCTGGAAGTTCTACTCTGCAAGGTTTCCAGGCTTCTGCCCAAGCAAGGCACAACTGACGGAAGCGATCGCCCCGTACCTCAAAATTGGGGTACTGATCGAAACTGGCGCAAGCTGGAGATAGCAACACTACAGGCGCTTGATACTCCTTGGCTAATTCTGCGGATTTGGGGATTGCCTTTTCCATAGTTTCCACAATGTGGTAGGAATAATACCCTATTTCTTGGAGGCGTTGAGCAAATGCGGGTGCAGCAGAGCCAATCAATAACACAGCAGCAGCTTTGGTTTGAATTTGTGCTAACCAGCCAGTATCATCACCTGCTTTGGCTTCTCCACCAGCAATTAAAATCGCTGGACTTTTCACAGATGCTAAACCAACTTCGGCAGCATCGTAGTTAGTGGCTTTGCTATCGTTAATGAAATCAATACCTTCCCAAGTGCAGATATGCTCCAAACGATGAGCAACGCCGGGGAATTCACTAATTGCAAGTGCGATCGCATCACGATTAATTCCTGCTAATCTTGCCGTAGCTACTGCCATCAAGAGATTTTGCTGGTTATGTTCTCCCACCATTCGCAAAGTAGATACTTTCACAATCGGTTCTGGTGCAGAGGTTGCACTCAACTTTTCCACAACCCAGCCGTCGTTGATGTAAAAGCCTTTTTCGCTAATCAGGAAATCTTTTCCTTTGACACTCGTCCAATAAGCATCAGGCCAAACACTTAAACCTTGTTGCCTCAAGTAAGCATCATCCCCATTAAACACTTGCAACTCAGACTGATGCAATAACTTTGCTTTGATGTTGTAATAGTTTTCTAAAGTCTTATGGCGACTCAGATGATCTGGTGTGAAAGTTGTCCAAACACCGATACGGGGTGCTAGAGAACTGGAAGATTCTATTTGATAGCTGCTAACTTCCGCAATCACCCAATCGAGTGAGGAGTTAGGAGTTAAGAGTGAGGAATTATCAAATGCTTCCCCTACCTCCCCTACCTCCCCTGCCTCCCCTGCCTCCCCTGCCTCCCCTGCTCCCTGCTCCCTGCTCCCTGCTCCTTTCCCCCTCCAAGATAGGGCAACTTCACAGGCGGCGTAGCCAATGTTACCGCAGGCGGGCGCGTTTAATTCTGCGGCTTGGAAAATGGCAGCAATTAAAGCTGTGGTAGTAGTTTTACCGTTAGTCCCGGTGATTCCTACCCAAGGTAGGGATTGCAAATTTCGCCAAGCGAGTTCCATTTCCCCAATAGTTTCAATACCTAATTGGCGTGCCTCAATTAATACGGGAATATCCCAAGGCACGCCAGGACTAACAACTATTAATTGGGGTAAATTATCACCATTTAATTCTAGGGATTGTCCTAGTTTAACGGTTATTTGCTCGGCAGCGAGTTCTTGTTGTTGTTCTAGGAGGGTTTCGGAGGTGTTGCCATCACTTAGCTCTACCTCCCAACCTTCCCGTTTCAACAATCTCGCCGCAGCAACACCGGACTTTCCCAATCCAATAACAGTAGCTCTAGGCATAGATTGCAGCAGAGTGTCCCTGGTTAAGCACTCCCTATAGTAACGTCTCTTGGCAAGAATTACACAACTTTTTGTTGACCTACGCTACAGATTTTTGACGATCGCACCAAAGTCAGCAAGAACACGGGCATGATTCCGAACTAATCCTAGCAGATGTAATCGATTCCGCTTAATTTCTGGATTGGAGTCCATAACTAATACGCTATCTGGGCCATCAAAGAAGTTACTAACTGTCGGAGCAATTTTTGCTAGTGCTGCTACTAACAGTTGATAATTTCGTGTCTGCTGTGCTGTTTGAGTTTGCGGTACTGATTCGATTAAAGCATTATACAAAGCTGCCTCAGAGGGCTTTTGAAATAATTCTGGACGAACTACCGTTGTCGGTTCTAGCTGTTTGGTATCCAAATCACCTTGGGCGGCTAATCGTGTGGAACGGTTAACGGTTTCGTAGATGTTATCTAAGGTACTGTCGTTACGGATTTGTTGTAAGTACAAGGCGCGATCGCGGACATCCAATAAATCTTTTAATGTCCGTTCTGTGTATTCTGGGTCATTTTCTCCCAAAACTGCATTTACCAAGTCGTAATCAATCTGTTTCTCTTCTTGCAATAAAGTGCGGATGCGTTGTAAGAAAAACTCTTGTAATGCTGTGGTTAATGATGCCCGATCTTTCTGATATTTCTCTGCAAAATCTGTTGCTATTTGTGCCAATAAATCATCTAAATTTATTGGTAAATTATAGAACCAGGTAATTTTAACTACAGCATTGGCAGCCCGACGCAAGGCGAAGGGATCGGAGGAACCAGAGGGAATTAAACCTAAACCAAAGATACTTACCAAGGTATCTAATCTATCTGCCAAACCGACAATTTGACCTGTCAGTGTATCGGGTAAATTGTCACCTGCTCCCGTTGGTAAATAATGTTGAAATATTGCCTTTGCTACTTCGGCATCTTCACCACTAGCTAAGGCATATTTTTCTCCCATAATGCCTTGCAATTCAGGGAATTCATACACCATTTGAGTAACCAAATCTGCTTTACACAATAAAGCAGCCCGTTGGATTTTTTGGATTTGATTTTCTGCTAATTTTAATTGGGTAGCAATTCGCTCGGTAATCTTAACTACTCTATCTATTTTGGTACGTACCGAACCCAATTCTTCTTGGAAGGTGACTTTTTCTAACTGTGGTAAAAAGCTTTCTAAAGGCTTAGTTAAATCAGCTTCGTAGAAAAATCTGCCATCAGCTAATCTGGCACGAATTACCCTTTCATTCCCGACGGCAACAATATCTGATTTCTTGGGATCGCCGTTAGAAATGGTGATGAAATTGGGTAATAATTCTTGCTCAAAACTACCTGGTTTGAATACAGGAAAATAACGTTGATGAGTTACCATAACTTCCGTAATTACCTCAGTTGGTAATTCCAAAAATTCTGGTTCAAATTTCCCCACAACTGTAGAAGGGTATTCTACAAGATTGGTTACTTCCGCTAACAAATCGGGGTAAATTACTGTATAACCGCTTAAACTTTCTGCTACCGCCTTTACTTGCTCTTTAATCAGATTTTCCCGTTCTTCTGGGTCAACGGTGACATAAGCAGACTTGAGGGCGGTAACATAATCGGTAGCTTGGGCAATTGTCACAGGTTCAGGATGTAAAACGCGATGACCTTGGGAAATGCGATCGCTCTGAATCGTTTTAGAACCATTCACCAATTCTAACGGTAGCACTCTCTCATCTAACAAAGCTACCAGCCAGCGAATTGGTCGAGAAAACCTCCCATCCCCATCTCCCCAACGCATCAACCGCTTACCTTCTAAACCCCAAATCCACTGGAAAACAAGTTCTGTCAAAATTTCCGCCACGGAACGCCCAGGAATTCTTTTCTGCACAAAGACAAATTCCCCTTTGTCAGTGGGGCGAAGGAACAGTGCATCTAGTTCCACACCTTGCTTTTTGGCAAAGCCTACTGCTGCTGCTGTGGGCTGACCATCTTTAAAGGCGGCTTGGGCGGGAGGCCCTTTAATTTCTTCTTCTCGGTCTGCTTGCTGTGATGGTAGACCTTTAATCAATACCGCCAAACGCCGAGGAGTACCGTACACCTGGACACTTTCACTCTGAAGGCTATTTGCTTCCAAACTTTGGGGAATGCGTTCTCGCCACTGTATTAAGGCATCACTGAGAAAGCTTGCAGGTAATTCTTCTGTACCAACTTCTAATAAAAACGCAGGCATAGGTCACTGTTTTCAACTTTGCGTAGCTCAACTTTATCAGTTATTATCTGGCGATCGCTCGTGATTTTTAGGTAATAAACCTTGCTACGTACATCAAAATAGACAAAGTACGGATTAGGTTTATTAGATAGACTTGGCATTTTCTCCAAAAATTTAAAAAACAAGTGTTTCTCTTCATGAATTTATTACACTTGCTACCGTACTTTTATGCAGTATTTACTTATACATATCGATATCGTAAACTTCATGATGTCTGATGTCTTGATATTTGCACCATGACAATCAATTTTGGAGTTATGACCATGAAAAACATTTTTGCCAAAACGGTTGCTATCACAGCAACCAGTGCTGCTCTTAGTGTAGCGATCGCTGCTGCTGTTAACAACCCGGCTCAAGCTGTTGAGTTCAACTTTAACTGGCTAGGTAATGCCGGTTATTCAGCAACAGGTTCATTCAGTTACGATGAGGCTACAGCACCCACAATCATTTCCGAAAGTGGTAGTGGAGCGACCAAATTTTTACAATCCTTGAATGTCTCCTTCTTAGACCCATCTAAAAATCTTCTGGGAACTTATAACACCGTTACTGGTGGGGTATCACAATCTAGCTTCTTCGCTTTCAACTTTGATACAGCCACTCAGAAATTGTTTGGCCCCTTGGATATAGCAGGAGGAACGGGTGTAATTGGAGAATATTTCTTCAATGGAACGGTTGGCAACTCTTTGGCATTACGTCAGGATGTAGATCAAAAGGGAACTTCAACATTAGTAGATCAAAATCTTGGTTCTATTCAGGTATCCAAAGTTCCTGAGCCTACTTCTCTGTTGGGTTTAGTGGCGTTAGGGATGTTGGGTGTAGGCTCAACCCTGAAGAAAAAGCAAGCCTCTTGCTAGAAAGTAGGGCTTCCTAGTTAGAGGTTGCCAAATTTAGTTTAATGAATTTTCATTCTAGCTCTAATAGTTCAGCAGACTATTGAGTTTATCATCCAACCTTATCGGTTAGCGATCGCTCGAATACTTGTGTTAATAAGTATTCGAGCGATTATAATCAAAAAATTTCACTAAGAGTACTCCAAGTAAAAAAATGCCCAATTGTCATTGCGAGCGAAGCGAAGCAATCCCAAGGGCTGTGATTGCTTCGCTTCGCTCTCTACGAGACGCTACGCGAACGCAATGACGGGTTTTAGATCATTTATTTTTTGGAACACTCTAAAATCGGCATGACTACAACAATCAGCGCTACTTTTGCTACTGCGTAAGTGCTAATAACTAGCCCTTTCAAGGTGACTCGTAGAATCTCTTCTTTTCTCTCTGTGTTCTCTGTGCCTCTGCGGTTTAAAAGTATTTTATTTAACCACAGAGGTGCAGAAAACACAGAGGTAAGAAGTTAAAGAGGAGTTTCTTGACCAACATTTTTACCCACCTTGAAAGGGCTAGTCCTATTCACTACAAAATAATCTCAAGATTTTTTACATTACTTAATCTAGCTTGACTTATTCTCGCCTACTTACACAAACTAAGTCCGCCTATCGCGCTTCGCACACCATGCATGCAGACTTAAGGAATTTTAAACCCACAGAGGTGAGTTTTTACACTCATTTAGATGCTCCCCACCAGTGTTTAAAAATTACTGCCTTTGAACTACTGAAAAAATCAGATACTCATTAATAGACCTCTTGCAAAAGTATCTTTTGTAAGAGAGGAGAAATGGTTTTTTCTTACCCCTTTACCTTTTTAGCGACTTCTGTAATAAATGTCATGAATGAAATACTGATGACTTGGTTAAAAATACTTCATGTGCCAGTTTAAAAGGCGGAATGTGGCTTATATGCACGAGATTAAATATGATGTTACAATTTCCTAAGTGTAAATTTGACGATTAAATTCACTATTAAATGAGTGAGCAATTATCATATATATGGTGAGAAATTTAAATCAGTGAAAGTTATTAGTTATCAGTTAACACTGGTAATTAGTTACCAGACGTGAAGAGACTTTATCCAAGCGAAAAACTGATATAGGAATCATATTTGATTTTTGAACAAAATTAGGTATTGTAGGGGAGTCAGTGCGTTGCGGTGAATCCAGCGCTGTAGGCGGGTTTCCCAACCTAGGCGACTGGTGAATCCGAAGGGATGTTCCCTCCGTTGTGGCAACTGGCATTGTGTTAGAACGAAGTTTGTAACGCACCATTATCAAGGGTTTGGTGCCGTATTCTCCGTGCTAACACACCCTACATATTTTTCAAAAATCAAATAGTAGTCCTATATATTGATAACCAATAACTGTTAGAATCCAGCTAGAAAATTCTTAACCAGTGTTTGTCGCAATTGTGATTAAAAAAATCATTATCTGCTGAAAACCTAAATTTAAATAATAGAAATTAGCATATTCTGCTGAGATTAGCAATAAATTCGCTGATCTCATATTGTCTTCACCAAATTTATAAATAGCTAATGCATATTCTAATTTATTCCTACAACTATCATCCAGAGCCGATTGGAATTGCGCCCTTAATGACTGAATTGGCAGAAGGACTAGTAAAGCGAGGTCATAAAGTGCGGGTAATTACCGGAATGCCTAACTATCCTCAGCGTGAAATTTACGATGAGTATCGGGGTAAATGGTATATTACTGAACATAAAAATGGTGTCACCATTCAACGAAGTTACCTCAGAATTAAGTCTAAACCTAACCTCGTAGATCGGCTTTTACTGGAGTTAAGCTTTATTTTCACAAGCTTACCCCAGGCTTTTAAAGGTAAGCGTCCTGATGTGATTATTTTAACAGTTCCACCTCTACTAGGTATCTTGCCAGCAACAATATTTAGTTGGTTATATAACTGCCCATTAGTTCTAAATGTGCAAGACATTTTACCAGAAGCTGCCGTGCGGGTTGGGCTACTAAAAAACAAGTGGATGATCCGAACTCTTGCAGCTTTAGAAAAATTTGCGTATCGGACTGCACACACTATTAGCGTCATCGCTGATGGATTTCGTGACAATTTAGTGAATAAGGGAGTACCTGTTAATAAAATCGTTTGTATTCCCAATTGGGTGAATGTAAATTTTATTCACCCTTTACCGAAACAGAACAACTCCTGGATATCTAGTCATCAACTCGATGGGAAGTTTGTAGTACTTTATTCGGGCAACATTGCTCTAACTCAAGGTTTAGAAACAGTAATAGAAGCCGCAGTTTGCTTACGTCATATCAGAGATATTGTCTTTGTTATCGTCGGCGAATCAATAGCATTGCAAAGGTTGCAGGAATATTGTTTATTAAATGGAGCAGATAATGTTTTGTTGCTGCCGTTGCAGCCACGAGAAAAATTACCCGAAATGCTAGCAGCATCTGATATTGGGCTGATTGTGCAAAAGCGTAATGTGATTTCGTTCAATATGCCTTCAAAAATACCACTATTATTGGCAAGTGGTCGCCCGATTGTGGGTTCAGTTCCTGCCACTGGTACTGCTGCTAAAGCAATCGAACTCAGTGGTGGTGGGATAATTGTTGAGCCAGAATCGCCCGATGCAATGGCTGCTGCGGTGTATAACTTGTATGCTAATCCGACTCTAGGGACGAAGCTAGGGAAGGCAGGAAGACAGTTTGCTGAAGAAAACTATTCCTTGGAGCAAGCACTCGATCGCTATGAGTGGCTGCTTTCTAATATTGTTGCAAACCAAAAATCCACTGTGAGTATCTTGCCAAAATTGGATTCTAAAGAATCAGTTGTGGATGGTTGAAAGATATGGGGCACAACATTTCTGTTAGCAGTAGTGGGAAGTTTAACCCTTTCTGAGAGGATGTTTTAAAAGCGGTTTGCTGTAATTTTAAGCACTTTTAGATCCCCCCTAACCCCCCTTAAAAAAGCTACGGTGTATACACAAGTCGAATTACCCCCCTTAATCCCCCCTTATAAAGGGAGGAAACCGGAAATCTAGTTCCCTCCCCTTTATAAGGGGAGGGTTAGGGTGGGGTAAAACCTTGGTTAATCAGCTATTTCAGACTTGTGTATACACGGTAGCTTAAAAAAGGGGGGAACCGGAATCAAAGTCCCCTTTTTAAGGGGAGCCACTGCGTTGGGCGGGTTCCCCAACTTGAAGCACGTGGCGTGGATTTAGGGGGATCTAAAATATTTTTCTATCGATGAGAGGACTTTTAAAACATCCTCTGAGTAAAAAAGTGAGATTCCCTGCTCAGAATTTATGATGGGCGACAAATATAAAACCATAATTGGACAAATTAAATCACCCAAATGGGTGAGTTAGGAATCAACCGATCGGATGACCTAAGTGTAGGAAGTTGAAACTGCTCAAAAATAGGAATCTAGAAAATACTGATTGATTGTATGTTTTTCTCCGTGAGGACAACTGGATGAAATTCGCAACCTTGATTAATAAAGCTGAATTAATCAGCGTAGGCGTAGCCCACAAAAGGCATCGCTGCATACCTTTTCTTCCTTAAGGTCAGTACTCACTACGACTTAAGAGCGATAAACTCGTCTATAACTTATACAAATCCAGTCTCATGCTCATCTCATGAGTGATCGCCTTGAATTTGCCGATCTTCTACAAGAGTCAAGTTAAGGATGCAGTATCTTCAGATATAGATTTAAAAGCATCTGGAGATAGTTCCACAAGTATGTTAATTGACGGTATCCTGCGTTTTAGTGATATCCCTACCATACTAGACTCCAGTCATGAATACTACATGAAAACTTGTGTCAATCTGTTTGTGGACGGTATCACCAGATAAGTTGATTCACTGCAATCAGATGAACCGTGTTTTCTCTCTTAGTTAAGGCGCTACTTTGATACTGACGAAAAAAGTTTTATAAATTACACTTTAAAAAATTCCTATGAGCTAAGTAATGTACAGATTAACCACAACGTGCTGAAAAATACTTGTTCGTTTTAGGTGCTAGACATCGGGAGCGATCGCACAGATACCCAAAATATATTTGTCAACAACGTCAAGAAAAAAGGGCTAAAAACTATTCTAAATAATGCTTTTTAGAAAAGAGTAGATTGATTGCCCAAGTCTAAATCCACAAGACGAGTAACCAAAGATGTCCCATTCTGAGTTCCCTGATTCTTCCCTTCCTGTTGAAATAGAACAGCCTACTGTTACTGATTCTAGTCAAGAATCGCAACCATTGCCAAAGCGATCGCCTAAGCCACCTCAAAAGCGCCGTTGGCCTCTAATTTTGGGAATTATCCTGTTAATTGGAGGTATTGGTTTTGGTTGGCGCTGGTGGCAAAATAGTAATGCGAGCAATCCAGCAGCAGGTGGGCCACCCGCTGGTCAACCTATGGCAATTCCCGTCCAGTTAGCAACTGTACAAACTGAAACTGTGCAAGAGAGTTCAGAGTTTATTGGCTCCTTAGAAGCACCCCAGTCTGTACCAATTAAGCCACAGATTGCAGGGCGAATTAGCCAGATTTCGATCAAAGAGGGCAACCGCGTTCAACAAGGGCAAGTAATTATTAGTTTAGAAACTGATGATGCCCAAGCCCAGTTACGACAAAAACAAGCAGCACTAGAACAATCACAGGCAAATCTTGCCGAACTCAAAGCTGGGACTCGAAGAGAAATAGTTTCTCAAGCCAAAGCCCAGTTAGATCAGGCTCAAGCAAAATATCAAGATGCCGTATCTGGATCCCTACCACAGCAAATTCAACAGGCTGAAGCTCAAGTTAATTCCGCCAAATCCGATCTAGTACTAGCACAAGCACGAGCAACACGATACCAACAATTAACAAAAGAAGGGGCAACTTCTCAAGATACCCTAGATGAATACATCAAAAACAAAGATAGTGCCCAAGCAGCGCTAGTTGCAGCCGAGAAAAACTTAGAGCAACTCCGCAAAAGCAGAATCGCTAATATCGAGCAGCTAGGTGCTGCTTTAGAACAACAGAAACAATACTATAGACAGCAGGTGAACGGCAACCGCCCAGAAGATATTGCCCAAGGGCGATCGCAAGTCAGCCAAGCAGCAGCTGAAGTCCAGTCGGCTCAAGTTCAACTGCGATACACAAAAGTCCTAGCTCCTTTCACGGGTATTGTTGGTAATATTCCAGTCAAGCTAGGACAGTATGTCGGACAAGGGGATCAACTCACTACATTGACCAAAAACGACTCTTTGGACTTGAATATATCCATTCCGTTAGAGCAAGCCAAAAAGTTGCGCTTGGGATTACCTGTGCAAATGTTGAATGCCCAAGGCCAACCCACTACAACAGGTAAGATCAGTTTTATCTCCCCAAATGCTAGTTCCGATTCGCAGACAGTTTTGGTGAAAGCCAACTTTGGCAATTTGAGAAATCGATTGCTTAATCTTCAGTCAGTGCAAACCAAAGTCATCTGGAATGAACGCCCAGGAATCTTAATTCCAGTGACAGCAGTATCTCGCCTGGGTGGAGAAACTTTTGTGTTTGTGGCTCAAGAAGCGCCAGCAAAAACATCCAAACCTGGAGCGCCATCTTTAGTAGCTCAACAAAAGTCTGTGAAATTGGGAGTTATTCAGGGAAATAATTATCAAGTTCTCGAAGGACTAAAAGCTGGAGAGAAAATTGTTGTTTCCGGTATTCTCAACATTACCAATGGCGCTTCCATCACTCCTGCACCGACACAATCGGGTAGTCCAAAGCCTTGACGTTTGTATCAATTGATAACTACCCCGGAAAGTGACAGAAGAGGGATATTTGCGGCGCACGACTGCATCGTAAAATAAAAGGCGTTGCTAAACTTAATAATTAGCAACACCTAATCTTGAGTATTTAATAATTACTCAACACTCTTACTCTGCCCAAGCAATCAACCTTGGTTCATAAGCATTAGCCAGATTTTGATTTTTCGGCAATACACGCAAAGATAAACCTTGTAAACCAGAAGCGGTATAGGTGATATTACCCGTGTAAATGCTCAATTGCTGTGAATCCTCACCTTGGTAATCCATCACCACTGTGACAGCGTTGACAATCTCGCCATTGGCATCAATCGCACCTTGATATAACTCTACCTGCACATCATCATTGCTCAAAGTTGCTAAGTCAACCTTGGCAATGACTGCAACGGTTTGGTTCACTTCAATGTCTGAAGCTGCTGATACGTCAACATCTTTGATTCTGATATTGAACCAGTGTCCGCTCAGTTTTTCTTTCCAAGCAGCTAGTTCTTTCGCTGGGGCATAGTGATTAACAGTCAGGGTATGATAGCGATCACTCGCGGGGAAATAAGCCCTTTGTGCATATTCTCCTACCATCCGCGCTGTATTAAAGAAGGGACAATTCAACCGAATTGCATCCTTCATTTTGGCAACCCACGGACGGGGTAAGCCATCACTATCCCGATGCTCATAAAATAGCGGTACAACTTCCTTCTCTAACAACTCGTAGAGAGCATTTGCTTCTACTTCATCTTGGTAGTTAGGATCGTCATAATTTTCTCCATGTCCAATTGCCCAGCCCGTGCGGACATAATCAGCTTCATCCCACCAGCCATCTAGTACACTTAAATTTGGCAATCCATTCATTGCCGCTTTCATGCCACT
This sequence comes from Nostoc sp. KVJ3, assembly GCF_026127265.1. Lineage (GTDB taxonomy): Bacteria > Cyanobacteriota > Cyanobacteriia > Cyanobacteriales > Nostocaceae > Nostoc. Next base: position 1,917,493 of record NZ_WWFG01000001.1, read on the forward strand.
AGTACCAGAAGCTTCTCGTGGACGACGTGGTGTATTTAACCAGATATCGCAACCCGCAACCATCAACCGGGCTATGTGAATGTCGTAATTGGGAACAAACACTACCTGTTTTTCTAAATGTTGTTCGCGGATAAAGTGATTGATATCGCGAATGAGTTCTTTACCGGGAATATCCTTTGGATGTGCTTTACCAGCAATTACGAATTGCACTTTCCGGTCTTTGTTAGCCAGCAAAAGCCGCTTAATGCGTTCTAAATCACGCATCCAGAGGGTAGCACGTTTGTAGGTGGCGAAGCGACGGGCAAAGCCAATGGTGAAGGCGTAGGGATCTAAAACTTCTTGGGCTTGGATAATTTCGGAAGCAGAAGCGCCGCGATCGCGCAGGTGCTTAACTAAATGCTCTCGCACATACAAAACCATATCTAAGCGGCAGCGTTCGTGATTGCGCCACAATTCTTCATCGGGTATGGCTTCCATCCGATCCCACAATGGGCTATCTGGTGGTGCTGATGACCAATTTGGGCCGAGATAGCGATCGTATAACTCTTGAGTTGATTTGGCTACACAACTCCGAGCATGAACACCGTTAGTAATTGCTGCGATCGGGACTTCCTCAACTGGCACTTTCTGCCACAACCCTTGGAACATTTGCCGCGACACCACACCATGCAGTTGGGCGACACCGTTAGAAAATGTTGCCATCTTCAACGCCAGCACCGCCATACTAAAAGGCCCAGATAAATCGCCTGTATTCTCGCGCCCCAATCCTAAAAATTGCTCTTTGGGCAACCCAAATATCTCTGCATAGTACCCCAGGTAGTAGAGCATTTTGTCGGGAGCAAACAAGTCAATTCCCGCCGGTACTGGTGTATGGGTAGTAAAGATGTTACTGGAAGCCACTACCTGTTTTGCTTGGATATAACTTAATCCTTCTTCCTGAATCAGCAAGCGGATGCGTTCTAAAGCAGAGAAGGCGGCATGTCCTTCATTCATGTGGTAAGCGGTAACTTTCAGCCCCAAAGCTTTGAGCATTTGCACACCACCGATCCCCAGCATGATTTCCTGGTGGATACGCATATCGATGTCGCCACCATACAGTTGATCTGTGATGTCGTGGTCGTAAGTGTTGTTGGGTTCAATATTGGTGTCTAGCAGATACAGAGGAACCGTTCCCACCTGTACGCGCCAAACTCTGGCATACACCTTGCGTCCGGGATAATCTACCGCAATCCGCAGTTCTGAACCATCGGCATTACGCTCTAGATGCAAGGGCATATTATAGAAATCGTTGAGCAAGTAGCGTTCTTGCTGCCAGCCATCAGCGTTGAGATACTGGGCAAAGTAGCCTTGCTGATACAGCAAACCTACACCCACAAGTGGTAGCCCCAAGTCACTAGCAGATTTGAGGTGATCCCCCGCCAAAACGCCCAAGCCCCCAGAATAGACGGGTAAACAATCGACAAGTCCAAATTCTGCCGAAAAATAGGCGTAGCATTCTTTTGGTTTGTCTTCCCGTTGTTTTTGATACCAAGTGCGTTCTTGCAAATAATCGTCTAACTGACGGTCAGCTCGATCCATTTGCGCGAGAAAGCCTTCATCTTCGACAACTTCCAAAAGCCGCGATTGGGAGATAGTACCGAGCATTAACACTGGGTTGTGATGGCTAGACTCCCACAGATCGGAGTCCAAACGACGAAATAAGTCTTTGCTGTCAACGTTCCAATCCCAGTGCAAATTATATGCTAGCCGCCGCAGTGGTTCGAGTCGCGACGGTAGGGAAGGGGATACATTAAATGTGCGAATTGGCTGCATAGGTTGGCAAAACTCCAAGTTTAGTTATGGTTATTGTTTACTGTCTTTACCAATGTTGCCAATTCTTTATACTGTAGTTTGTGAAGAAGCGGTGACTTTGTTAAGCATTGAAAATTCTTTTTAACATCGTTGCTAAAGTTTACACCAAGGTGTTTCTAATTCTATGCGTTACTTTCAGCCATGTATTTGGTATATCTAAGATTTAATCATTGAGTGGCGTATATCACTTAAAAAAATTTAGTTTTGAATAAATAATTTATATTTATTTTAGTATTGCTTGCGGGGATCGGTTATATGGTCTTGACTGACCGTGAAAATTTCTCATAGCTATTGCCATAAAAGTTAAATTTTTAATTATCTTTTAATAAAATTGCGCTGGTAAAGAAGTAGTTATGATTCTTAGGTTAAGGTAAGTTCAAGGATATGGGATACCAAATAACCCATGTAGACATCACTGAAATTGGAACGTGTAAAAATAATACCAAGCAGTTAACTAGGAAAAGCAATCGCTAACTGCTTGGTATAAATTTTTGATACTAAATCAGGAAAATAACTTCTTAGCGTGTTATTTTACGCGCCCAGTGAAGGCTGATCTTTGGTATTTTTTGTCATTGATAAAGCTACAGCTGCTGCATAAGCAATCTCCGCTGCCATTTGATAAGCAAGTTTGATATTCGATGAAGCGTCCTTGGCTTTAGGAGAGAGGGAAGCTTTTTTTCGACGTGACTCTTGTTTGATATCACCTGCGGTAATGGCTCGCTGTAAAATAATCCAGGCATCTAGGTCTTCTGAGTCATAATTACTTTGAAGTTGCGATCGCAGTTTATCTTCGGCTACAACACTCAGATAGCCGATAGTTAAAGCTTCTTGGACAATTTCTTTAATTAAAGCCATAATTTGAACCAAGTGTGTGAGTTAAAACCGATACCTCAATGTGGGGAATTTGATGTTATTTTGTGAACTTCTCCTAGAAACTAAGCTACGTTTTAGTTTTCCTTGAATTAAATTAAATTTATAATGAGTAGTGCCAAGCACGCATCACCCGCTTGGATCACCCGAATGGGTGATTTACAAATTTTTAGATACAAGTAATAAGGAAGAGGGAGATTTTCAGCCTTTTAGCTTTTTAACTAAGATGGTGTCACAAGTATAGTAGATATCATTCTGAATTTAACACCTAATTATAAAATTACTTGGACAATCAAGGGTAGAAATATAGATAAAAATGGCAATTAACCACTTAGATTTTTTTAACCTCTCCCTTCTAAATAGATTTTATCTAAGTGTATAAAATTATTTAAGATTAGCGTAGGCTTTGTCCAACCTAGGCATCGCTCCAGTAAAAAAGTTAACTTATTTCCACCGTTCTCATTAATAATCAACCTAGAAATCAAATTATTTGAAGTGTTCCACTAAAAATAAAATGTGTTATCGTTAAAAACAATTGTTATTAAAAACGATTCATGTAATTACAAACGTGAATTGGTTAGTTTGTAAATCATCCGTGTGCAACATGATTGGAGCAGCATACTCTAGAAATTCGTTGCAAGAAAACCGTCATAGCAGTCGGGGAAGCGCTTACTTGTTCGCACCGATGGTTAACTTCAATGTGATGGCTGATGTGGGAGATAATCCACCCTAATTGGGTTTTTTGGGAAAAAATACCTACAAAAACCCAACAACAATTACATTGTGATGCTAGGCAAAATTTTATCTCTATTTTTAAATATAGTCTAGTTAAATGTATTTTTTGTTGCATAATAGCTTGTGGAACTGAGTTGTTTTAAAAGACTAAAACCGCCTGAGAGAAAGTAGCTTCAGGGGAAACAACTCTATTCTAGATGCTTAACAAGCTTTTCAAAGTTTGCCGATTAACTAAAACAGTAGCCTATCTAACCTAGCAAATTTACCCATCAGACAATTAAATTGTCTAATATTTGACTCTGGAATAAACTGATATTGTTTTGTTAATTGAATCTGGTGAAAAAGAAGCAAAATTTTTATGTGCCTTAACTGGTACAAAAGCTTCTATAAACCCAGATAAATTGTGCATATCAATTGAGTAATTCTACATACCAAGTTAAATAATTACTCACATAGTTAAAACCAGAGTCGGGTTTTCCAATATTTGGAAAATCATCTAATAGTATGGGTAATTTTCGGTGATTCTGTCACTAGATTCGCGTACTAATCAATAGAGAAACTTTAGTACTGACAGAAGATTAGGATACTAGCCAAAACAACTTTCAATGCTGTCAACAACAATTAATTGAAGAGATATGTAGCCATGCATAACGAGCAAGAGTTTTCAAAATTGCAGCGCGTGCAAGAAGTTTTAGTAACTACTGTGTTGGGAGATATTCCAACACTTATTCTGGGGCCAAAGTTGCGTAATTTGGGATATCGTAGTATTTTTGCTCAGATAGGTAGCCCAGTTTATATTCAAAATGGTGTTGAATTTAACGGTACTTCTTGCATTGAGATTGGCAGTGGAGTATATATTTTCAAAGGTGTACGGATGGATGCTAGAGGACACAAAAATAATAGAATTCATCTAGGAAATAGAGTCGCTATTGAGCGTAACGTTGATATTGGGTCTTTGGAAGATACGTGTATACATATTGATGAAGATACCTTTATTGCTCCCAACGTATGTATTGAAGGGCCAGGAGACATTAAAATTGGTAAACACTGTATGATTGCTGCCCATTCAGGGATATATGCCAACAATCATAATTTTGCCGATCCGATGGAGCGAATTAAATACCAAGGTGTGAGTCGCAAGGGAATTGTGATTGAGGATGATTGCTGGTTAGGGCATGGAGTAACAGTATTAGATGGCGTTACCATCGGCAAAGGCAGTGTTATTGGTGCGGGAGCAGTTGTCAATAAAGATATTCCTCCTTTCTCGGTTGCTGTAGGTATACCTGCACGAGTAATCAAAAACCGAACTGGCAAAGATCGAGTAAAAGTTCAAACAGAGAAATAGGGGTATGGGGCATAATAGACTCTTGCAAAAGTCTCTAAAACCCCACCCCCAACCCCTCCCCGCAAGCGGGGCTACGGTGTATACACAAGTCGAATTACCCCCTTTAAAACCAGAAAATCTTGTTCCCTCCCCAATACATACGGGGAGGGTTAGGGTGGGGTAAACCTTGGTTAATCAGCTATTTCAGACTTGTGTGTACACCGTAGGCTTGCGGGGAGGGGAGACAAAGCGTAGCTTTGGCGGGGTGGGGTTCAAATTTATTGATTTATGCAAGAGGTCTAGTAATGATTTCCGGTAGGCTTTGAACTGTTGCCTTTTTGAAGAAACTTTTGCAGTCAGTTAACGTCACACACTGGAGTAAGCGGTCTTTGAGTTATTTTTTGAGGGCATCTTGCACAATTCTCAATAACTTTAGGGTAGGTACTGCTAGTCCTTAATCTCCAAGTGCCCAGTTCCAAGTCCCTAGAGTCCTCTAAAAAAGGGGCGAGATTTGGGTAATATAAAGTAGCTATCTTTTCTGCATGGCAGATCCTGAAAGAAAAGCTTTCTTTGTCTTCTTACCCCTTGGAGATATTTCTATGCTGACTTTAAAAATCGCTGTTTATATTGTTGTTGCTTTCTTCGTAACTATCTTCATCTTCGGATTTTTGTCGAACGATCCCGCTCGTAACCCCGGCCGTCGGGACTTAGAGTAAAAGGGCGATAAATCATCCGCGACTTTGGAAGGCGGAAAATACTAAACGCCAGAGAAACTTACTAAGCGAAAGTTAGTAAGTTTCTTCCTCCAGGTAGCTTGCTGTAGGTAGCAGAAGGCGACAGTCGGAAGGCAGAATGTATGTTTATCCTTCCGTCCGTCATTTGGCTGTTTGTTAGCCCGATTTTGCTCACTTATGCTTCATCCAGTTCTGCCACCCGATCCGCCTCCTATTCTCGAATCTTTACAACCTGTAAATCCTGCCTTATCTGCTAGTCATACAAAATTTCTTTCAGTTATAGGGACTGGAATCCAGGAAAAGACAGACCAATCCAAGCAATCCCAGAATTTAGCTCAGTTGGCAGTTGCGGATAACACCAAGAGGAATCCGCCATTGCCAACTCAGACAAACTCAACTCACGATCGCTTGGTAGTTATCGAAACTCCCTCTGTATCCCATCCACCAGAAACCTTTCCTCCAGAAATTTCCCCCATCACCGACTCTGGAAGTGCTTCACTTTTGGGACAACCATTGGTTGTTGGTTATCCCACGCAGGAAGTTAAAACCTCTAATCGCCAAGATCGAGAAGACACAAAGACAAGTTCGAGCAGCAGCATTCGGCGCTCAGAACTTCTCTTAAGAGCGGCCTTACGCAAACGAGAGACGCAAATAGAAAGTGCTGCGTTACCAAAAAAAGTTGGAGTGGAGGCTTCCCTAGATGCAAAAGGTGAACCTTCTGAAAAACTCGGTCAGCGATATCTGACGACAAGCCTCTCTGCGTCTACGCTAAATCCCAACTCTAGTAGTGGAGAAACACAAACTTTTAGTTATGGATTCTCCCCAAATCCCCTTCAAATTGCCCAAAGTGTCACCAACGGCAACAAGTTAGTCGAATCCAAGGCGGAAATTTTAGCTGAGAAGTTAGCCCAGCAAAAACAGCAAAGTGATATTACTGCGCCACAGTCTTCAGAAACAGACAATATCTCTGGATCTGCCGCCGATCTTGCACCAAGTTCTCAATCAGTCCAAAATTTTATCAAATTCCAGTCTCGTAACCCGACAAAACAACTCCCAACGCCCATCACTGTAGAATTTAGTTCTCAAACCCAACAACAAGCTCAAGTACCAACACCTACACCCCAAGCGCCCATTAGCACACCGCCAGCAAAGCCGAGAATTGTAGAAGTCACTTCCGATCGCCAAGAGTATGACGAGCAACGGCGAATTATTACAGCTGTTGGAAATGTAGTTCTGCGATTTGATGGAGCAGTGGTAGATGCCGATCGCTTGCAAGTCAATTTGGACAACTTGATCGCTGCGGGTGAAGGCAACGTAACTTTAACACGGGGCGATCAAATACTGCGTGGACAACGCTTTACCTATAATTTTGTTCAAGATAATGGGGAAATGCTAAATGCTAGAGGAGAAATTTATGTCCCCTCAGCACAAACAGATTTTGCTTTCTCATCCACAGATGTAACTGCTGGTGGAGTTCCAAAACGTCCGCCCAGCGATCGCATTAGAGCCAATCAGCCCCTTTCGGGTGTGAGTAGCCCCGGACAACTCGATCTGGCATTTGGAGGCCAAGCAGGTGCTACCAACATACCAGCACCGAAATCAGGGGGTGCAGTCAATCGGCTCAGATTTGAAGCTGAACACATTGACTTTTATCCGCAAGGGTGGCAAGCAAGGGATGTTCGCATCACCAACGATCCTTTTTCGCCTCCAGAATTAGAATTACGTGCAGATACAGTAACTCTAATGCGAGAGACACCCTTGGTAGACCGCATCAGGACACAGCAACAGCGTTTGGTATTCGATCAAACATTGTCCTTACCAATTCCGGTAAATCAGCAGACAATTGACCGCCGGGAGCGAGACGTTACACCTGCAATAGTTTCCCCCGGCTATGATGGAAATGAGCGCGGTGGTTTATATCTTGAACATGGCTTTTCGGTAATCAATGCAGACAAGACAAGCTGGACGATCACTCCCCAGTTGTTAGTACAGAAAGCTGTGCAAGATGGCACGGGTGATTTAAGCGCACTATTTGCTGTCAAGACAAAGATAAATTCTGTTTTGAGTCCACGAACATTAGTTCAGGGGAGTGGGGAATTAACCAGTTTTGACTTGAGCAAGTTGGAAGACAATTTGAAGGTAAATTTGGGATTGCGCCAAATATTAGGCGATCGCCTCCCCTATATCTTGAATGTACAATACAACTACCGCGATCGTCTTTACAACGGTAGTCTTGGCTTTCAAACTGTTCAGAGCAGTTTTGGCGGCATTATTTCCTCTCCTGTAATTCATTTAGGAAAAACTGGCATCAATCTCACCTATCAGGCAAGCGCTCAGTATATTGATGCCAATACCGATCGCCAAGACTTACTAAAACCGCAACGGGAAAACGATCGCATCTCACTAAGTCGTTTACAAGGAAGTGCTTCCCTCAGTAAAGGGCTGTTGCTATGGCAGGGAAAACCATTACCACCAACTGCCACCGAGGGATTACGATACACAGCTAAACCTGTAGTTCCTTATTTGCAAACCTTCGCTGGACTTACGGGTACTAGCAGTTATTACAGCAGTGGCGATAGCCAAACTACCCTAACTGCTACAATTGGTTTACAAGGGCAGATTGGTCATTTTTCTCGACCTTTTTTAGACTATACCGCCTTTAATATTAGTTACTCGCAAGGCTTAAACAACGGATTATCACCCTTTTTGTTCGATCGCTCCGTTGATAACAAAGTACTAAGCGCTGGGATATCACAGCAAGTCTACGGCCCTTTTCGCTTAGGCTTTCAAACATCTGTTAACTTGGATACTGGTAAAGAAACTAGCACAGACTACATTTTGGAATATAGCCGTCGCACCTATGGTATTACCTTACGTTACAATCCGGTGTTGCAATTAGGCGGCTTCAGCATCCGAATTAGTGATTTTAACTGGGGTGGTGGTACCGATCCATTTTCTGAAGTTAAGCCAGTAGTAAATGGTGTGCAACAGGATAATTATTGAGAAGGAGGCACGGCAATACGGTTCGGTTAAGGTATTTGATGAAAATATATAGATCCCAAATCCGCGATAAATCGCTATCAGGACGAAGGACTGATTATTGTAAATACGGCGATTTATCGCGTCTCTTGCCTCAAACGAACAGTATTCGGGTTGAGGGAGGAAACCCAACGCGAAAAGTCCTTGATTTTGTTAGGTTTCACTTTGTTCAACCCAACCTTTCATCAGAGTCTAAGGACTTGGGATGACTCGACAGCTGATTGCAGAATTGGTTGATGCACCGCCAGGTATTCTCAGATTGGCATAGTCGCCACTGAGTTGAACATGTGATGGTGGTTGGTGTAGGATTGCACAGCATCTTTGAACTGCGGCTTGATACTCTCGCCATTGCTTACGGATTGTAATACTGGCGGCATCGTCACCTAAATCTGAAAATCTTAGCCCAGCCCGAATTAGCCAAGATTCTACATCGGTTGTTTCACCCAGTATTTCGGGAATGGGATTAATCTGTTCCATGATTAATATCTTTTATGCATATTTAAAATTAGTGATTTCACTTTAAGAAAAACTATTAATAATAGCCAATGTAATTGTTTATCAACATCATAAGTAAAAATGATTAAAAAAATGGTCATATCTGAGTAATGATACTTAGATATGACAGAAAAAATTACTATTACGGTTGGCAAACATCATTACTTTGGCTTGTGAATAAGCTGAATCCTTGCCTCGTAATTACTAGAAACGATACCCTAATCCAGCTTGGAAACTGACGGCATCAGCATCACTATTTCTGTATGCGTCAATGCCCCACTTAGTATCCCCATAAGCAATAACCTTATTGCTAACTTGTGATTCAATACCAAGGGTGACAACAGGTGCATTCCGATTGCCTAATGGGGTATTTTGACCTTCGTCAGTTACAAAAGAATAACCACCACCGAAGTAAACATTAGTATTTTTGGCAATGGGCGCATCGTAAGTCACAATGGGCATAATTGCGGCAGCATCACCACCATACAGTACAGAACCGCGCACTGAAACAGGTGACTTGGGAACCGCGTATCGTCCTTGGATATTGCCACCAAATTGTGCTTCATCGTTTCCTTGTCCGCCACTGGTTGCACCAGCAGCAATCCCAGCACCGATGTAATTGCCGTTTGTACCGGCTGTTTGAGCAGAAGCAATTCCTGCTGAGAGGACAATGGAAGCAACAGCAAGGAAAGAGGCAGCTAATTTTGTAAGTTTCATAGAATTCTTCTCACTAGAGTTAGGTAAAATCAATGTTCTCTAGTACTAGAATCTCTTTTTTTACAAAATGTAACCTCGCACATCTGGTTCACCCAAGTGGCTGAATTATTTCTCACCCACTTGGTTAGTTACTTCTTCAAAAAGCGCCGACGTAGACGAGATATAAAAATATTCACCTCTGGTATTTTCAGCCAGGAAGCGATCGCAGCAAACACCGCAATCCCCACGAAGCCAGATACGCACAACTGCAACACCACAATCAGTAAGCCCGTTTTACCTAGTAACTGTTGAGAACCAATCAAAGTCCCGTAGCTTGCTACCCCAGCGACTAGGCTACCAGCTATCAAACCCAAAATTGGCAAACCCCACTCACGCCAAGGTAAACCATTGAGTTTGCGATCGAGCAACCACAACAGCATTAACATTGAGCTACAATTTACACCCACTGTTGCTAAAACTAAACCGGGAGCGCCAAAAGGTTCCACAAAAAACCAATCTAGTACAGCATTGAGCAAGATGTTATAGATACTGATGCGAAAAGGTGTCTGTCCATCGCCTAAAGCATAAAACACCCGCACCAAAACATCACGTCCTAAATAAGCAAACATCCCAATTCCGTAAGCGACTAGCAAGGATGAAACTAGCTTTGTAGCTTCCGGTTTAAAAGCACCGCGTTCATATACTACCTGCACAATAGGTACTGATAATGCCACCATCAGCGCCCCTAACGGTAGCATGGTGAAGGCAGTCAGTAAAAGTCCTTGGCGAATGCGTGATTTTAACTCTGGCCAATTTTCTGGGCTAGACAGTTTGGCAAATATCGGTAACAGGGGCAGTAAAATTATATTAGAAATAATCCCTAACGGAGTTTGGACTAATAGATTGGCATAGTTAAATCCTGCCGCAGCACCAGGGATAGGACTGGCAAAATAAAGGTCAGTGGCAACATTAATTGGCATCATTCCCGAAGAAACTGTTGCCGGAGTCATAATTTTAATTACTTCTTGAACGCCTGGAGATTTAAAATCAAACCGTAGGCGTAATGTGCCTAATCCTAACCGCCACTGGACAATTAGCTGCACTAACCATTGGAGAATTGCTCCTGCCAAAGTTCCCCAAGCTAAGACCATTCCACCGATTAAAGCGTATTCCGGCTTAATAATATCCTTGCCCAATTGCATCGCCAGGATACCAAGACCGCCAACAACAGTAATACTGGATAATAAAGGACTAATGGAGAGTAGCCAATATTGATTGGCGGTATTGAGAGTACCGAAGCCAATGCCAATTAAACCGGCAAATAAAGCCATCGGTGCCATAATGCGGAGTTGTTGAATTGCGATCGCTCTGGTTGTCTCTTCCAAACCATGACCGACTATATCAACGATCGCATCCGCAAATAAAACTTGAGCCACTGTCACCAGCAACAGTACTCCAGCCACCAGCGTTGTCACGGTTTCCACTAGGGGAGCCGCTTCTTCTCGCCGCCGCTTGGCTAAAACGCTGACGATCGCACTGTGTAATGGCCCATTCACACCACCGAGTAAGATCAATAGAAAGCCAGGGATAATATAAGCGTAGCTATAGGCGGTAGCAGCAGCACCAACACCAAAAGCCGCAGCGATCGCTTGCTGCCGCACTAAACCGAAGACTTTACTAATTAATGTGGCTGCGGCAACAATGCCAGCAATTCCAGCGAAAGAACGAGAGGGTTTTTGGTCTTGTTGTGTCACGAATAATACCCGACAACTCTTGCAGAGTGCATACTTTAAAACATTTAACCTCAAATCCCGCAGTCTGTCAGGTAAATTTTGACAAATTAGTTATTTTAAATGCCTACGGCGGGCTACGCCTACGCTTAAAACCAAATTACTGCGATCGCAATGTGAAGTTAATTAAATCGTCTCTTAGTAAGGGCTAGAGCCGCTTATTACAAACCTTGAATTATTCATGTCTTCTTTTGTATGCAAGTCAAAATTATTTTTAATCCATTAAAGAAAATAGATCGAGAAAGGGGAACTATAAGAATAACCATCTTCTGGGAAATAGTTGAACGCTGTCAAAATTTGCAGTTTGTCATATTTTGGACTCATGAAGTTTGGTATGAAGAACTCTTGTATAAAAACGACATAATCCAGCGCAATGGAACCAAATTCAAATTTCACAGAACATCAACTTCTATTGTCAAGCGTTCAACTTCAAGAGCAACTAGATCAACAAAAAGCTCTGGCAAGTGTAATTCTGCGAATTCGGGAGTCTCTTGATTTAGAAACAATTTTTCAAACTACCGTTACACAAGTACGTCAGTTGCTAAATGCTGACCGTGTAGCAGTCTTCCAGTTTGACCTAGAAAAAGATTGGAAAGGAGAATTTGTTTCTGAAGATGTTGCGCCTGGTTGGAATTCGGCATTAGAAGTAAAGGTTTACGATCGCTGTTTCGGAGAAGAATTTGCTTCTAGTTATCAAGAAGGACAAGTACAAGCAGTAGGAGATATTTACAAGGCGGGACTGAGTGATTGTCACGTAGCAATTTTGAGTAAATTTCAGGTACATGCCAACCTGGTTGTCCCTTTATCGCGCCAGAATGAACTGTGGGGACTGCTTTGTATTCATCAGTGCAGTGAGGCTCGTGACTGGAAAGAATCAGAAATTGAGTTTATTCGTCAAATTGCTAACCATCTTGCCGTTGCGATTCAACAAGCGAGGCATCTCAATCAAGTCCAATTGCAAGCTGCAAAATTGGCTCAAGCGGTTCAGCGCGACCAAGTAATTGCTCGGATTGTCGATAAAATTCGCTCACCCCTTGATATTGAAACCATCTTTAAAACCACAACTCAAGAAATACGCAAACTGCTGCAAGCTGACCGAGTTGCCATCTTTAGCTTCAATGACGATTGGAGTGGTAACTTCGTCGCTGAATCATTTGCGGAAGGCTGGACTCCTTTAGTTGGCGTTCAGCCGATGATTTTTGATACTTATTTACAGCAGACGCAAGGCGGACGTTACGTTAATAATGAGACATTTACAGTTAATGACATTTATCAAGCCGGATTAACAGACTGTCATGTAACCCTGTTAGAGCAATTCCAGGCAAAAGCCTTTGCAACTGCCCCCATTCTCCAAGGAGATCAACTTTGGGGAGTCATCGCTGCCTACCAAAATGCCTCACCCAGACAGTGGGAATCTTATGAAGTCGAATCACTGACCAAAATCGGCACACAAATTGGTGTAGCACTGCGACATTATAAGTTGCTGGCACACGCTCAGTACCAAGCAGAGCAACAAAAGACATTAACTAGCGTGATTACTCGAATTCGGGAGTCGCTAGATTTAGATACAATCTTCCAGACTACTGTCACCGAGTCCCGTAAAATGCTGCAAGCAGATAGAGTAGCAGTCTTTCGTTTTGACCCTCAAAAAGATTGGGAAGGAGAATTTATTTCTGAGGATTTTGTCTTTGAGTGTAACTCGGTAATGGCAGAAAAAGTTTATGATTATTGCTTCGGTCAAAACTTTGCACCCCTCTACACTCAAGGTCGAGTAAGTGCGATCGCTGATATTTATCAAGCCAAGTTTCCAAGTTGCTACGTCCAAATCCTAGAAAAATTTCAGGTGCGGGCAAATATGGTCGCACCTCTATTAAAAAAAGGTGAACTTTGGGGATTGCTGTGTATTCACCAATGCAAGGCTCCTCGTTACTGGCAACCCTCTGAAATTGAATTTGCCAGTCAAATAGCCGAGCAATTGGGAGTCGCATTAAAACAGGATTCTTATTTAAAGCAAGTTCAAATGCAGGTTGTTCAGTTAGCAGAAGCTACTGAACGCGAGAAAGCAATGGAACGGCAAGAATTGCTGGCTGTAACCATTGATAAAATCCGCCAGTCACTTGATATTAAAACTATTTTTAGAACCACAACTCAAGCTGTGCGAGAATTGCTCGAAGTCGAGAGAGTTGCAATCTACCGCTTCAACGCCGATTGGAGCGGTAAATTTGTGGCAGATTCTTTTAAAGATGCTTGGAAACCTGTTGTACAAGCCCAACCAATGATTCTAAAAACCTTTGAGGGTACAGACGACGATAACGAACTTCCGCGCAACGAAACTTTTGTTCCCATTCGACAAGGTGAAAAATTATGGGGATTATTGGTTGCTTATCAAAATTCGCAACCGCGTTATTGGAAGGAGGAAGAAATCAATTTACTAGCTCAAGTAGCTGTACAATTTGGAATTGCGATTCAGCAAGCGGAATTACTCGAACAAACTAAACGTCAAACCTTAGAACTCACTCAAGCTCTGCAAGAATTAAAACAAACTCAGACTAGGTTAATTCAGGGTGAAAAAATGGCAGGTTTAGGACAATTACTTGCTGGAGTCGCTCATGAAATCAACAATCCTGTGAGTTTTATTTTTGGCAATTTAATACATTTAAATAAATATACTGAAGAACTACTAAATGTAGTGAAACTTTACCGTCAAAATTCCTCCCTGTTACCATCTGTCCAAGCTCAAATTGACAAAGCTGATTTAGACTTTATCATCGAAGATTTACCCCAAACTCTGGAATCAATGAAAGTAGGAGCAGAGCGAATTTGTGATATTGTGCTATCACTGAGAAACTTCTCTCGTACAGATGAGGCTGGATTAAAGGCAGTAGATATTCATGAAGGATTGGATAGTACTTTGCTGATTTTAGGGCATCGGCTCAAAAATAATCATGAACGCCCAGCTATTGAGATTATTAAAGAATATGCTATTTTCCCTTTGCTCGAATGCTATCCCGCGCAATTAAATCAAGTGTTTATGAATCTGTTGAGTAACAGTATTGATGCATTAGAGGAAAAATTTAAAACTATACAGCAAAGGTATTTGAAGTTATCCCAAAGGTGTCCTATAATACCTTTAAGTATCTGGGTTAGTACGCAAGCAATTAATAACCAGATTGTAATTAGAATAGCTGATAATGGTCTGGGGATTCCAGAAGAAGTGCGATCGCATATTTTTGATCCCTTCTTCACTACTAAAGCACCTGGAAAAGGTACAGGATTGGGATTGTCTATCAGCTATCAAATAGTAGTTGAAAAACATCATGGACAAATTAAATGTTCCTCTAAACCAGGAGAAGGAACAGAGTTTTTAATTGAAATTCCTAGTGGTAATTAAAGGCGACTTGCCTTTGAGAATTCTCAGTCAATCTTAAGTAGGGGAGCAAGAATAAACAAAGATTTTCTTTGTTCCCTGAATACATCACAACGCCATAGCATTACACCTTTAAACTAATTCAATATGTAATTTATCTAGCAGTGCGCTCTTAGGCTGTTGACTCTATGCTTTTTTAGGAGTTAAAAAGTCATACAAAATATATGTCATTGCGAGCGAAGCGAAGCAATCCCAGGCGATTGCTTCGCTTCGCTCGCAATGACACAAAAATAACATGAACCAAAAAACCCTAAATTAAATCAAAGTCAACAGACTATTCACTTACACCCTAAACTATCTCGCGTTGACATACCTGTAACCGGATTTACCCCATCAGCCCTTTGACACATTAGCGACACTTGATAACGATCAATTAAAGCGTCGGTAAAATCAGCGCCAGTGATATCAGCATCGTAAAAGCGGCTGCTAGTCAAAGTGGCTTCTGTAAAAATGGCATTTTTTAGGTTAGCACTATCCATAGTCACGCGATCGACTAAAGCGCCGCTCAAGTTCGCGCCTTCCAAATTTGCTTTTAACAAAACTCCTTTAGTGAGAATTGCGTTGGTTAAATTCGCTCCTTGAAAATTCGCCCCCCGCATTTCTGCTGCTACAAAAGTCACACCCGCTAAATCAGCATTAGAGAAATCACGATTTTCTAAATTTATATTGTTGTAGTTGATTGTGTTGAGTTGAGCAAAAGCCGGTTTAGGATTAAGTATTATCCAGCAAAATGCTAGTAGCAAAATCGCAATCAAACTCAAAAAACGCAGTAAAATCTTTTTCATAACTTTATTATTTGTCATTAGTCCTTTGTCATTTGACCAATGACTAATGACTAATGACCAACGACTACTTCCAATCTTTACCAATCCGAATTGTCAGGTCAGATTCTAAATCACCAATCGCTGACACCTCAATTTGACCTAAGCCTAAGACTTTTTGCAAATCAACTCCAACTCGTCTGTTGCCTTTTTCGACAATAATCTGAGTTTGACGTTGGGTATCTGGCCAATCAGGCACTTTGTAAATATTAGTAAAGCCTTTCTGTTTGAGATAAGAAATAACTTTTTCAGTTAACTGAGGTTGATTTGAGGCATTTTGAATAGCAATTTTGAGGTTAGGAACCTGACGCATATCTGGTTTCAGACCAGGTACATTTACCCCAACATAATCATTCAACAGGCTCTGTTGTCCAGTCATATTTAGCCAATAGCTATCAGGGTCTTTGCTAAAGCGGCTAAAAGTACCAGGCAACACCGTCATTTGGAAATTATCTCGATCTAGATTGAGACCGAAATTGACCAACGCCATCATTTCTTCCATCTTCAGGTTGGTATCAAAGTATTTTCGCATCAAGCGAGTTAATTGAGGCAACCGGGGTAAAATGGTAGGACTATTTAAGCGTTGCAGCAGGGCTGCTGTTAGTGCTTGCTGACGCTGCACTCTCGGCAAATCTCCCAAACCTGGTTCGCGGAACCGGACAAACTGTTCTGCTTGTTCGCCGTTGAGAGTTTGCCAACCACTGACTAAATTAATCGACAGCCGACTACTAGAGTCTTTATATGTCATCGACTTGGGAACAAAGACCTCTACTCCGCCTAACTGATCGACTAACTGGCGTAAGCCGCTAGTAGAAATACGGATGTAACGGTCAATTGGGGCGTTGTTTAAGGTACGGCTGACTACCCGTGCTGCTAAGACTGGGCCGCCTTTGGCATTGGCATCAGATACCTTAGTTAATCCCTTTTCTCCCTTTTCGGGGATGGCAATCATGGTATCTTTGGGAATAGAAAGCACCCGTACAGATTTTTCACTAGGGTTAAGCCGTACTAACAGCATGGAGTCGCTTTTGCCAGCAAAGCTTTCTGGTGAACCATCAACAGTACCGTTAACTGGTTCAATTCCCATGATTAAAATATTCATGGGTCGCGAAAGCTGGTATTGAGAGAGTTTGCTCCACAACTCCCCCGGTAACGGGATTTTTACCTCGTCTTTTGCGGTAGTTCCTGAATCTTCATCTGTTCGATCGAGATTACTCCACAAAGGAGTCCACAGTGCTAACGTCGAGACTAGCAGCCCAGATAAGATGATGCCGATGACAATCGTCATAATCCACAACAACCAGCGAGGCATGGTTAAGCCCAGTCTCTCGTAAAGCTGATTGGGAATCGCGCCCACAGATTCGACGACGCTACGGTTTGGATTTACAGGCTGGTTTAGTTCGACATCCTCCTCCTCTGAGTCGGCTACTGGTGCTGGCGTTACCTGATTTTCTATCCGTTGAATTTGCTGCGATCGCACCTCAGTTTCAAATTCTACAACTTGCTGAGATGTAACCGGATTTTCCGACCATTCGACTTGTTTTATCACAATTATCTCCCCACTCAACCACTCCCTAAAAGTATGTTAATGCAAGCTACAGATATTGCCAGTGGAAAGGCTCGCTGTAAACTTATAATGTTCTTCGGTAGGCGTGTATGACAACATGAATGCTTTATTGTTCCCCGTAATCCTTGCTGGTGGTAAAGGTGAACGTTTTTGGCCCCTGAGTCGCAAAGACCGACCTAAACAATTTTTAAGTCTTGATGGTAGCTCTAGAAGTTTATTACAAGCAACCGCCGATCGATTGATAAAACTCGGTGGCGGATGGGATTCCTTGTGGGTGATCACTTCTAGTCAGATAGCTGAAGGGGTACGACAACAACTACCCGATCTACCAGTTGAAAACTTACTGATTGAGTCGGAAGGCAGAGACACAGCCGCCGCCGTTGCTTGGACAAGTTTAGAAATCAAACAGCGCTATGGAGAAGACGCTGTGATTGGCTTTTTCCCTGCTGACCACTGGATTGCTGATCATGAAGCGTTTGCCCACACGTTAAGCGCGGCTACGCAACTGGCAGCAAGCACAGCAGCGATCGTTACACTGGGGATCAAGCCTACTTTTCCATCAACCGGTTACGGCTACATTGAACAAGGTGAAAAGATAGGTAGCTTCAATGAGTTGCCAGCTTATCACGTCAACCGCTTTACTGAAAAGCCCAACCGCGAAACGGCAGAGACTTTTTTATCTACGGGACGTTTTAGCTGGAATAGTGGCATGTTCGTTTTTCGGGCAGGGGTTGTTCTCAAGGAACTACATACCCATGCTCCAGAAATTATCGAACCTCTAGAACAACATGGTACTGATATTTATCCCCAGTTGCCTAAGAAGAGTATAGACTATGCCCTAATGGAAAAGACAACTTTAGCATACGTTTTGCCAGTTGATTTTGGTTGGGATGATTTGGGAGATTGGAATGCGATCGAGCGGTTACTCAAAACAGAAGAGAATCCCAATGTGGAACTCGCTACCCACGTAGGGTTAGATACGCAGGGGGCGATTATTTATGCCTCAAATCCAGATGATGTAGTTGTTACAATTGGTTTAGAGGACGTGGTGATTGTGCGCGATCGCAATGTCACCCTCGTTGTCAATAAAAAACGTACCCAGGAAATTAAGCAGATCCTCAAAATTCTTCAAAGCGATTCCCGATTTACTGACCTGCTATAAAAGTTAAAACCCCTGGCAGAGGCGAAAAAGTCTATTTTCCGATTATAACTTGACTGTCTGTTATTTTTTCTGACAGTTATGGACATTATTAGCTTTGAGCCTCTCGCCAAAACAATGGCAATGGAGTCTATTACGGTCTATCAAAAATATATTTCTCCTTCCAAAGGATTTAGTTGCTCTCATCGCTTATTACATGGTGGGGATTCTTGCTCTAATTACGTCAAACGAATGCTGAGTGAACAGAAACTCCACGAAGCCATACAATCATCTCTAAAAAGATTCCAAGACTGTGGCGCAGCTAGCAAAACTTTAACCAGTACCAAAACTAGAGCCGATTCCGGTTGTATTGTCATCCCCTGTTGCTTACCTCTTTAACTCCCTGCGTCTTTGCAGTTATTTATAAAAATGTTCCTCACCCAAACTGTTCCCCGTCAACGAGAAATTCTGGAAGTATTCCTTCGCAATGGCTGGGACTATATGCGAAGGTTACTCACTGGTGGTAAAGCTGATGAACCCCAGCTACCGACACCTGCGGTTTTAAAAAATATCCTGGTAGACTTGGGGCCAGTTTATGTCAAACTTGGTCAGCTACTCTCTACCCGTCCAGATTTACTCAGCGCTTCCTACATTGAGGAACTATCAACCTTACAAGATGAAGTACCAGCAGTACCTTGGTCAGAGATAGAAATAATCCTTCGCAAAGAATTAAAACGTCCACTAGCAGAAACCTTCAAGACGGTTAACCCGATCCCAGTCGCGGCGGGATCAATCGCCCAGACACATCGCGCTACATTAGCAGATGGTCGAGAAGTCGCTTTGAAAGTACAACGTCCGGGAATCGATCTGACTATTGCCCAAGATATTGCTTTAATTCAAGGTATTGCCGATTTAGTGGCGCGGACTGAATTTGGCCAAACCTACGAAATCAAATCCATAGCTGAAGAATTTACCAAAGCCCTAGAAGCCGAGTTAGATTTTACACGGGAAGCGGGTTTTACAGACGAACTGCGGCGTAACTTATCTAAAAGTCGCTGGTTTGATCCCACGCAAATAGTAGTTGCGGAAATTAACTGGGAATTGACCACAGAAAAATTACTGGTGATGGAATGGCTGGATGGTGTGCCGTTCTTGTCGGCGGATTTGGACAACAATAATAATGGTAAAGATCCTGTTGTAGAGCGTAAAGAAATAACTACTTTATTATTTCGGGTATTTTTTCAGCAACTATATATTGATGGCTTTTTTCACGCCGATCCCCATCCGGGAAACTTGTTTTATCTCAAAGATGGGCGGGTTGCTCTGTTAGATTGTGGCATGGTGGGAAGACTCGATCCCCGTACACAGCAGATATTAACAGAGATGTTGTTAGCGATCGTTGATTTAGATGCTCAAAGATGCGCTCAGTTAACTTTGCAGCTATCAGATTCGGCTCAACCAGTAATTTTATCACGGTTAGAAAATGATTACGATCGCATGTTGCGGAAGTATCACAATGTCAGCCTGACGCAAATAAATTTCAGTCAGATAATCTATGAAGTTTTACAAGTTGCCCGCAACAATAAAATTAGATTACCTAGCAACATGGGTTTGTATGCCAAAACTCTAGCGAATTTAGAGGGTGTAGCGCGGACATTCAACCCAGAACTTAATTTTTTCGACGAAGTTAAACCATTAATTACAGACTTGTTTCGGCGGCAACTATTGGGCGATAATCCAGTGCGATCGCTATTACGAACAGCCTTAGATATTAAAAGTCTCTCTCTGCAATCTCCGCGCCAAATCGAACTGCTATTAGACCGAGTTACCTCAGAAACCTTACAGTGGAATCTATCGCTACGGGGATTAGATGGCGTGCGGCGGACAATGGACGATGCGGCTAACCGACTCTCTTTTAGTATATTAGTGGGTTCGCTGATTATGGGTGCGGCAATTATATCCACCAGAGCGCAGACAAGCCAGCTATCTTTTTTAAGCACCATCCTCTTTGCCGTTGCTAGTTTATTGGGTTTGTGGTTAATTATCAGTACACTGCGATCGGGGCGTTTACGTTAAAGTCTATGTGTTGTGTGTAATGCTCACCACAGTCAATCATGATATGTCACTGGCGAAAATCTCTGCTTTCGTATTTGGAACCAAGCTTACGCAAAACTATATGCTGTAGGGTCAATTCATGAATTGACCCTACCTGAAAATCTTTATTTTTGCCTATTGTTTGCGTAAGTCATAATAAAAAATATGTCAATTATTGTTGCTGAAAATCTGAGTAAATCTTATCCAGTAGCAGTTAAAAGTCCGGGTATTAAAGGTACAATCACCCACCTTTTCCGCCGTACCTACCGCTCAATCAAAGCAGTTCAGGATGTTTCTTTTGAAATTTCCCCTGGTGAAGTGGTGGGGTTTTTAGGGCCAAATGGTGCTGGGAAAACCACCACACTAAAAATGCTCACGGGGCTGATTCATCCCTCTAGCGGTAAAGTCACAGTAGCTGGACAAATCCCTTTTCATCGAAAAGAAGCATTTTTGCAAAAAATTACCTTGGTGATGGGGCAAAAACAGCAGCTAATTTGGGACTTACCAGCGCTGGATTCTTTGAGAATTAATGCTGCTGTATACGACATCTCTGATAAAGAGTTTCAACGGCGGGTAGGAGAATTAACAGAGATGCTTTCCTTAGAAGGCAAACTTACCCAACCAGTACGGAAGCTATCTTTGGGTGAGCGGATGAAAGCAGAATTGCTAGCAGCACTTTTGCACCGTCCTCATGTATTATTCCTAGATGAACCGACTCTGGGACTAGATGTAAATGCTCAGGTGGCGGTACGCGATTTTTTGCGCGACTACAATCAGCGTTATCAAGCTACAGTGCTGTTGACGAGTCATTATATGGCTGATATCACAGCTTTGTGTCAACGAGTGTTGTTGATTCACCAAGGAAGCTTGATGTATGACGGTAGTTTAGATGGACTACTACAACGTTTTGCCCCTTATCGGGAAGTTCATATAGAGTTAGCCCAACCTCTATCGATAGAAAAACTTATGACATACGGGGATGTGCAACTATTAGAGGGGCGATCGGTGCATTTTATGGTATCTAGAGAGGCACTCACCCGCACGGTATCGAAGATTTTGACAGATTTGGAGGTAATTGATTTAACTGTCACCGAACCGCCTGTAGAAGAAGTGATTGGACGAGTTTTTCGGGCGGGTGTTGTGTAGTTAGCGCTGCTAGGAATAGAGTTGCCAAGAGGAGAATGCACTATGGCAATCCGATGTGATTTTTGAACCTATTTGCGTAGCTAGGGAGTAGGGAGGGGAGTAACGCGAAAAAGTGAGATCCTCGTAAAATAGGCAGGGGAGCAGGGGGAGCAGGGGGAGCAGGGGGAGCAGGGGGAGTAAAGAGGCATTTTTAGTATTTTTTACGACCGTTACAGACTGCTTCTACACTTATTTTCTTTCTCTTCCCCTGCCTCCCCTGCCTCCCCTGCTTACCCATCTCACAAAATCGCATTGCTCCCGTAGGGAGTAGGGAATCAGCCTTTTTGAGTTGAGGGCAAGTTTTTTAAAAAATCAAATAGAAGTCTTAATATAAATGAAAAAGATGATTAGAAAAGCTCTAACTTTGCTGTCAGTATACTATGCCTATATGGTTGAGTATCGAGCAGAACTAATCCTATGGGTTTTAGCTGGTTCTTTGCCGATTATCCTCATGGGTATCTGGATACAGGCAGCAAAAGGCGGGCAGTTTGGGCTATCATCGGTGGATTTTGCTCGTTACTTTATCACGGTTTTCGTCGTTAGACAATTAACAGTTGCTTGGGTGATTTGGGACTTTGAAAAGGAGGTTGTGGAAGGCAAGCTTTCGCCCAAGTTGCTACAACCACTCGATCCAGTATGGCATCATGTTGCGGGGCATATTTCTGAAAGATTTGCTCGGCTAATGTTTGCTTTTTTATTAGTAGCGTTATTTTTTATTCTTTATCCCCAAGCTTTTTGGATACCAAATTTGACTAGATTTTTACTGTTTATATTAGCAGTAATACTAGCTTTTGTTTTGCGGTTTACGATTCAGTATACTTTTGCCATGTTTGCCTTTTGGACAGAACGGGCTACTGCCTTAGAAAACTTTTGGTTTTTGTTTTATCTATTTTTATCTGGTTTGATAGCACCTTTAGAGGTATTTCCAGAATCTGTGCGGGAAATAGTAATGTTTACACCTTTTCCCTATTTGATTGATTTTCCTACGAGTATTTTGGTAGGGCTACCTGTGGATATAGGGCGGGGATTTTGGTCAATATTGGCGTGGATCTTAGTGTTTTTGGGTGCCAATCGCTTACTGTGGCGTGCAGGTTTGAAACGGTATTCTGGGATGGGAGCGTGAACAATTGATAATTTATAAGAAGAATTCAGAAGTCAGGAGTCAGAATTCAGCATGAATTCTGTACGAGTGGTTAATGAATATTGGTTAAAACCTCGCCCCTAATGGGCGAAAAAATTAAAATATTCTTCCTGAATTAAAACTCCATCCCTTCATGGGTGGAGTATTCTGACTCCTGTATTCTTTTTATCCCTATGAATTTAGTTTCTTTTATACAGGTGCATCGCACGCGAAGAGCGTCTCGTAGAGAGGAGGAACGACGAACGCGAACGGCGTGTCGCAGCCAAGCAATCGCATCAACTCATGCTTAGTTGGAGATGTGGCGATTGCTTTGCTTCACTTCGTTTCGTATCCTACGGGAAGGCTCCGCCTACGCAATGACATACAAATGCTAAGGTTTGTGATTAGTCATCGATCGTTAGTACCAATAACTAATCACAAACGATCAATGACTGCTATTCAACTTTTTCATACCAGATACCTACTTTCTCAAAAGCACCATAAGCGAGCTTCAGAAAATTTACTACTCTCTGTTTGCCAATTATTCCAAATTCTTTATACTCTCTAGCCTCTGCAAAAGTCAGGCGATTTTGGTCAATTATGTTTCTTTCTCTGTATGCTAACTTCGGAAAATCTATAACTTTTATCGGATATTTATTTACTATGTTCTGAAAGTTGGAGTCTGACTCTAGATGCTCCCAATCATCACACAGCCCTAAATTCCTCACCAGAATATGAGGGATTTTCTCACCGTAAGTATTCAACGACTGAGTAAACAGGTTGATACTGTCGTATCCTCCTGTGGATACAAACCATTTATAAAACATAACTCCCTGGGAACTGCCTAGCTCAAGTAATTGATTAGACTCAATCCAGCCTTGCACTGCTCTATGAGATTGTGCGGCTAAATTTACAATTACTGGCTTTTCTATTGCCCACTCAAATATTCTATCTGCCTTATTTGCCTGTCGTTCATTCTCACTAAACACAGCATACTTACATATTTCTTTATATACCCCTGCGACATCTGGATTTGATCTATCTGTCTCCACTGGTACAAAGGGGATTTTCTTATCCAGACAATACTGAATCATTGTCCTGGCAAAGAGAGACTTTCCTACCCCGCCTTTTTCACCATCTATAAAATGAATCGTCGGCATTACAGGCACCTCTAATAATTATTTAAAGTCTGATACATCTTTCCCAGGCTAAGAACTTTTTAGCGATCGCCGCCTAGTTATTTTGGTAGTTTTATGAGAAAGTATAACCTTCTTCAGAGCGGATTAAAACGGAATCTCGTAGAAAGTAAACGCTCTCTTGCAGTGATAGTTCTTCTTTGTCCTTCTCTTCTAGCTTTTCTAGGGAAGCTAGAGTCGTTTGGAGTTTTGTTAATTGTCAGCAAAAACAAGATCCCCGACTTCTCAAAGAAGTCGGGGATCTAAGATTGACAATGCTCACCTTACAGATTGAGGATTAGCCTAAATCGAAAAGCAAGATTTCACCACCGATGTTGGTGCTAATTTCTAGCTGTTCTTCGCCGTTGATTTGCACACCATCGCCGGCTCTGAGTTCTTCTCCATTTAAGTTGACTATACCTTGGGCTACTTGTAACCAGGCATAGCGATCGCTTTTGACTTGATAATTAACAACATCACCATCCTCTAAAACAGATGTATATAAATCAACATCTTGGTAAATTGTCACAGCACCATCGCGCCCATCTTTAGCAGCAATTAAGCGGAGTTTGCCGCGCTTTTCTTCTAGAGGAAAAGTTTTTTGTTCGTATCTTGGTGTCAGCCCTTCTCGATTGGGAAGAATCCAGATTTGTAGTAAGTGTAGCGGTTCAGTTGGTGAAGGATTAAATTCGCTATGGCTGATTCCAGTTCCAGCGCTCATAATTTGGGCATCACCGGGGCGAATTACTGAACCAGTACCCAAGCTGTCTTTATGCTCTACAGCACCTTCTAATACATAAGTGAGGATTTCCATGTCACGATGACTGTGGGTAGGGAATCCAGCACCAGGGGCGATGCGATCGTCGTTAATCACGCGTAGAGAACGAAATCCCATGCGGTTGGGATCGTAAAAACTACCAAAGGAAAATGTATGATAGCTATCGAGCCAGCCCATTTTAGCGTGACCACGGGCATTGCGATCGTGAATTAAGTGGGTAATTGTATTTTGAGACATAGATTTACCTCGTTGTTAATGAATATTTAGTTAGGAATTGCTTAATTTTGAATTTTAGATTTTTCCTTCAATTATCGAAGATATTTTTGTAATTATTCAATCGGCTTTTGAACTATTTCAATAATAAAGTATATACATATAAATGAAAAGTACGCACTTCAAAGTGACATAATTACCAAAAAGATACTGTGAGATTTGAATTTAAACAATTAACAATAAGATTCTATATTTATTGAATCAGTGACGCTAGTATTGTACGTTCTACTATCCTGCGCGATCGCTAACACAGCCTACGTATATTTTAAAAGTCTTTTTTTGTAAAATTGGATATGATACATTATATTTTTTAGGCACTGTGAACTTTTTTATTGGTTGCGCTGTTTGGGCATATAAGGGTTGGGTGGGCGAACTCTACCCCCAAGGCGCTCGCACTGGCGATTTTCTCCATCTGTACAGTCGTCGCTTCACCACTGTAGAAGGTAACACCACCTTTTATGCCGTGCCTAACCAAGAAACTGTAACCCGTTGGGCTGCTGAAACACCAGCAGGTTTTGAGTTTTGTTTAAAATTACCACGAGATATTACTCATCAAGGGTTGCTACAACCTTATATTCCGGCTGCTTTGAAATTTCTGGAGGGGATGCGCCCTTTAGGAAAGCATCTCGGCCCGATATTTGCCCAGTTACCACCTAGTTATACACCTGCATTGCTTGACGATTTGGCTAACTTTCTGGAAGCTTGGCCTCTGACAGACGCGCCTCTAGCAGTGGAAGTTCGGCATCCTGCTTGGTTCAGGGAACCTCATGCTAGTAATTTGACAGCGCTTTTAGAAAAGCTAGGTGTAGGACGGGTACTGTTAGACTCGCGCCCTATCTACACTGGAGATTATGACCCTCAGTTACAATCGGAACGGCGCAAACCCAAATTACCATTGCAATTGAGTGTGACAGCACCTTTTACTCTGATTCGATTTATTTCTCATCCAAATTTATCAGTGAATCAGCCGTTTATGGAAGAGTGGGTAAGGCAGATTCAGCAATGGTTACAGACGGGAGTGCGAATTTATTTCTTTGTTCATTGTCCCATAGAAGCGCGATCGCCTAACATAGCGCGTCACTTCCAACAGCTATTAGAACAGAGTAATACACCAGTTCCGCCCCTACCTTGGAATAACCTCGTTCATCCTCCCAGTCAGCTGAGTTTATGGTCTTGAAAGGTAGAGTGCAAGGGTCAAAGGGAATAGGCCCACAGAATGAAATTGATAATTTTTGATTTTTTGAGAACAGCTATACCAAAGGAGGTTGAAATGAATCGTCTTCTTTATGAAAGTTCAGTCTCGTATAAAGGATATCTCATCATTCCATTTGTTTATGCACAAGCTGATAATTACGAAATTTATTCGTATAAATTGCTATCTGAGATAGGGCATAAAAGCCAATTTCATAAAGCAGAAAACCCAGCAAGAATCTATGGAAGTGGTGCTATTAATATCGTTGATATTGCTAAAGAACATATCGATCAAAATTCCGAGTTCGTTCATCATGGTGATAGTTTTAAGTCTCGCTATATTTACCGAGAGCATTTGATTATCATCTTCCAAGAAAGAGACAAATGTTTTTACGATCATTATCCACCGGAGTTATTGAATAATATTGCAGCGCCAAAATTATTTAAATCTGAATATGAATGTCTGAGTTGGATTAAACAAGGGCTTGATGGGCGACAGGTTCAGCAAAGAACTATTTGAAGAAAAGATGCGATTAATCGCGTCTGTACAGGAGTTGGGAGTAGAGACGCTACCGCGTAGCTTCTTTCCCCACAGGGGTATACTTCATCTGCAATGACAATCTATTTGATAAATTTGCAAAATTGGGATGCTCCCAACGAAAGTTTGTATAGCTGCGATTTATAATAGATATCTCCGAAAAAAAAGACGTACCACTGCTACGTCTCTACAAGGGTTGTGGATAGCGTATATTTATTTTCTGGAGATGTCTAATCGCTGGGTATATTTGCTTTGAGCATCTCAACTCAATAACTCATGCAAAAATAACAAATTATGTTTTTGTTGTAAAACGTTAGTTTTAAATACTTTTATAAAATACCCAAAAGTATCTAACTGCACAAATTCGGTATGATAAATATTTTCACAATTTTGCAACCTATAAGCCCGTAACTTATGACTATTAAAGATTCCAAGGATCGGGTTCTGGCAAATAGATAAATAATTTTAGATTCTGCAAAGAAATCGGTGAGATATATGTTATGGTTTTTATAGGAATCAAAAAAGTGAAAGCACAAAAAGACTTCAAGACAAGTTTGAGGCAAGCTCAAGAAGGTTTTTTTGCTCTGGTAAGTCCCCTTCAATTCGCTACATCTTTTTCTAACAAAAATCTAAAACTAGATTGAGTGGGATAGTAGCCTTTGTAACAACTTGAAGTCAATCGAAATTTATCTGGGCATGAGCTAATAAGAGTTGGCTAGCCTAGCTAGAGCATTACCTACCAAAGGCAATTACTCTTGGAGTCTGGGAAGAAAGACTCTTAGTACAGCCTGACAAATCCATAGAAATACAGAATATTTACAAACTTACTCTTGCGGGAGCAAATATTTTCAACCGCAAACTAAGTTGAAGCAGTTGCTGATTTTTAGAACGAAAACTTCAAGCAGAATGGTATAGTTCCATAATTTTTAGGAATTTAATCATACTGTCAAAAGTCACCTAGATATTGTCTCAGCCAGAGTGTTAGGAATGGGAGCATCCCACTTTTTTGCATGTCATTGCGAGCAAAACGAAGTGAAGCGAAGCAATCGCAAAAACCACGGGATTATGTGATTACTTCGCTCCGCTCGTAATGACAATTTAAGGGGTCTATAACGCCTGAAATCCTTGCAGATAGTACGGTAGCTCCTAAAAGGAGAGAGGCTTTGAATCTTACTCCCCAACGCTAGTAGGGAAGGGAGTGGGGGTTAGGTCTGTATTCTATGCAATTAAGAATTGCTATACTACTGCACCTATAGCTACCACTTTTTAGGCTGGAATATTATCCTGCTGTATCAATCACGAAATGAAAAGCGCTATAGAGGTTCTTGGTGACTTGACATCTGCAAAATCAGAGAAGTTGCAGCGACCATTTAGAGTGGATTGCAATTTGGTTGGTTGTGTGGTTCAGAGAACAAATCTGCGTTCGTTTGAATTCCTGCTGCAACCACTCTTTAGGCTTGAGCAACCATTTGGGATTCTGTTACAACAACTGACAATGCTGAAGTCAAAGTTTTAAAGGCTTCGTTATTAGGAGATGGAGATTTCTCTATCCCTTAAGCTATCACTTTGTGGGTAAATATGTTCTGATTTTCACTGTTTTTGTTGGGGTGCGATGTCTAGTGACAAGTTGCTACATATCAATGCCAACGGGCTCTACTTCCCTACGTTCCAAGAGTGAATATCTCATATCAAGCTTCTGACCCATCAATTAAATCATTGTAGGAAAACACAACCATGACTGACCCAAAAATTAGACAAATAGCTTTCTATGGTAAAGGCGGTATTGGTAAATCTACCACCTCTCAAAACACCCTTGCAGCTATGGCTGAAATGGGTCAACGCATTCTGATTGTCGGTTGCGACCCTAAAGCTGACTCTACCCGTTTGATGCTACACAGTAAAGCTCAAACAAGCGTTCTTCAATTAGCTGCTGAAAGAGGCGCTGTAGAAGATATCGAACTCGAAGAAGTAATGCTGACCGGTTTTCGGGATGTACGTTGTGTGGAGTCTGGTGGCCCTGAGCCTGGTGTGGGTTGCGCTGGTCGTGGTATTATCACCGCTATCAACTTCTTAGAAGAAAACGGTGCTTACAAAGATGTTGATTTTGTAAGTTACGACGTTTTGGGTGACGTTGTGTGCGGTGGTTTCGCTATGCCTATCCGTGAAGGTAAGGCACAAGAAATCTACATCGTTACCTCTGGTGAAATGATGGCGATGTATGCAGCTAACAACATCGCTCGTGGTGTTCTTAAATATGCTCATACAGGCGGTGTACGCTTAGGTGGTCTGATTTGTAACAGCCGTAACGTTGACCGGGAAATCGATTTAATCGAAACCTTGGCAAAACGTTTGAACACCCAAATGATTCACTACGTACCTCGTGACAATATTGTTCAACACGCAGAATTGCGCCGGATGACTGTTAACGAGTATGCACCTGATAGCAATCAAAGTAACGAATATCGCATACTGGCTAAAAAGATCATTGACAACGACAAGCTCGCCGTTCCTACCCCTATTGAGATGGAAGAGTTAGAAGATTTGTTGATTGAATTCGGTATTCTCGAAAGTGAGGAAAATGCTGCAATGCTGGTTGGTAAAACAGCTACTCAAGCACCTGTAAAGTAGTACCAATTAAATAATAGTTTAGGGTGGGCTGCTTGCCCACCTTTTTTGTGAGAATTTTATTTTATGGTAATAAAATAATTAGGTAAGTACTTGGACAGAATTAATTACACAATGTCATTGCGAATGAAGCGTAAAGCCTTCGGTATAGCTTCGCTTAACGCGGTAGTGTCTCGTAGAGATAGCGCAATGAAGCAATCCCAACTCTTGCGATTGCTTCGCTCCGCTCGCAATGACTGTAAATATTTTTGTCCAACTACTTAACGATAGTAGAAACTTGTACAGTTTCAATCCCTACCCTAATAGGGATTTTGATGAATTGCAATGTTGCGCTTTTTCAGTTGAATCATGGGCTTGTTGGTTTCAATCCCTAATAGGGATTTTGATGAATTGCAATAAATGTCAATTAGCCTTGAAAAGGGATTGACGTATAAGTTTCAATCCCTAATAGGGATTTTGATGAATTGCAATTCAGATTTTATCAAGCAGCGCTTGATGGATCACTTCGTTTCAATCCCTAATAGGGATTTTGATGAATTGCAATGCTAGTTGCAGTTGTGGTCTTGGCGCGGGGTAGAAGTTTCAATCCCTAATAGGGATTTTGATGAATTGCAATCTTAGGCGGTGGCAATGGCGCAGTATATCTAATGTTTCAATCCCTAATAGGGATTTTGATGAATTGCAATTGCGATCGCAATGCAGCACGGTATGGCTGATTGGGAAGTTTCAATCCCTAATAGGGATTTTGATGAATTGCAATGTAGCACCGAGAATTTATCAACAGTAGAAGAACTGTTTCAATCCCTAATAGGGATTTTGATGAATTGCAATTATCTTGCTCTCTAGTCAGAAATACCCTTAAACGTTTCAATCCCTAATAGGGATTTTGATGAATTGCAATTATTCAATGTATGTCAAGGCGTATTACTCAGCAACGTTTCAATCCCTAATAGGGATTTTGATGAATTGCAATTTTTGGGGGAGCAAGAGACTGAGTGGATTGTTTACTCGTTTCAATCCCTAATAGGGATTTTGATGAATTGCAATCCCAGTACCGATCCTCCACAGCGATCGACCGCAGGTTTGTTTCAATCCCTAATAGGGATTTTGATGAATTGCAATACACCGACCTCTTGGCATCTCTCCCAAACTCGCGCGTTTCAATCCCTAATAGGGATTTTGATGAATTGCAATGCAAAAATCTTACTGCGAACTGGAGAATCGGAATAGTTTCAATCCCTAATAGGGATTTTGATGAATTGCAATGACTAACAAATATATGCCTATTTCTGGATAGTCCCGTTTCAATCCCTAATAGGGATTTTGATGAATTGCAATGCATTTTTTCTGCTGTTATGGCATGGAGCGGGGAATCGTTTCAATCCCTAATAGGGATTTTGATGAATTGCAATTTAATTAAACCTTGGCGAATCAATGCCCAATTTTTGTTTCAATCCCTAATAGGGATTTTGATGAATTGCAATTCAATACTAAGATTCCCGATAAATTGAGTTAAATGTTTCAATCCCTAATAGGGATTTTGATGAATTGCAATAAAAGATTCTTGCTCTAGATGCTCCCAAAAAATGTTTACGTTTCAATCCCTAATAGGGATTTTGATGAATTGCAATATGAGGGTAGAGAGTCTAGAAACGATCGCAAGTTGTTTCAATCCCTAATAGGGATTTTGATGAATTGCAATTGAGGTTTTCCGTTACTTTTCCATCAAGTGATTTAGTTTCAATCCCTAATAGGGATTTTGATGAATTGCAATGCAAGGGTTTGGCTCCTCCCCCAGAGCCGCCATCAGTTTCAATCCCTAATAGGGATTTTGATGAATTGCAATCCGCAAGCGGAGTATCAGCAGTCTTGTCCCCATCGTTTCAATCCCTAATAGGGATTTTGATGAATTGCAATCTGGCTCAAGAATAATCTTCTTAGCATTCCAAATGTTTCAATCCCTAATAGGGATTTTGATGAATTGCAATGACGTGTCCGCATCGGCTGCAAGTTTGAGACGTGTAAGTTTCAATCCCTAATAGGGATTTTGATGAATTGCAATCTTAAGCCGGCGATGAGCGCAGCTGCAATAATGTTTCAATCCCTAATAGGGATTTTGATGAATTGCAATTTATAAAGCTCTTTAATGTTAATGTCGAAATTGAAGTTTCAATCCCTAATAGGGATTTTGATGAATTGCAATCTATCACAAACTGAAGTCTTTAATCTATAAGTGCAGTTTCAATCCCTAATAGGGATTTTGATGAATTGCAATATTCACACTTCACTCAATTCGCAATGCCGACTGATGTTTCAATCCCTAATAGGGATTTTGATGAATTGCAATCTCAGGAGAAATGAAAATATGCCGTTCAAAGTTTATGTTTCAATCCCTAATAGGGATTTTGATGAATTGCAATTTGGAGCTTGAATCAAAACAAAAGGTAGCCACTCCTACTGTTTCAATCCCTAATAGGGATTTTGATGAATTGCAATCTTGTTGGTAATTTGGTGGAAAGCACAGCGCAAGTTTCAATCCCTAATAGGGATTTTGATGAATTGCAATCAAATTGATAGCGCGATTAAGAATTTGAGTGAAGAGTTTCAATCCCTAATAGGGATTTTGATGAATTGCAATTGATCCACGTGATCCACCTTGATCCACCTACAAAGTTTCAATCCCTAATAGGGATTTTGATGAATTGCAATTACTATCCCAATCCTCTTGCAAACCTAATTTCCCGTTTCAATCCCTAATAGGGATTTTGATGAATTGCAATAAGTATAGAAATATGTGTAAATCCGCACACAAAAAGTTTCAATCCCTAATAGGGATTTTGATGAATTGCAATTTGCGGTACAACTCGCAGTCATACCCGCTAATCAGGTTTCAATCCCTAATAGGGATTTTGATGAATTGCAATTTTTTGCTGTGCTTCCCTGTACTTTCTGGCTTTGTTTCAATCCCTAATAGGGATTTTGATGAATTGCAATTCAAGCGCAAATTTATCAAGTACCCACCGGGACGTTTCAATCCCTAATAGGGATTTTGATGAATTGCAATAAAAACATCTGTACCTGTCTCTACCAAAGGCTCAG
Organism: Nostoc sp. KVJ3; assembly: GCF_026127265.1. Lineage (GTDB taxonomy): Bacteria > Cyanobacteriota > Cyanobacteriia > Cyanobacteriales > Nostocaceae > Nostoc. The sequence goes on from NZ_WWFG01000001.1 coordinate 1,950,058, forward strand.
TTTCAATCCCTAATAGGGATTTTGATGAATTGCAATGAGGTGTTGCTGCGGCATCTTGTGAAAATATAAGAGTTTCAATCCCTAATAGGGATTTTGATGAATTGCAATATTAGTAAAATAGTTACCCATTAAAAAACTTAAATGGTGTTTCAATCCCTAATAGGGATTTTGATGAATTGCAATATTAGTCATTAGTTTTTGCGATCGCACTCCCTTGTTTCAATCCCTAATAGGGATTTTGATGAATTGCAATTGTAGCAGCTAATAAGTTTCCCTTTGATATTATCGGGTTTCAATCCCTAATAGGGATTTTGATGAATTGCAATAAAATACCGCCGCTCTTAGATAGAGCGGAGGAGAAGTTTCAATCCCTAATAGGGATTTTGATGAATTGCAATACATTATTATCAGAAATTGTTATAGATTTTTTAGAATGTTTCAATCCCTAATAGGGATTTTGATGAATTGCAATTTTACAGTTGATTATTTTCAGCCAAATCCTGGTGGACAGTTTCAATCCCTAATAGGGATTTTGATGAATTGCAATTTGAAATTCTTAAAAGTGAGTTAGTCAAACCTGAGTATGCGTTTCAATCCCTAATAGGGATTTTGATGAATTGCAATGGATGACAAGCAAGAAATTATTGCAATTCTAGACGTTTCAATCCCTAATAGGGATTTTGATGAATTGCAATACACAGTAGCCGAAACGTGAGTTTATCTCACGTCGCGGTTTCAATCCCTAATAGGGATTTTGATGAATTGCAATAGGATACTCTTAGCCCCCGTCCGCTAGGCGGAAAAGTTTCAATCCCTAATAGGGATTTTGATGAATTGCAATGATATAATTCGCCGTAGTCGATAAGCTTCATAAAGTTTCAATCCCTAATAGGGATTTTGATGAATTGCAATTTGGCTAACTGTCCTGATGCTGATGCTTATTGGGTTTCAATCCCTAATAGGGATTTTGATGAATTGCAATAGCGGAAGGCTGAAACCTAAGCTGTATTTAGTTTTCAAGGTGCGGTTGCGCTGTTCTTGAGCAATCATAGCATTAGAGAATTCGTTTGGAAAGAGTGTCAGGAAAATTTCAAGGCTGAAATCGTGTTTTGATAAGCATTTCAGAGATTGCGCGGATGATGATTAGGCAACTAATGGGTTGAAAGCGTTGCTGTACTTGGGATAGAAGCACTTTTTTTAGACCATAAAATTTGTACACCTACCCTTCCGCGCATTTGACCATCTAGTAACCTAAATATAAGGTAACTCAGCACAAAAAATTGTTGAGTACTGTACTGATAACCAAAAATAAAGTTTTTGCCAATTTAAGGTAGAGATGATGAAAGAAATAACACGCCGCAAGTTTATAGCAACAACCTCCTTGGCGACTGGTTTTGCCTTGGCAGTGCAACCCATTTCTGCCCAAGCTATTACCACTGATGCTAAGGGTTTGGTAGCTGGTGCAGTAAAAATTCCCGTCAAGGATGGCGAAATTCCCGCTTATAGAGCAGTACCTGCTACTGGTGAAAATTTCCCAATTGTCTTGGTGATTCAAGAGATATTTGGTGTACATGAGCATATTCAGGATATCACTCGGCGTTTTGCTAAGTTGGGGTATTTAGCGATCGCACCAGAATTATTTATCCGTCAAGGCGATGTCTCAAAGTTAAGCAGCATAGACGAAATTCGCCCAATTGTCGCCAAAGTACCAGATGCCCAAGTGTTATCCGATCTCGATGCTACGGTAAAATGGGCTGTGAAATCAGGTAAGGGTAATGCCGATAAATTAGCAATTACGGGCTTCTGCTGGGGTGGTCGCATTACTTGGTTGTATGCAGCACATAATCCCAAGGTGAAGACAGGTGTTGCTTGGTATGGGCGACTTGTGGGCGATGCTACCGAACTTCAACCAAAATATCCTATTGATATTGCATCAAAACTGACAGTCCCCATTCTCGGACTCTACGGCGGTAAGGATACGGGTATTCCTCTTGATACAGTAGAACAGATGCGCGATCGCTTAAAGTCTAGCGGTAACAAATCTGAAATTATCGTCTACCCCGATGCACCCCATGCATTTTTTGCCGATTATCGCCCTTCCTACCGCGAAAAAGAAGCTAAGGACGGTTGGAAACGTCTTTTGGCTTGGTTTAAGAAGTATGGAGTGTCATAGCAAGTAATACCATTTCACATTAATAGTGATACGTATAAATCTTGTAGAGAAGCGACTGTCATAGCAATACTGTTCGGTTAAGGTAAGAGACGCGATAAATCGCTGTCTTTACAATAATCAGTCCTTCGTAGAGACGGAGATTTATCGCGTTTTTGGGATCTATTATTTTCATCAAATAACCTTAACCGAACTATATTGATTGTCATAGTTGAGGATGAGGGAGATGAGGTAGCAATTTATTAAATTATTACTTCATTATTTGAAGTATTAAATTGTACTTATATAAATAAATTCATCAGTTGATTTACTAAGACCGAAAACCTTTGGAAAATAAGAAATTACTTAAGCTAATCGCAAACCATATTCATTCTGAAAAAAGTTTACAAGCCAGTCTTTCACTTTGCGGGTAGCGCGACAGTCATCTTCGTTGTAGCTTTGGATAATTTCTAGTAAGGTGCGATCGCCTGTTTCTAGCCACTGATCGTACCAGTAAATACATTTAGCACCACTAGCTTCTTTTTCGCGCCACTCAAATCCTAACCAACGCGCGATCGCTTTCAGGGCATAACTTTCTACAGGTAATGCTACACTTTGGGTTAATTGTTCATACACATCCACAAATCGATTCAGTACAGGACGCACTGAGGCGTAGGGGGTGTTGTAAAGCTTTGCTAGCCGTTTGACTGTATCAAACTCGTAGACACAAAAATGATAAATTGGCGCTTCGGGATATTGCCAAACTAAATCCAAAAATTGCTGCCAAACTAATTCTTCGTCTGCTGGTTTATCTGCTAAAAACGAATAAAACTGTTCTGTGTTGGTAAGTCTATCAACGACCAAAACCCCTAAAAGATAATTTAAATCTAAGTCTGGCTGTGCCTCAATATCAAAGTAAAGCTCTATGGGTGCTGTAAATGTAATCTCTTTTATTGGTAGCGGGTAGGGTAAAATTAGGGGTCGTTTTTCTAATGCAGATTGAGCTTGCACTACTAACTTGGGTGCTACTTTTGGGTCGAAACCAACTAGATTTTCTAGGGTGCTGGGACTGGTATTAGCAAGAGATTCTAGTGTAGTGATGGCTATATCTTGAAGTTGAGTGTAGCGAAGAGGTGTTACACCTGGTAATAGTGAGAGATGTTTTTCAGATTGAGCGATCGCATAACATTGACTATACCAATGGCAAAAATTGCACTTTTGCCGAGAAATAAACACTTCTGGCGGATTTGGTAACTCTAAAACTTCAATAAACTCCTCCAGAATTTGCTGCATCCGTGGTATCCATTTAAATAGATCCACCAGATAATTTATGTTTTTGGTTCGCAATATTAGCGAAGCTGTTTCTGGTACAACTCCTTGCACTATTCCTAACACTTGGGCATGAAATGCAGCGACAACTTGATATTCTTGCTTAGGGCGCTTACCCAGTTCAATACTAGCCGGGACATACATCCAATCTCCAAAACTTGACTGTCCTGGTTGTTTTACCAGTAAATTTGGACGACTTAGTAGGGTGGCTTCAGAATAAGCTGCTAACAGCACTCCTTTATAAATGTACTCAACGCCACGCTCCATCAATTCTAAAGTTGCCTTCTCTGCTACTTCCCAGTTTCCATAAGAATAATCTGGTTGGTGGTAGGTTATCTGAGCCAAAGCACTTAGCTGATGAGCGATTTTGTCCTGTTGCAGTTTCCGCAGCAACTCATTGGGTGCATCGCGCTGACTTTTGTCACCGTGGATATCGAGAAAAGTCCGGCGTTTACAGCGTTGGTATTGCAGTAAGAGTTCAGCATTAATTAGCATTCTTTTAAGTTAACAATAATTAGTAGTCTCTGGGAGTAACTTAGAGGATGTTTGAAAAGTCCTCTTGTTGGTATCAAAAGTTCTAGATCCTCCTAAATCCCCCGATAAATTGGGGGACTTTGATTCCGATTCCCCCTTTTTTAAGGGGGGTTAGGGGGATCAAAGTGACTTTAATCACAGCAAAATACATGTTCATTCAACCTCTTAGACAATCAAAGTTTGCAAGTGAGCGATCGCATCTACACATAATTAGCTGTTTATTTTATACTGTCAACAGCTAGGCGTTTGTGTTTCTCCTGGTTGACAGATAAGGGAGAATAACAAAATCACGTTTTATGCATCATTGCAAGGGTACATGACAGAACAACATATTTATCGTTACTGATTCCGAGATAAAATTTGGCAGCGATCGCTTAAATTAATTTCATCCCTATTTTTACTGTTACTCCTAAGTATCAATAGCCTGTAAACAACAGATATCCTTTGGAAATTATGACTAGTCTTTCTGTCACCCAAACCAGGCTACACAGCCATCGAGAGCAATTTCCCGCTTTAGCCAATAAGACTTATTTCAATTATGGGGGACAAGGGCCAATGCCTCAAAGAGCAATGGATGCGATGACTGAAACTCAGGCTTATGTTCAGCAAATAGGCCCCTTTGGTAATGAGGCGTATCGCTGGATAGCACCGCAGACTCAAGCCGCTAGAGTTGCGATCGCTTCGGAGTTACATGCACCAAGCGAAACAATTACTCTTACCCAGAATGTCACAGTTGGCTGTAATATCGCTATGTGGGGCATTGACTGGCATTCTGGCGACCATATACTGCTCTCAGACTGCGAACATCCAGGCGTAATTGCCACAACACAGGAAATCGCGCGGAGATTCGCAGTGGAAGTTACCACTTGTCCCCTGAAGGCGACTTTAAATGAGGGCGATTCTGTAAAAATTATTGCCCAGCACTTACGCCCTAATACCCGTCTTGTAATATTAAGTCATGTTTTCTGGAATACTGGTCAAGTTTTACCTCTTGATAAAATTGCCGAAGTATGCAGAAACAATCATTCTTTTTTATTGATAGATGCTGCTCAATCTGTTGGTTTGCTGCCTTTAAACTTGACAGAATTGGGTGTAGATTTTTATGCTTTCACTGGTCACAAATGGTTATGTGGCCCTGCGGGTGCTGGTGGTTTGTATGTTCGACCAGAAGCGCGAGAAAGCCTGAAACCTACCTTTATTGGCTTAAATGGTATTGTTGTAGATAGTCAATCTCAGCCTGTGGATTGGCTTCCAGATGGGCGACGATATGAGGTGTCTACATTAGCTTATCCATTGTATGTTGGATTAAAGGAAGCGATCGCAATTCATCAACAATGGGGAACATCACAGGAACGTTACGAGCAAATTTGTCAAAATAGTGAGTATCTTTGGCAGCACTTAATGGCGTTACCCAATATTAAATGTTTGCGAACTTCACCACCCGAAAGCGGTATAGTCTCGTTCCAACTTACAAATAATCAGCCTCAAGCTAATCTCAAGTTAGTGCAATTTTTAGATTCACAAAACATATTAACTCGGACAATTGCCGATCCTAGCTGTATACGCGCCACCATCCATTACCTGACTTTAGAATCAGAAATTGACCTATTGGTTGAGGCAATTAAAAATTTTTGCAAAACTAGTTAAAAATTAGGAGTTATAAGTTATCAATCTGGGAATTACAATCTTAATTCCCTAACTTCTAATACCGATTAAATTTGAGGTTGCCCCCGAACATAGAAGCTTAAGCAGCTTGTCTCACCAAACTAAAATTTCCAGAGCTTCAAACCTTACGATAAACAACATATTATATGAGCAAAAATATTGGGACTTGGGGGCTTTATCAATGGTTTCCTGAATATGGAGAACATTTAATTTCTTCTAATAACATAGAAAGATTTAAAGCTCTTTTACCTAATGGCAAAGTATTTCACTGTATTAACGAAGACAAGGATTTTTTAACACTACAGTATAATGAAGATGTGTATGATGTAAAGACGACACTCTACAAAAAAGTTCCTATTCCCTTGTTTTCATTCGGTAAGCAAGTACAAGTAACTAATCACCCAGATAGAGTAAATATAGTTAGGGGTATAGAGTGGCATTTTAAGCAAAATGCTGTGATGTATTATTTAGAAATAGATGGAAAACTTAGTTTAAAAAGATACTGGGAGCAAGAATTAACTTTAATTAATATCTAATATCAAAACCTCCAATGCATGACTAATTGCATCAAAAAGTGGGAGGCGGCGCAGCAATTGAGAGGTGGTATGATTAATAGTATTTCCCAAGAGCAAGAAACATCAATACTAGAATATCGTCAAAAATGGTTTAAAATTGGTTTACAAATAGAACAGACTGATTACCATAAAATCAAAAAAGAGATAAACGCAATCCATGCTCTACTTGGATTTAAAGAGCCGGAAATCGTATTAGTTAGTAGTCCTTATCAAGCTTTAAAAACATTAGTGGAATTAGATGGATCGAGCAAGAGAATAGGTCAACCTTTAGAAAAATTATTTGACAGAAAAATAAGTCTTTTAAAATCAGAAATCAAGACTAAACTGAATGAAGAATTATGGTTCTCATTAAAAATCAACTTCTTAAGCGAACTTAATGATTTATTTTTAGATAGATTAGAAATACCTTTTTGGAATTTATTAGAAGAAAAGCTAGAGGTAGAACTTGGTAATAAATGGGATAAATTAAGTAGTTTATTATGGATTGAGAAACAACTTCAACCTCAGAATGAGTGGGAGCCATCTGTGGAATTTTATTGTAATAGCTTTTCTTCATGGGCCAACATTGGTGAAGCTTGTATATATGATTTTTGTATATCAGTTTTAAAATGTGAGCATAATCCTGAAAAATGGAAAACTTTTAAAAATCTAATAAATTCTTGTGGTTGGATTTTACCATACGAGAATATATGTATTATATCTTCTCGCCCAAGCATAATAAGATTAGATGAACAGAATAATCTTCATGGAGAACACCTTCCTGCTATTCAGTTTGCTGATGGCTTTAGCGTATATGCAAATTACGGAAAAATATTAGGCTTGGAACAAACCCTTAAATAAAAATTTTGCTTTTAAAGTTATAGTGTTTCCTAATCAGATGGTGTATTTTACTCAACCGATAACTGCTATATATTAAACTCCTACCTCCTAACTTAAAAATGGAACGCCCAATCTTATACTTAGCCATCACTAACCACGGCTTTGGTCATGCTACCCGTATGGCTTCTGTCGCAGCGACAATTCAAAAATTATGCCCAGAAGTTCTGCTAATTCTCGTAACTACTGCTCCACGTTGGTTGCTAGAGTGTTACATAGAAGGCGATTTTATCTATCGTCCCCGTGCATTTGATTTGGGTGTGGTGCAAACCGATAGTTTGACAATGGATAAAGTAGCGACTTTAGAAAAGTTGCTAGATATTAAAAAACATCAAAATTCGCTCATTGCCTCAGAAGTTAATTTTATCCGCCAGAATCGCGTTAATCTCATTTTGGCAGATATTCCCTTTCTCGCTCCTGGATTTGCCAAAGGTGCAAATATTCCTTGCTGGATGATGAGTAACTTTGGCTGGGACTTTATCTATCGAGATTGGGGGGGTGAATTTACAGCAGTTGCAGATTGGATTAGTGATTGGTACTCAAAGTGCGATCGCTTGTTTCGTCTTCCCTTCCACGAACCGATGCACGCTTTTCACAATATCACAGATGTCGGTTTAACAGGTGGTTCCCCCCGTCACTCTGCTGATAATTTACGTTCTCTTTGGGGAATAACCGCACCTGTTGAAAAAACTATTTTATTGACATTTGGCGGCTTGGGTTTGCAACAAATCCCCTACGAGAATCTGCGGCGATTCCCAGATTGGCAATTTATCGTCTTCGATCAATCTGCGCCTGATTTACCTAATATAGTGAAAATTCATGACCGTAAATACCGCCCTGTAGATTTTATGCCGATTTGTGGGCGAGTTGTCTCTAAACCAGGTTTCGGTACTTTTGCTGAAGCTACACTATTAGGAGTGCCTATTGTTACTATTCCACGTGAGGATTTTGCCGAAGCTGCTTTTATAGTAGAAGGCATAACAAATTATAACCAGCATCAAATCATCACCCCATCTGAGTTTTTTCAAAGTACTTGGGATTTTCTGCATGAGTTACCCCAAGCACCAAAGCAATCTCAACCAATTGCTAAGGATGGTAATGAAGCGATCGCTAAAGCTGTTCTCAATTATTTACAGACGAAATAAACTTATTCAAAACAATATAAATTAATATATGAATCCGGTTTGATTTGGAGAAAATATCTGTAGGGTGTTATCGCGGAGAGTACGGCACCAAACCCTTGATAATGGTGCGTTACGAACACTGTCATTAATAATTACTGTTTGAAATGACTCACTACCAAAAGTTACTAAAAATTTCCACTATTGGAAAATCTTTTTATAATATCACTGCAAAAATTGAAGCCGCAGTTGCAGAATCGGGGGTTGAAACTGGTCTTTGTACTTTATTTTTACGTCACACTTCAGCCAGCTTAGTTATCCAAGAAAATGCCGATCCTGATGTTCTTGTGGATTTAGCTAATTTTATGGCAAAACTCGTCCCAGAATCAGGTAAATACATCCACGATGCAGAAGGGCCAGATGATATGCCGGCACACATTCGGACAGCACTCACCCACACTTCCGAACATATCCCCATTAATAGTGGTCATCTAGTACTGGGAACTTGGCAGGGAATTTATATTTGGGAACATCGCCAGCGCAGTCATTCAAGAGAATTGGTTATCCACATTTCTGGATAGCTAATTTTAAATTTTTGTTTAAGATAGAGTTTAAATACTCTGGTTATTCTGCCTAACCTTTGGATATAATCTTATGGATTCACGGTGAGATGCATTAACAAAATTTCACCGGAATAATTTTTTAATTAAAACTATAGATAATTCGTGTCAATTTGTAAATTTAAAAGTTAAGTTTATTCCTGCTTATTTAATAATTTCCTTGCTTCAATATACACTAATAAATAGTATAAGCTCTTTAGGTTATTTCAATTACCACGAAGCAAGAACTGACAGTCGATTCTCTACGAGAAGCTGCGCGTAGCTTGCTTCCCCAGAGGGGTACGTTCCAAGTTAAAAGGTAAAAGAAAAAACTTCAGTTATGGGTTTCAAGCCCACTTAAAAAAAGAATTGTACCCAGACACATAGCGCAAGGTACTCTTTGTCCTGTTTTTCAAGCCCACGGATTTATCAGCTGCGTTTCTTTCTTTTTACTTTTTACTTGCTATGACACCAACTCATACTTTCCAATATATTGATGAAATCCTTGCCCAACAGTCTATTCATTTATTATCACTTAATCCCCAAAAAACATTAATTACCAGTTTTGCAGAATTGGGGAATTTGATTGCTGAAGAAAACACTGATATTCAACTTCTCACAACATTTCAAGAGATCCTTGAATCTATAGTCCGTAGTCAGTTACAAAACTTCCCAGAAAACATATTCTGGGATTTTGATTTTCTGATAAGTAGTATGATTAGGCAAGCTTTAGTAGCAGATGAAGGTGCTATTCATTTTTTAAAAATTTTCTCTGAAAAGATGGTTTCTCTGGTGGAAATGTTCGGAAGTAAAACAGAAATTCGCTTCCGTTATGTTCACGATTTTATCTATGGGTTTGAGTGGGCAAGGTGGGTACAAAAAGAGCCACAAAAACGCGCACATATAGAGCCTTTTAGTCTGTTTTTTTTGGATTATTTGCTCGCCAAAGGGAAGGAGCTTTTACAAAGAATTAGTCATGGTCAGATTACATCTTATAAACTATGTGATACAGGCTATCGCAATCCTTTCACTTTTTCTCGTGAACCAGAAGATGAACGTCGTTTGCTAACTTATATGGCCGAGGAGCAACTTATCCCAGTCCCAGTGTGGAACTGGAATGCTAGCCCTGTATGGAACAAACCTTTCCAAGAAATGCGTCAGCAATTAGCATTAAAATTAAATATTCAACCACAGATACACTAATTCGTAATTCGTAATTCGTAATTAAGTAATGCAACTGTGATTTAAACTCTCAGAATTTCTGAAAAATTGCTGAACAAAATAACTATGAAAATTACTGATTTAATTACTTGGTTTGAAGCATGGGCAAATCCCGCCTGGTGTGAAAGTTGGGATAATTGTGGCTGGCAAATAGAACCAGGAGTTTTGCAGGAAAAAACACGGGTTTTGGTTTGTTTAACACCTACTTTGGCAGTAATGCAAGAAGCGATCGCAGAAAATGCTAATCTGATATTTGCTCATCATCCATTGATTTTTAATCCTCTCAAATCTTTACGCACTGGTGAAACGATCGCCGAAATGGTACGGTTAGCTTTTACCCACAATATTGGTATTTACAGCGCTCATACCAACTTCGATCAAGTGCAGGATGGAACTGCTGACGTTTTAGCTCAAATTTTAGAACTCAAAGAAGTTACTCCCATAGTACCGACACAAGGAGGATTAGGATATGGTCGTGTTGGTTTGCTAGAGCCATTTCTGACACTACAAGAATTACTCGCAGCTATTCAAACCCGACTTAATCCCCCTAATTTAATTTTTTCCCCAAGTGCTGATTTACAGCAAACAATTTCCCGCGTTGCTGTTTTGGGTGGTTCGGGGGCTGGTTACATTTCAGCCGTCGCCAAAACTGGGGCGACAGCTTATTTAACTTCTGACTGTAAATTTCATCAGTTTCAAGAAAGCCGCGATCGCAATATTATCTTAATCGATGCTGGACATTATGCTACCGAACGTCCGGCTTGCGATCGCTTGGTACAAAAATTCCAGTCCTTAAACCTAGACTGGGTGCAACTCAGTCAAAAGGATGAAGATTTTCGCCAGTTTTTTGCATGACTTTTTAACTCCTAAAAAAGCACAGAGTCAGCAGCCTACCTGGAGGGTTCCAATACGGTTCGGTTAAGGTTGATGAAAATAATAGATTCCAAAGCCGCGATAAATCGCTGTCTCTATGAAAGACTGATTATTGTAAAGACGGCGATTTATCGCGTCTCTTGCTTTACAGCAGATTGCGAGTTGGTGAGGTACAAAAATACCCCACCCTAACCCTCCCCGATATATTGGGGAGGGAACTAGATTTCTTTTTCCCCCCAATATATCGGGGGGATTAAGGGAGGTAATTCACCGTAGCCCCAAGCAGTACTTCATTTACTTGCAAAGTGCTGTAACCGAACAGTATTAGGAGCGGTTCGTTAAATCATCTTGTCCGCCCCATTTATACAAGGTTATTTCGGGAAAAGTTTTCGTCTACTTAACTGAAATCACTTCAAATTCAAAAGTATCGATCAAACGGTCATCAATATAGACCTCTATTTTATACTTACCAAGCGGATCGCCAGGAGCGATCGTCCAAAAATTCTCAATCACACCATCTGGAGCCGACTGTGTCCGCCGTGTTATGGATGTAGTACCGTCTGCTGATATTGAGAAATCTTCACCGTTATCTGTACCCCAAGTTTCTGGAGGTTTTGGTAAATGCAAGACTTCGCGCCATTTCACTTCACCTTGATAGTCTTTGAGTTTAATCCGCCATCCGTAAGCGTTTCCTTCCTGAAGCGGTACTCTTGTTGTCTGGAAAATGGTAACGTTACCTTTGGAATCAACTCTTTTCAGCCCGAACTCAGTTTTACTAACAGTAATCTGTTTTGTATTCGTTGGCGCAGGAGATGATATGACACTTTCTCTCAAAACAGAAGTAGCGCTGATTGGCTCAGAACATATAACCCCATATATTAGCCAAGAAGAAGCTAGCACAGCAATAGTAGCCCAAATTCTCATTAGTATGGTTTTCCTGTCAGACTTTTGGTACTTATTCAAGTAATCTGACATATTTTCCGGGTCAAGGTTGCTTAGTAATCCACCAACTGGTAAGCGTTGGAGTAATTGCTCACACCAAATTTTATCGGCGTTGCTGAATCGAGGTATGAACTTGAATATAGATATGTAAAATTTTACGTCTCTACAAGGATTTTTCACCGCAATGCACAATCGTTTTCATACCGCAATCAGGCTTTGCTGTTTGTTATACCAGGTTGTGACGTTTCCAGTTCGTGCTGGACGTTTTCATTGGTGTCAACTTAACGCGAAATGGGTGGTTAGAAACCACATCTGCACGGTTAAAAAGCCTTAATTTTCTGTTAGTCTGCGTGGTGCGCGTAGCGCAAGCGCGATAGGCGGACTTTGCCTGTCAACTTGTTCGCGCAGCGTAGCGGCAAAGGAGAAGCAAGTGGCACGCGAATTCCATTGCCGAGGCTTAAGTTGACACGTATGAACAATTCTGTGTCCTTTATGTTGCTTAACTTAACCAGAAAATGTAACGCTGTCTTTAGTTGACGTTGCAAAAGTTTACATTTAAAATGGAAAGCGGCAAAAATAGATAAGTATTTATTCTTATTTATCCTGAAGAATCGACATTCGATGAGTATATATTCTTGTCAAAAGAAAAAATTTAATATTCTGGAGTTCAATAAAGTTTACAAAAGTACGAACTCCTTAATATAATGTAACTAAAAGCGAAAAGGCAATATTGATTGTCAGAAGTGATGAATGCTATTGAATTTCCCTGGCTAACAGCCATAATCCTCTTACCCTTGGTGGCTGCCTTAGCCATTCCCCTGATCCCAGACAAAGAAGGTAGAACTGTGCGGTGGTATGGTCTGGGGGTTGCGATCGCTGACTTTGCACTGATGATTTATGCCTTTTGGTATAAGTACGACTTTCAGAGTTCAACACTGCAACTTGTAGAAAACTATCCTTGGATACCGCAATTAGGTTTGCATTGGGCGGTGGGGGTTGATGGTTTATCGATGCCCTTACTGCTTCTAACAGGCTTAATAAATACCCTCGCAATCTTCGCGGCTTGGAAAGTTACTACCAAGCCGCGATTATTTTATGGTTTGATGCTAGCGATGTACAGCGCCCAACTTGGAGTATTCGTCGCTCAAGATTTGCTGCTGTTCTTCCTAATGTGGGAAATCGAGTTAGTGCCGGTTTACCTGCTGATTTCCATCTGGGGAGGACAAAACCGCCGTTATGCAGCTACCAAATTCATTCTTTACACTGCTGCTGCATCAATATTTATCTTGATTGCCGGTTTTGCAATGGCATTCTCTGGAGATACCGTCACCTTCGATATGGCGACTTTGGGAATGAAACAATACCCCAAAACCTTGGAATTACTGGTTTATGCAGGTTTCTTGATTGCCTTTGGTGTAAAACTCCCAATTTTCCCCTTACACACTTGGCTACCTGATGCCCACGGTGAAGCATCAGCACCCGGTTCGATGATTTTGGCTGGCGTGTTGTTAAAAATGGGTGGTTATGCCCTCATCCGCTTCAATGTGGAAATGTTGCCCAATGCCCATGTGACTTTTGCCCCAGTGCTGGCAATTTTGGGTGTGGTTAACATTGTCTACGGTGCTTGCTGCGCCTTCGCTCAAACAAATCTCAAACGCCGCTTGGCTTACTCTTCAATTGCCCACATGGGATTTGTGCTAATTGGCATTGCTTCCTATACAGAACTGGGGATCAGTGGTGCAGTGCTACAGATGGTTTCCCACGGCTTGATTGCTGCTAGCTTATTCTTCCTGTCTGGCGTGACATACGATCGCACTCACACCTTGATGATGGATAAAATGGGCGGTATGGCCAAGGTAATGCCCAAAACCTTTGCTTTGTTTACTATTGGTTCAATGGCATCTCTCGCCTTACCCGGAATGAGTGGTTTTGTAGGTGAATTGATGGTATTTCTGGGTATCGCCACCAGTGATGTTTACAGTTCCAGCTTTAAAGTTGTAGTTGTGCTGCTGTCAGCCGTTGGCGTGATTTTGACACCGATTTATTTACTGTCTATGCTGCGTCAAGTATTCTACGGTGAGCAAAATCAAGAGTTACACTTGGATGCTGGAATATCTGATGTCAAACCCCGCGAAATATTTATTACCGCTTGTTTATTGCTGCCAATCATTGGAATTGGTTTCTATCCCAAATTAGCAACACAGACTTATGATGTGAAGGCAGTAGAATTAGCCGCTCATGCTCGTCAAGTTTTACCAGTTGTGGCTCATCAGCAACCATCAAGTCTGTACTCGCGGATTTTTACAGCACCAACATTGGCTACTTCTCAAGTTGAAAATTCGATTAACATTTCTGAGTAAATTAACTTCCCATTAAGGGGCTGCAAGTAAATTCTAAATATTAGGGGAATAAAGGGGTGGCTATAAAACCACCCCTAAAATTTTGGCTTTACTGAGTAGGGGCAATTCATGAATTGCCCCTACCGTGTGTTTCACAATTATTCAAATTTGAGAGTTCCGTCAATATTGGTAATATGCTCATTAAGATCAATGTATGTTCCCTGATATGTCTGTCCATCAGCTCTCTCGCACTCAGCACGGAGTCTGTTGGGGCCAGCTAAACCAACATTGTCACAAGTCTGAGCAAATTCCTCTCCATCCCAGCTTAAGCTTCCATCAAGATTGGCGATATGTGGATTTAAGTCGATGGAAGTTGGAGAAAGAGTATATCCATCGGCTTTTTCGCAAGTAGCCGTTAGGGTTGAGCCATCAACACTAATATTTTTACAGGTCTGAGAAAATTGACCAGTTGCCCAAGCGTTACCGATGACTAAATTAAAGCTCAGAAAGATACCACACAAAAAAGTTACACAAATTTTCAGCATTAGTCCTCTGTCCTAAAGTAGATGATTAGTTAAACTAACCAAGAGCAAATTTTATCTTGTTGTATTTTTCTCTATTTAAAAGTAATAGTTTTTAACTATACCTGTTAATCTACGAGACAATACGCAAATAGTAAGCTTCTCTACGAGACGCTATGTGAATGCTCAAAGGTGTTAAACCGTGAAGCAGAGCTAAAGGAGAAACGTAAATCGCACCAGGGTAATTATGTGAATGCTCAAAGGTGTTAAACCGTGAAGCAGAGGGACTATAAATGTACTCTCAGTAGCTGAAATATAATATGGATTAATAGGGATTCTCATAAATCCTAAGACATGAAAATATAGGTACTTCAAAGGATTAGTTATTATGTTTTAGCAAAAGCTAAGAGATGCATTAGCAAAACAGACAGGCTGGAAGATAAGTTTTTTGAAAAGTGATTTAATGCGTCCTTTTGAACTTAAAATAATTTGGGAATATTCTAATGATAATACCCATGATGGATATAGGCTAATGGTATATTCTGTTAGCTTTGGAACTAATGAAAAAACCAAAAAAATTCACACGATAATAATTACAAGAGATGATCATAATCTATCAACTTCAACAACTCGTAAATTTAAAATACAAGAAACAAACCAAAAAGATATTGATATATTAGTTGCAACAATAAAAAAAGAAATCCATTTCAAAAAAGCTGATCCTATTCCAACACTCATTAAATAACTCGTAAAAGTGAGGTTTTCCCCTTTGATCAAAACTTGCCAATTTTGCAAAAAAATATCTTCCATAAATCTAGCAAGCATACTGCATTTACCAGTGCATCGCTCTTAGTCTGGGAGCATCCCAAATGTGTAAAAACATAATTTGTCATTGCGAGCGGAACGCAGTGAAGCAAAGCAATCGCAAAGTACAGATGTTGCGATTGCTTCATTCTGCTTCGCTTCATTCGCAATGACAATTAACTATTTTGGTAAATTTGCTTGCATTGGGATGCTCCCCTTAGTCTTTTAACATCTCCTCAATTTGGTTTGGGTTGATTTTGGATTTAAATCAGGTTTGGTAGGGGAGAAATACAAAATACTCAACCCAGTTGGGAAAAAAGCGCCTTAGAAAATCTACATATTAAAGCTAAAATAGCTACACTCAAACCATAATAAAATAAAAATGCTAGGAATCTATGCCAGCGAAAGATATATTCCATGATGCAGTAAGACGAGCTTTGGAGAAAGAGGGTTGGCTCATCACTAATGACCCGCTTTTCCTCCGTTTTGGTGGTTTGGATATGTATATCGACCTTGGTGCAGAGAAAGTTTTAGCAGCTGAACGAAATCAAGAAAAAATTGCGGTGGAAGTTAAAAGCTTTGTTGCTCCATCTACTACAACTGAATTTAGTACTGCTCTAGGACAGTATCTCAAATATCAATTAGCACTTGAACAAGAACAACCTGAGAGACTTCTATATTTAGCAGTTCCCTTAGACACCTATCGTTCTTTTTTCACCTTAGAACTACCACGCTTATTAATCCAACGTTACCAAGTTCGGCTGATTGTTTTCGACCCAGAAGAGGAGGCGATCGTAAAATGGCAAAAGTAGAACAATACCGTCAACTTATTCAAGAACTGTTGCTAGCTTACAGCGAAATCAAAGCTAGCAACGAAGAAGTCGAAGCAGAAGTTATTTTTGATCGAGAACGCGATCGCTACCAACTTGTCAACGCGGGGTGGTCAAATAAGCGCCGTGTATATGGCTGTGTTTTGCATCTAGATATTAAAAATGAAAAAATTTGGATTCAACACGATGGTACAGAAGGAGGCATCGCTAATGAACTTATTAGTCGAGGTGTACCCAAACAAGACATTGTTTTGGCTTTTCATTCTCCCTTTAAACGACAATTTACTGAGTTCGCTGTTGGTTAAGATGGCTGAAGAAATTCATTAGTCTTGACTAATAAAGTCGAGTTAAATCAATTTAAATATCTAAATTTTTCGTGATTTAGGATATAGCCACCAACTAAAGAAACGGCTGACTCTAGGCATAACAACGTAGGTCAAAAGTACAACCATAATAACGGTAACGATCAGCGAAATAATCAAATGTGGTAAACCGCGCAGCAGAGGGACTAGAAATGTACTCAAAATATTAATCAATACGTATACAGCAGCCCAAGTCAGCAATGCTGTTTTATAGCGTGGTGGAGTTTTCAGTGGTTGACCGGGGAGTGAAAACCAAGCTTCTAATCCACAGATTTGTTGAACGTAAGGGTCAGATTCAACCAAATGCTTACCTTCATTGAGCCAGTATTCGCGATCGCGTGATGTCATCCACACCTTTAAATTTTCATAACCATCAAATCGGAAGATGATCGCATATTCATTTCGTACCCCAAGTTGGGGACGAATCACATTTGTTCCCAGATGACCCGCATAGGTTCTGGAAACCCTGGTAATATCTTTCAACCAAGCCTCATAAGCAGTTTCGCATCCTGGTTTGACAACTTGTGTAATGACCACGGTTACAAATTGATCGTCCTGTTCCATCTTTATGAATTTTGGATTTTAGATTTTGGATTGATTCATAGAATCAATTCAGGGCTGGAGGATTTTGGATTTGTTTTATAGCGGTTCCCATTCAAATGTGGTGCAACATCATCTCGTCAGGTGTAAGGGCAATTCATGAATTGCCCCTACGGGTGTACCTCACATAAATGAGAACCGCTATACTTAGCTTGCTTTTCGTAAAGGGAGTACAAATTCGTTTGCTCTTAAACGAATTTAAAATCTAAAATTGCATCATTCTCAAGCTAAAGGATATCCAGCTTTCCCAACCTCGAATCGAACAACATTAGCAGGAACGACCCCTGTGGGTGGAGGTAAAAACATTCCCCCATTATTCACAACATAAATTGCGGTGCGATCGCCTTCACTTTGACCAAAAGCCACTGCTGTGCTACCAATTACACCTGACTCAGCTTGAGCAATGATGGTTGTACTACCATCGGGCGCAATTCTTACCACACTGTTGTAAATGTGCGTTGCTCCATAAAGGTTCCCTTCCACATCAAAGGCAAAATCATCAATATTAGTCTGCTCAACAAAAATTTCCGGCTCACCTGGTTGATTTGCAGTATCAATGGGAATGCGCAACAGCAACATTTTTTCTGTATTTGAAACGTACAGGAAATCACCAAAACGCTTCAAGCCATTTGCAGCCGGAAACACGCTCTCCGAATTGCTACGAGCCAGAATTGGGTGTTCTAGCCAAATTGATCCACGGCGTTGAGCAACATCAATCAGCCAGATTGCACCCCGATAGGAATCTGCTGTTAAATACTGAGTGCCAGAAAGTGGGGTGATGCCATTAAGAAATATAGCTTCTGGTAGTGTCAGCAACGTTTTCACTGTGCCATCACTTTTAACTAGAGAAACCACGGGTATAGAATCTGCATTCCAGCCTGTTGCCACTAGATCGCCGTTGGTAGTAAAAGCAAGACCACTTACCTTACCTTCAACACTGGCATGAATTTGCTGATTGCCATCTAGGGTAATGCGAACAATCTTACCGATCTCATGATTGGTTACAAAAATTGTGCCATCTGGTGCGATCGCTAGATTTTCTAAAAAAGTATTAACCGGGAACGAGGTAAGAATTTTAGCAGGTGCTAATTCAATCCGCGTATCTACATAAATAGGGGGTAAACCTGGTGAATCTTCCATATTGACCTAGCACACTTCCTCAAAATTTTCACAAAGAGATATGGTGAAGACAGGTAAGGGACTTCCAAATAAATAAATGTCCTATCGCTTTTAAGGCATGGGGGCAGGGAGCAGGGAGTAGGGAGCAGGGAGCAGGGAGCAGGGAGCAGAGAAAGTCGTTTTGATTCGGTGAAATTGGATAATTTATTCCTTGGAGTTCCCTAAAATCCCCAAAAAGCAATTATGACCACCAACTTACCTGTAGCCACAGAGATTATACCAGTGGTTTTGCAATTACAACCTGCGATACCGACGATCAGTTTTATGAGTTTTGTCAGCTAAACCGTGATTTTCGCATCGAGCGCAATACTACTGGAGAATCAGTCATTATGCCCCCTACTGGTTCCGAAACCGATCAACATAACTTTGACGTTATTGTTCAGTTGGGTATTTGGACAAAACAAGATGGTACAGGTGTAGGGTTTGGTTCTAGTGGTGGTTTTACTTTGCCTAATGGTGCGGTGCGTTCTCCTGATGCAGCTTGGATAAAACGCGATCGCTGGGAAGCCATTGCGAAAAAATTTGCACCGATTTGTCCTGAATTTGTGATTGAATTGCGTTTTGAGAGCGTAGTTTACCGCCGTAGGCATCGCTTACAAGTTTTGCAAGACAAAATGCAAGAATATATAGATAATGGGACACAACTTGGTTGGTTAATTGATAGAAAACAACGCCAAGTTTTTATTTATCGTCCTAATACTATGATTGAGGTATTAGATAACCCTAAAATTCTTTGCGGTGAACTGTTACTACCTGGTTTTGTTTTGGATTTAAGTCAGGTTTGGTAGCTTACATCTTGCACCAGATGATTAAAAATAGTGCCAGAGATATACCACATCCACAGAAAACATCAAATATATGAACACGACACCATCTCAAAGAGAAAGAGATGAAATACTCAAGTGATTAAATCGTAACCGCCAGATGTTATTAGATTTATATAGCGGCTATTCTACTCCTTTTCCAATGAAGTACAGCAAAATATTGCCCCTACAGTCTGTATGTAGGGGAATAGTTTTGAAAGTGGAATTCAGTAAGTTTGATATTTTTATCCGATCGTTATCTTGGTTTAGCTGCACTCGCTGAAAATCCATTTCAAAGGATTTCAGAAATCGCAAATTCATCTTTGATCGCAGCAATTTGTGTTGAGATTGTTGGCTCACTAACAATTACTTCCAGTTCTTCTTCGGCATTTTTACTATCAGTCAATTGATCTTTGGTATACTCCATTTCTCTGATTTGTCGGACAATACTCTCTACGAGCCAAAGTTGTTCTTCTACAGACAATGCACGGATAGAGCGTTCAATTTCTAGTAAATTCAGTGATATCATTTTCCTTCTGATTAAAAGTAGGGCGGATTTTTCAAAGATATTATATGTCAGTTTATCTGCTTAACCTAGAGCATCGCTAATCCCCCATTATTTTCCCCAAGCCTATCTTTTCACAAATCAAATGAGATTGCTATAAAAAACTAAAAGTCAGTTGTATGATTTTTTAATTAGGTATTCCTGCTGAAGCAAAATGTACGCTAAACTGACTACATGAATTACGAAACGGCTCGGAAACTCCTCATAGATCAGACAATCACAACCGAGGAAAACCCAGATGCGCTGTTAACGCGTATGAAACAGGGGAAACCGCCGGTACCCGGTCAGATCACCTCGATTTTGTTGGCATTGAAAGTGGTGTTTGAATCCCTCAAAGATGCAAAGACTCTAGACCGAGAATTAGCTTTGGCCCTTTATCAGTTAAGCATCAAGGCGCAACAGCTATTTGCCGCAGGACGTAAAGTCGGCATAGATTGGCCGCCATTACTAAAGGAAGATTTGCTACGAATTTCCTTAGCATCTGAAAGTATCTTTTCAGGTATATGGCAAACCCTAGCTCCTATAAACTTAGGGAAGGTATAAAACTCTATTTCAGTAATCTTTAAATGAGAAAGGACAAGGGGACAAGGAGAATACCCCATGCCCAATGCCCATTACCGAATTTGTAATTCACTTTCTAATTTGTCTAGATCAGTTTTAAGCAAAACCGTCATTTGCCCGGTAAAAGCTTTACCAGTCTTGGGTTGAGCAATTTCCACCCAATATACATAGCGATCGCCTACTCGTAATTCTCCCTTTAAAGCTTCTCGAATGGGAGTTTTGGCCAGACGCGCCGAGTTAACTACTTTCTGGCTGGGATACTCATAAACGACTTGGGCGCGATCGTAGTCTTGATAAATTTCCAAACCATAAATTACCCGCAAAGATTCCTGGAGACGCGCAAATGTCATACCGTTGATGGCATCATACATGGAAATGCGCTCACTACGAATTGTGCCACGGTCTTTAGAAAATTCCACCCTACCGGGAGGCAATACCGACGCTTGAAAAGTGAATCGTTGAGCAGCAGTATCAGTCTTTTGCACAAATAATTGCTCCCCACTTCTGGGGCGGAGTGTGGGATGTGCTTTAATCCAAGTGCCTACTTCCTCTGTACTTTGCCCTGGCAAAGCATCCGCAGAGGAATTGTCCAACATTCCTATACACAGCCAGGGAACTAGAGAAATAGGCAAAATTAAAAAATTAAGCAGAGGTTTCTTGAGCATTTTTCTATTTAGGATTTTCATGGAAATTTCCCTATTAGGGAGTAACCATAGTCTTCCCGTTTTTTAGCAAGATTATTTCAATGAGTCGCAGCGATCGCCCAGCGAAGCCAAATCTTCTCTCTTAGCGCTAGCGAGTCATCTGATATAGCAGATTGTAACAGGCGTGAGGTACAGACAAGCTTAAGGGCACAGCAATGCTGTGCCCCTACCTATTTACTTCATTTAACTGGGAGCATCCCAAATGTGCAAGTTTATTTTTATGTGGTATTTGGACTTAGGCGGATAAAGAAATAACGAACCGCAAAGGACGCGAAGGAAAGAGGTTTGTACAGGGTTTTTGTACCAGTCCTGTATATTTTTGCAAAATTGGGATGCTCCCATTTATCTGAAAAATACTGTATAATTTACAACTTGAAAGGAGAAGTTAACTTAGATCCCACATTCCGCACTTCAACTTGAAGTACAAAGAGATTACGTCAAGAGAAAAGCAAAAAAATCAGGATGATTAAGATTCGTAGTGCTGAACGAATCTACAGCATGAAAATAAATCATCAAACACAATGTATTTGATGGTTATGTAAGCACTAAAAATTTGAAGAGCAATTACTGTTTCTTCGATGTTGATAAATTTTTCTTCATTTTCCAAAAGTTGTTCACTTTAAGAAAGCAGATAATATTTTAGACAAGATGATGGCAGGCAATTCAAAATAAAATTACGTTCTAATGTTAAATTAACAATTTGGTTAACACCATTTAAAGTCAAAAGATGAATTCCTTGAAAACATTGAAACACCCATCTTAATGTCGGAGAAATCGTTAACTTACCTAGTTGATTTTTGATTCCGATTTTGATTCTTTTTAAGCTATTTCTCAGTTCCCTTTGTCCAAGATTATAAACTAACAAGCACAAAGACATTAAAAATAACATCGTCTCGATTCTTTCAGGGTTTTCTACAAATAAACTATCGGCAAAAAACAAAGGGTCTTTTAGAAATCTGAACCCTCTTTCACAAGACTGTTGATTTTTGTAATTTGTCAAAATTTCTTCTGGTTTTAACTTATCATCGTCAACTAAGTTTGTCGCTAAAATAAATCTTCCCGCTTCTTTTCTGATTCTTTCTATCTCTTCTGGCTTTTGATGCTCCACTCCTTCTATTTTGTAAATAGTCTTATTACCTTTTGATTTACTTTGAATAACCTTAACTTCTTTAATTTCAAAGAGGTTCAATTTTTTGTTTACGCTTTTTAGTTTATATCGAGCTTGTTCTGGACTTTCAAAATCTTCTTTGTTTATTTCCTTGAGCAGCTTTTCAACTTTGATTTTTTCGGTTTTCATCTTTTTTTCTAACTTCTTCAAATCACTTTCTTGTCTTTTTTGACTTTCTACTATTAGCCAATTTTGTTTGATGCCACCATAATTTACTATTTCCGATTTCCACTTGTATCCGTCTAAATTCAAGGCTGCTCTTTTTGCACTTTCTTCGGAATTTATCTCTTCTATCTCTACCGAATGAACTAATTCCTTTGCTCTTTTGATTGTCATCGGTACTCTACTTATCCATTTTAGATGTTCGATTAATTGGAGATTTTCTTGACTATACAATGCACTATCACAGACCATGATACTATCAAAGTTTATCTGCTTTTTAAACTCTCCTAATATTTTTCCAAACACGGCTTTGTCTGCTTCATTTCCATCTCCTGCTCTCATTAATAATGGTATATCTCCATCACTACTTGTTATTAAATCTAATACACATTGTTTCAAGTCTGCTCTATGGTCGCGCGAATATCCTTTGGTGATAATTATTGGTTTTTGTTTGATTATTTCTAACTCTTTCTCTTGATTATATTCATTTTTATATTCCCCATGCAGATGAAATGATGTCGCATCTAAATGAGAATATTTTGTTTCTATCTTGAATTTATTAATCACAGATAAGACAATTTCTATAAATAGGTTATTCAATCCATATTTATACAATTTATCCATAACTCTTCCCAGTTTATCATCATTCACATAATCGCTTTTTATTCCTTCTGCCAATAATAATTCGATTCCTTTGTCTTCAAAAAATTGACTAAATAAATATAAAGGTCTTGATACAAATCCTAATCCATTGAGCAGAATAGCTTTTACTAATATTCCTGATGAAATTTTTTCCCGAACATCTATTCCTAATTTGGAGTTGATTATGTCAACTATTCCTATTTCATCAATTAGTCCAGCTACTATTCCTAAGTGATCTATATTTTTAATTTTTGTTTCTGAGGTTGGAGACAATTTTTCTACCTCTAAAATATTTTAGATTTTTTTGATTGTCTCACTTTTTCGATTAGAAGCTTCTAAGTATTTTTACTCAGGTATATCCAAGGATAACTCTGTATTACTTTATGCTACTTTTGAAGTGCGGAATGTGGGTTAGATCGTTCAAAATTACTAAAGCCCATCATGTAATACGCAATAAAGGCAGTATCAAAGGGTTTGAGGTAATTTAAATTGGTTGAATAGCTAGATAAAATTTCAGAGTTGACGGCTGTATCTATTGATGCGCTACTTTTGTTATTGTTAGCTGTATGAAGGGGAGTGATTTTAGGCATAGAATTAATCCAAGCAACAATATGTGCAGAATTTATCAATTTTGTCAGTTTCATAGAATTATCCTTAAATAAAATACAGTCAGCAATCTCTATGTAATAGAGTTCACTATTTGGTAAATTTCAACATCCTAGACTCAGTTCATCTGATAACTTGATTTATTAATTACACAAACCAATGAGTCAAATTAACCAAAAATGAGAGATTGGGAATTTATAAAACATTTAGTAAGTCAAAATTCGTAATATCTAAAAAAGTGCTAGATGAAATCTCTGGCTCATAGACATTTAAAGAAGCTGCGATCGCTCATATAAATGATGCTCTTCTCTCCTAGATATTTTTTACTTTCGGCTATAAACTAAAATCCTACTTTTTTGGCTAATTAAGTTTGCATATCAATATGCTAGAAAGTCTTCATGATAAAAGCAAATATCTTTAATTGTTAATTTGATAAACAAAAGTGATGCAAATATTAAATTGGCATGGCAAAATTTTCTATCAACCTTACTGACTATTCATTTGAGCTTAAATAGATTCTGGTGTAAGAGGTTGTTTGAAAAGTATTTAGCTGTGATTTTAGGCACTTGTTGATCCCCCCTAACCCCCCTTAAAAAGGGGGAACTGGAATCAAAGTCCCCCTTTTTAAGGGGGATTTAGGGGGATCTAAAACGTTTTGCTACTAAGAAAAGGACTTTTCAAACATCCTCTAAGGTAGCCATTTAAGGAGATAAAGTAAGCCGATCGTGTCAAAATGTTAAGTGTATAGTTTATTTGCGAACTCACTTATGACGAAAGCAATTTGGAATGGCGCAGTTTTAGCCGAAAGCGATCGCACCGTAGTTGTGGAAAACAACCATTATTTCCCTGCTGACTCTATTAACAAGGAGTACTTCACAGACAGTAGCACCCACAGTACTTGTCCTTGGAAAGGTGTCGCAAGCTACTATAGTGTTGAAGTTGATGGGCAAATCAACAAAGATGCTGCTTGGTATTATCCCAGCACCAAGGAGAAGGCTAAGAATATTGAGGGCTATGTCGCCTTTTGGAAGGGTGTAAAAGTAGAGACTTGATAAAGGTTTCTGAAAGTATTTTAATTTCAGTGAATTGATTCAGTATTTACACCAATCATCAAACTAAGCTTTGTGGAGATTGGCTTTTGTCAACCTCCATAATTTTAGACTATTTGCTCAGTATTAGCAAGGATTTTGGGATGTTACCTTACTGAAGCGATCGCAGTTTTTCAATTCCAGACTCAGAAGTACACAGGCTTGAGATGGTGCGTTACGAACTTCGTTCTAACACAACGCCAGTTGCTACCTCCCTTCGGGTTCACCAGTCGCCTAGGTTGGGAAACCCGCCTACAGCGCTGGATTCACCGTAACGCACTGGCTCCCCTACAATAACTAATTTTGTTCAAAAATCAAATATGATTCCTATATATCACTAGCACTTACGCATCATAAACTAAGTTTAAATTATGAAGAATTACGAAATAGCTCTAATATTCGCTGTCTTACTCGTTCTATAACTGCTTCTTCCTCGGTAGATAGTCCATCAAATAACATCTCATATATCAATGGTACGCCTAACTCTAACTCTTCTAAAAGTAGACGCTGGCTAAATATATCTTGTGGTTTCCCTTCTGCCATCAGTTGACCTTTATCCATGACAAAAACCCAATCTGCCCACCGATAAACTAAATCCAAATCATGGGTTGCCATGACTAAAGTAGTTCCATCTTGATGAATTTTTTTCATGGTTTCTATCAAGTTTCGAGTATGTTTGATATCTAAATAAGCTGTTGGCTCATCCAGCACCAAAAGTTCTGGGCGCAGCACCATTACATCTGCTATAGAAACTCGCTTTTTTTGTCCTAAACTCAAATGATGTACTGGTCTTTCTGCTAAATTAGTTAGTCCAAATTCAACTAATGCTTGCTCTACTCGGTCTTTAATTTCGGGTTCTGGTAAACCCAAATTACACAAACCGTAAGATATATCTTCTTCAACAGTAGAAGCTACTAATTGTTGTTCTGGATCTTGAAATACTAACCCAACCTTCTGCCGTAAGCTACTAAGATAGTTTCGGTTATAATTTAACGCTTCACCACGCCAACGGACAATACCAGAATCAGGTTTATATAGACCATTAGCTAATAAAAATAGTGTAGTTTTACCACAACCATTTTGACCAATTAATGCACATTTTTTTCCAGATGGAATTTTCAGTGTTAGACCATTTAAAGCTGATTGCTGTGCTACTGGATAGGTGTAATACACCTGTTCAAATTCGAGTAAATATTCCTGCATTCCGCCAAAAATCCAATCCTATTAATACTACACAGCCGAAAATAGCTTCGATGATATATCGTGCTTGAGGGCGATAGCGTCGGGGATGCCAGACTCGAAATTCACTCACAAAACCCCGTGATTCCAATCCGAGAGAAAACTGACTATAACGTTGTAAGGTTCGCTGTAATAGTTGTCCGATTAGTAGTGCTAAACTTTTCATCGCACTACGCCAAGTACGGTAGCCACCACGAGAATTTTGTGCCGTCCATAATTCACTGGCTGTATTCAGCAAGATGAAAATAAACCGATACATTAGTAATAACAAATCGCTTAAAAGCACTGGAAATCGTAAGTAACGCAGAGTTTGTAAGATTTCCGGGAAAGGCACAGTTAACATGAGAAAATATAAGCAAGAAACAGAGGCTAATGCTCTGGTTAAAATTCCCCATGCTTGGATACTGCCACTATGACTGATATAAATATAGAAGTGTCCAAGAGTTAGTCCATACAATGAGTCTAATTGCACCCTTGGCAAATCAATAATTGCAACTCCGTTCACCATTAGGGCTGGTAAACTTGTCAAACAAAAAACTATGGTGAACATTAACAACCGAAAATACACACCAGCCGGAATTCTTGCATATACAACTGTCCAAATGCCTATCCAAAGCGCCATTAAAATTTGCACTAATGCATGAGTAGCAAGGGAAATAGCAAGAGTAGTAAGGGCAAAAATTAGTTTATGTTCTGGTGGTAATCTTCGCAGTCGATTAGTGTAAGCTAAAGTGTCTATTTGCAGACTCATTCTTCACGTTTTTGTTGTTGGGAACGTCCTTTATACAAGCCAATTGCATAACCGACAACTCCAGCGCCTAAAGCTGCTTGCGAAGCAAATAATAAACTTTCTATTTCACTACTAGCTGGTTCAAAAAATGATTTAAACCAGGGTTTATATCCAGGTTGTATTTGAGTAATTGCTTTTTCAGCTTTGTCATCGGAACCGGCAAATTCTCCGCCCCGTACAAATATTAATGGTGCAACTGCTAAAGCTAATACAGCTACTACCAATAGCCAGTTACTCAACCCTTTTTTAGATTGATTCATTGCTTTGAGGCTCCCGCTTGATTAATTGCAACAGTTCCAATTCTTGAGGATTATAAGATTGCAACCAGTTCCATACCAACACAGTTAGTAATCCTTCACTAATTGCTAAGGGAACTTGAGTTATAGCAAAAATTCCGGCAAACTTGGTAAATGAAGCAATAAACCCACCAACAGGGGCCGGAAAAGCTAGGGCGAGTTGGATAGAAGTGATGACGTAGGTGAGTAAATCTGCGATCGCAGCTGCTAGAAATATGGCGATTTTTTGTTTACCACCCAACTTCATTGTCAGATTATATATCCAGTAAGCTGCAAATGGCCCTGCGATCGCCATCGAAAAAGCATTTGCACCCAAAGTAGTCAAGCCGCCATGCGCCAGTAACAAAGCTTGAAATAACAACACTAAGCTACCCAAAACCGTCATAGTGAGGGGGCCAAACAGCACCGCCCCTAATCCCGTCCCTGTGGGATGAGAACAGCTACCTGTGACAGAAGGAATTTTCAACGCTGACAGCACGAAAGTGAAAGCACCAGCCAAGCCCAGTAGTAGTTTTAGTTCCGGGTTAGCTTGGGTAATGCGAGTCAGACTACGCAACCCTAAGAGAAAAAATGGTAATGCTACAATCCACCAAAAAATTGCCCACTGGACTGGTAAAAAACCTTCCATAATGTGCATTGCATAAGCGGGTTTGGGTAAACCAACTACCAAGTAAAAACTGATAAGTCCCATCAGGGTTAGACTTACTAACGCCTGTTTTTTTCTTTTCATCATCTGTACCTCGCAGATTTCTATAAACGAATTGGTTCCAATTGGCGGGCATCCTGACTTACACAATTTTGGATTTTGGATTTTGGATTATCAGGTGGCTTCCGAATCCAAAACTTAAAATCTCAAATCGGTTCACAGTTGCGGGACAGCGCCGGATTTACACCGGACTTTCCCCCTTGCGTCTGATGGCTGCTCCCCATCAGAACCGATTGGATTGACATACTTAATCTGAGGATTATATCACGTGGGGATTAAAGTTGCTTATAAGCCTTTTTATACTCAGGTTATAGTTGAAGGTACTGCAATTACCTTCAACTATTGTTTGTTAGTGATGATTTTCAACTGATGATTGTGGGTGTTGGGTTTTGTTCCTCAACCCAACCTCCGATCGCTCGCACTAATCATTAAAACAAAATGGTGCGTTATGACTAAAGCCATAACGCACCATACTACTGAGTTAAAAACGTATCTTTCAGAAGTGCTTATTTGACAGCAGCAGGGATTTTTTGAGTTTTAGTAGTACCTGCATTGCCATTCTCTGCCTTAATTTCTGCTACTTGTAGATGAGCTTCTAAGAACCAGAGTCGTTTGTCAATGGTGCGGGAAATTTCGGTGTAAAGGTCGGCGGTATCGAGATCGTCTAAGTCATCAGTTTTAGCGATCGCTTCCCGGAGATGTTTAGCATAAATTGCAAAGCGATCTGCTAACGCTGTCACATGATCTTTACCATCCAAAATATCTAAGAGATATTCTGGCAAAATTGAATTACTCGCTGCGGCGCGGACTGTACCGAAAGCATACCCGCCTAAAGCTGTAATGCGTTCAGCTACTAGGTCAATGTACTCTTCTAATTCCCCAGCTAGTTCATCAAATAATAGGTGTAGCTGATAGAAGTCGGTTCCCTTAACATTCCAGTGCGCTTGCTTTGCTTGGGTTTTTAGATCCGAAGTAGCTGCTAAGGTTTGGTTGAGAAGTACCACGATTTGCACTCGCGCTTCGGCGGGAATGTCAATACGGGTAGGGTACAAACGTGATGAAATGGTGTTGTCGCTCATAGTTCTACTTAATGCCTCTTAAATCTAACTCTACAGACATTGCAAGGCTTGGCGAAACTCTCTGACGACAGATTATATTAACGGCTGAATGTGTTACTGTTTATGACTATTAGTTAAATGCGATGGTTGTCTATGGTATTGAATGTACCACCGAAAAGGCGATCGCGGATTGCATCATTTTGCAAAAAGTCATGGGGAAAACCCAGTTCAATTTGACTCACTTCGTCTAAACGTTGCAGATGTTCTGGCGAGAGGCTGACTTCTATTGAAGCTAAGTTATCTTGAAACTGCGTTAATTTCCGTGCGCCAATGATGGGAATAATCACGCCATTTTGAGCTAGTAGCCAAGCTAATGCTACCTGTGAGGGTGTGTGACCAATTTCTGCTGCGACTTGACTAACAACTTTAGCGATCGCTAAACTCTTTTCTGAAATACTTCCTAATGCTGGATTTGCTAATCGTCCCTGTTCGCTACTTTCTTGAGGAGGCTGATTATACTTACCTGTCAGCACACCACGACCCAAAGGCGACCACGGTGTTATTGCTAAATCCAAGGCTTTAGCCATCGGTAACAAATCACGTTCTGGTGTCCGTTGAATTAAACTATACTCAATTTGCAAGGCGACAAACTGCGTCCATCCTTGGTATTGGGCAATGGTATTTGCTTGAGAAACAATCCATGCGGGTGCGTCAGAAATGCCGATGTAAAGTACTTTACCTTGACGAACTACATCATCAAGCGATCGCAATATTTCTTCTATGGGTGTTGTGAAATCCCAAGCGTGCAACCAAAATAAATCAATGTAATCGGTATTTAACCGTTTTAAGCTACCTTCCAAAGACTGAATTAAATTTTTGCGATGGTTTCCACTGGCGTTAGGGTCGCCTTTTTTCTCATTCATCTTCAAGGGAAAGGAATATTTTGTCGCAACTACAAAGCGTTCCCGTTCTTTAGCAATCAATTCACCGACAATTTTTTCACTACTACCATCGGTATAACCGTTGGCGGTGTCAATGAAATTTCCTCCTGCTTCTACATAGCTGTCAAAGATTTTACGACTTTCGTCAACAGATGCACCCCAACCCCAATCTTCACCAAAGGTCATGGTTCCCAAGGAAAGTTCAGAGACTCTTAACCCGCTTTTGCCCAAGAGTTTGTATCTCATGTATATTTTCTCTTTAACGAAAAAACTACAGCGTTTACCATTCCAAGGGCATGATAACTAAAAACCGGGGACAATGTTTGACTTAATGCATTGACCTGCAATGTAATTGCATCGACCTACAATGCCATTGCATCGACCTACAATGCCATTGCATCGACCTACAATGCTATTGCATCGACTTACAATGCCATTGCATCGACTTACAATGCGATCGCATCGACTTGCAATGCGATCGCAATTTTTTTACTTAGCACCGCTTTGGTAAAGTAAAAGCCGTGCTGTACTATTGCTATGAAATTTCCGCGATAATTTTATAGAACTTACGCATTGACAGGAAAGACCAAGTATAGATGATTAGAAAAACCAGACCCATCGTATGGGCAATTCATGAATTGCCCATACGGGTGTACCTCACATAAATGAGAACTGCTATATTCTTTCCTGTACTTTGCAACGGCGCTCGCTACAATAAGCATCAGTCAAGTCAAAATAAGACCTATGACCTACACCTCACCCAAACTAATTACTTTTGAAGAGTTTATAACTCAATATGGTGATAATACACGCTACGAACTAATCGACGGACAACTAAGAGACATAGAACCTACAGGGCCACATGAAGCTGTTGCAGGTAGTATTGCTGGTAAAATTTATGTGGAAATTTTTAGTTCTAATTTTAACTGGCTAATTCCAAAAACTTGTCTGATTAAACCACCTGCTGCTGAAGCTACAGCACTGCGTCCTGATGTAATTGTTTTAGATAAAGCCGAACTTAGTAAAGAACCGCTTTGGCAAAAAGAACCGATTATTTGTAACGGAAGTACTATTAAACTTGTTGCTGAAGTTGTGAGTACAAATTGGCAAGATGATTATGCAAGAAAAGTGGAAGAATATGCTTTTCTTAACATCCCAGAATATTGGCTTGTGGACTTTCGTGGCTTGGGTGACTTGCAATTTATCGGCAATCCTAAACAACCCACTTTCACCGTTTGTCACTTAGTTAACGGTGTGTACCAGCAGCAACAATATCGCTTAGGAGATACTATTGTGTCTAAACTACTGCCAAATTTACAACTTAAACTTGACGATATTATGCCAATTTAATAACTTACAATTTTATTTTGACTGACGTGAAGTAAGAGCGATCGCTACGGTTTTCTAAGCTAGAATACCAAAGTTGTATTTATACATCTGAATTGTTAATTGCTAAAGAGCCGTATTTCTATGACTTACTACGTAATCTACGACGGAAATTGTAATCTCTGCGTA
This sequence comes from Nostoc sp. KVJ3, assembly GCF_026127265.1. Taxonomy (GTDB): domain Bacteria; phylum Cyanobacteriota; class Cyanobacteriia; order Cyanobacteriales; family Nostocaceae; genus Nostoc. The sequence continues at coordinate 1,981,421 of NZ_WWFG01000001.1, forward strand.
ACCCTAGTGCGATCGCTAGAAACTTTTGATAAAGGAAAGTTATTTCATTACGCTCCCATGCAAGATAAGGAGACACTTTTACAGTGGGGAATTACAGCCCAAGACTGCGAACAGGGGGTGATTTTAATTGATGGTAATGAACCTCAGAGACGTTGGCAAGGTAGTAACGCTGTTGAAGAAATTGGACGGTTATTGCCAGCAGGAAATATATTTGTAGACGCTTATCGAGCTTTACCGGGGATGAAATGGGCGGGCGATCGCTTTTACGAACAAATCCGCGATAATCGTTACACCATATTTGGTAAGCGTTCTAGTACTTATGAATCGTCTTACTGTGTTGATTGCAATACTCCAAGCGGTTAAGTAGTAATGCAAAATTAAATATACATCTGTCATTGCGAATGGAGCAAAGCGGAATGAAGCAATCCCAAGGTCTTGGGATTGCTTCTCTACATTTCATTCCGTACCCTACGGGAAGGCTCCGCCTACGCAATGACATAAATCTTTTTGCATACGCACTTAAAAACCGCAGCTATACCAGACTTTAACCACCTCCGCGGGTTTCAAAACCTAAATTTGTCATTAGAGAGAGTTTATTTAGTTAAAAAATCCGCCTCCAGATGCTAGCAAAAAGTCTGCTAGACAAACCATTATGCTATCTGGCGTGTTTGTAAACATTGTGCAATCAATCGACAATTCGGCACAACATACTGACGGGAGGGATACTGCGTGAGAATTGGTGCTAACTACTTAGGTAATGGAGAATGTGAATTTACAGTTTGGTCGCCGCTATTAGATAGCGTTACTGTAAAAACTTTGACACCACAGGAGCAGGTTATTCCCCTCAAGCCTCAGTCTGAGGGATACTGGCACACGAAAGTGAACGATGTGTATCCTGGTACGCTTTATCGGTATGTCTTGAATGGACAAGATGCTTTTGCCGATCCCGCGTCGCAGTATCAACCGGAAGGAGTGCATGGCCCATCTCAAATTGTCGATCATCAATTTGAGTGGACAGATGAAGGGTGGACTGGTATTCCTGTAGAGTCGATGATTTTCTACGAACTCCATGTTGGTACTTTCACACCGGAAGGAACTTTCACCGCCATCATTCCCCGTTTACCAGAACTCAGGGAATTGGGAATTAATGCGATTGAAATTATGCCTATTTCCCAGTTTCCGGGAGACACCCATATTGAGGCAACTCTTGCATATCGCAACTGGGGCTATGATGGCGTTTACCCTTTTGCTGTCCAAAATTCCTACGGTAGCCCAGCCGAACTAAAACAATTGGTGAATGCTTGCCATCAACACAATATCGCTGTGGTGCTAGATGTGGTGTACAACCACTTTGGGCCAGAAGGCAACTATATGAATCAGTTCGCCCCCTACTTTACTAAAACCTATAAAACACCGTGGGGCGAAGCGCTTAATTTCGATGATGCCCATAGTCAAGGTGTGCGAAATTATTTTATCGAAAATGCGCTCTATTGGTTGCGCGAATTCCACATTGATGCATTGCGGCTTGATGCTATTCAAGCAATTTACGATTTGGGAGCCAAACATTTTTTATGGGAACTGGCGGAAGCAGTTCATCATTTTTCAGAACAAGGGCAAAAATGGAAACGCCATTTAATTGCCGAAAGTGACTTGAATAATCCGCAAATCATTCGTCCGGCAGAATTGGGTGGATATGGAATTGATGCTCAATGGAGTGATGATTTCCACCATTCATTGCATACACTGTTGACAGGCGATCGCCAAGGATATTATCAAGATTTTGGGCAATGTGCTGATTTGGCAAAAGCTTACAATGATAGTTTTGTCTATGATTGGAAGTACTCGCCCGATCGCAAACGATTTCATGGCATATCTTGCCGCGATCGCAATTTATCACAGTTTACAGTCTGTATTCAGAATCACGATCAAATCGGCAATCAAATGAAAGGAGAACGCCTCAGCCAACGGATCTCTTTTGAAGCATTGAAGTTAGCTGCTGGCGCTGTGTTGCTGTCGCCCTACTTACCCCTGTTATTTATGGGAGAAGAATATGGCGAAACTGCACCCTTCATTTACTTTGTCAGTCACTCCGATCCCGATTTAATTCAAGCAGTTCGAGCCGGACGCAAACAAGAATTTGAAGCGTTTCACTATGCAGACGATCCCCCAGATCCTGAATCGGCAGAAACTTTCTTAAGTTCTAAACTCAATTGGCAATTACGCCATGAAGGTAATCACAAAGTTCTGTGGAATTGGTATCGCCAATTAATTAATTTGCGTAAGACACATCCAGCACTTTTAAATCAAGACCGCAATTTCATCGAAGCGACTAGCGATGAAAATAAGCAGTTGGTTATCGTGCGTCGTTGGTGCGAAGCTAGTGAATTAATATTTGTGATGAATTTCAATTCGTCCCCCGTGACGCTGACTTTGCCGAGTCAACATGATGTTCATAAAATATTAGACTCAGCAGATACCTCATGGTCTGGCCCTGGTTCTGAAGCTGCGGAACATCTGTCTGCGGGGAAAGAAGTGAAATTGCAACCTACTAGCTTAGTCCTCTATGAAAAAGGATGAGGGGGAGAGTTAAAACTTCAAGTTTCAATCTCATAACCTCAAGTTTCGAGCAAAAAGGTTGTTTGAAAAGTCCTCTTGTTGGTAACAAAACGTTCTAGATCCCCCTAAATCCACGCCACGTGCTTCAAGTCGGGGAACCCGCCCAACGCAGTGGCTCCCCTTAAAAAGGGGGACTTTGATTCTTCCCCCTTTTTAAGGGGGGTTAGGGGGGATCAACAAGTGCCCAAAATCACAGCTAACTACTTCTCAAACAATCTATAAAAGGTTCAAATTCCCTACTCCCACGAAAAAAATATGCGAATTCCTACTGCAACTTATCGAATTCAGTTTACACCCCAATTTGGCTTCGACAACGCTAAAGCGATCGCAGCTTATCTAGCAGATTTAGGTATTTCCGATTTGTATGCTTCTCCCATTTTCAAGGCCCGCTCCGGGAGTACCCACGGCTACGATATAGTAGATGCCACTCAACTTAATCCAGAACTGGGAACTACTGAATCCTTTGATGCCTTAGTCGATGAAGTGCAATCCCTTGGTATGGGGTGGTTACAAGATATTGTGCCCAACCACATGGCCTATAGCAGCGAAAACGATTACTTGATGGACGTATTGGAACACGGCCCAGATTCTAGCTATACTGACTACTTTGACCTTTCTTGGAATGCTCCCTTTGGCGATCGCCACGAGCGAATTCTCGCTCCGTTGCTAGGAGATTTCTATGGTGCATCCTTAGAAAACGGACACATCCAACTACAATACGAACAAAACGGTTTAACAGTAAACTATTACAGCTTAAAACTGCCGCTACGATTAGAATCTTATACAAAATTTATTACCCATAATTTGGGAAAACTCACGCGCACACTGGGACGCAATCACCCCGATTTTATTAAACTATTGGGTATTTTGTATATTCTCAAGAATGTGCCCTCAGAAGTTGCAGGAAAACAGCGACAAGACCAAATCGCCTTTATTAAAGGATTAGTTTGGGAACTCTACACCACAAACGATGCTATCCGCGAATTCATTGACGAAAATATCCAAACTTTCAACGGAGAACCAGGGAATTCAGATAGCTTTAACCTTCTAGATGAATTACTAAATGACCAATTTTACCGTCTCGCCTTCTGGAAAGTTGGGGCGGAAGAGATGAACTACCGCCGTTTCTTTACTGTCAACGAACTAATTTCGGTTAAAGTTGAAGAAGTGCGAGTTTTTAATAACACTCATAGCCTAATTCAGAAGCTGGTTGAAGAAGGCAAATTTACAGGTTTACGCATTGACCATATTGATGGACTTTATAACCCAATTCAGTATCTAGAAAGGCTGCGGGAAAAAGCGGGAGATGTTTATATTACAGTCGAGAAAATTTTAGAAATCACCGAAGAATTGCCAGAAAACTGGGGAATTGAAGGTACGTCGGGATATGACTTTCTCAACTATGTAAATGGCGTATTTTGTCAAGCTGAAAATGAATCATCTTTCGATAAAATTTATCAGAACTTTATTGGTTCAAGAATAGATTATTCATCAGTAGTCAAACAGAAAAAGCACCTGATCCTTGAAAAGAATTTAGCCGGTGATATTGACAATTTGGCTCTTTTGTTAAAGAACATATCTAGCAAATATCGCTACGGCAATGATTTTACCCTGAATGGCTTGAAAAGAGCGATCGCAGAAGTTTTGACACTGTTCCCGATTTACCGTACTTATATTACGCCAGATGGAATTGGAGATAGCGATCGCGCTACCATTCAAGAAGTAATTAGCCAAGCCAAAGAACAAACGCCCCTATTGCAGCACGAACTGACCTTTATTGAAAAGTTAATGCTGCTAGAGTTTGATAATTCTCTCACTCAAACAGAACGGGAACAGTGGATATACTTTGTCTTGCGAATGCAGCAATATAGTGGGCCGCTAATGGCCAAAGGCGTAGAAGACACCACCTTATATGTTTACAATCGCTTGCTGTCGCTGAATGAAGTCGGGGGAAATCCCGGTCATTTTGGGATCGACTTAGCTAAATTTCATGGCTTTAATAAACAGCACCAAGCAACCTGGCCTCATACAATGAACACCACAGCCACCCACGACACCAAACGCGGCGAAGATGTACGGGCCAGGTTGAATGTGTTGTCAGAAATTCCCGATGAATGGGATCAACAGGTAAATACTTGGAGTGCTATTAATCGAGGAAATCGCAGCCATCGCCACGGGTTTGCTATACCCGATCGCAACGATGAGTATTTTCTCTATCAAACCCTTGTAGGGGCGTTTCCCTTTGCGGAACAAGAACACGCATCCTTCGTGGAACGAGTAAAGGACTATATAATTAAGGCAATTAGAGAAGCAAAAGTCCATACAGCGTGGTTGCGACCTGATAGTGAGTATGAAGAAGCTTGTACCTCCTTTATTGAGAAAGTACTCGACCCTTCCATCTCCGGGGAATTTCTAGAAGCTTTTCGTCCCTTTCAACAGCGAATTGCAGCCTATGGTATTTTCAATTCTCTTTCCCAAACTCTCCTGAAAATTACCGCACCCGGCGTACCCGACTTGTACCAGGGAACAGAACTTTGGGAACTGAGTCTAGTAGATCCAGATAATCGCCGTCCCGTAGATTTTGAACAGCGACGCACTTACTTAAGCGCCATCCGCGAACAAGTGAAAACAGATATTCTCGGACTGATTCAAGAGTTACTGAAAGACAAAACAGACGGTAGAATCAAACTGTTTTTAACGGCTCAATTACTCCAAGCTAGAACAAACTACGTCTCATTATTCCAGGATGGCGACTATCTGCCCTTAGAAGTTCAGGGAACCTACGCCAATCACATTATCGCCTTTGCCCGCCGGGAAGGGAATCAAACAGCGATCGCGATCGCCCCTCGCTTTCTAACCAGCCTTATCCAATCTGAAGACAACCCCTTGGGTGAGTCAGTTTGGCAAGATACGCACCTCCAATTACCCCCAGGAACCCCCTCACCTGGAAAAACCTTCTAACTCAGCAACCCTTAAAAACGACACAAACCCTATCTATCGGATCAGCCCTCGCCCATTTCCCCGTCGCCCTATTAGTCAGTAGCACCCAATAAAAAGCCCAAACCTCCGCGTACCTCTGCGTTAAAAAAATCCTCCTCCCCCTCCTCACCCCTCAAAACTATGTCCACCCCCCCCACACCCACCACCACACAGATAGACACCGTACGCGCCCACATCAAAAAAACCTGGAAAACCTTAACGCGATCGCACCAAGACTTATTAAAATCTGCAAAGGATAGCAAACTAGACCACGAAACAGAAACTCCCTGGATCGTCTACATTTCCCCCTCAGAAGATTGTCCTAACATTCAGACCGTATTAGAGCGATCGCTATCTGCAAAAGATATGCAAAGAATTGAAATTCGCACTTTACCCTCCCAAGTCGAAGCGATTCAAGAGCATGGACTTTTATACCTACCAGGGCCTTATGTCGTACCAGGTGGTCGCTTTAACGAAATGTATGGCTGGGATAGCTACTTTATATTGCTGGGACTTTTGCACGATGAAGAATGGGAACTAGCGCAAAGCCAAGTTGACCAATTATTATACCAAGTCCAGCATTACGGCACCATCCTCAATTCCAACCGGACTTATATGCTGTCGCGATCGCAGCCCCCGGTTCTCAGTATGATGGTTTTGGCGTTATTCCAGCATACCCATGATGAAGAATGGTTAAAGTCAACCGTTCCGCTTTTAGAGCAATTTTACTATTACTGGGTAGTACCGCCCCATCTCAATGCTGCAACAGGCTTATCGAGATTTTATGCCTTTGGGGAAGGCCCTGCGCCAGAAGTTTTGTTTTCCGAACGAGATGAGGAGGGAAAAAGTCACTACGATCGCGTCAAGGAATATTACCAAACATTTGAAGTTAAAGATTACGACATTAATCTTTACTACGATCGTGAAAATGACGAACTGACCAGTTTATTTTACAAGGGCGATCGCACCATGCGCGAGTCCGGTTTTGATATCACCAACCGATTTGGCCCTTTCAGTGTTGATATCCTCTACTACGCTCCTGTATGCCTCAACAGTTTGCTGTATCAGATGGAACAAGACTTAGCGCAAATTAACGGTATTTTGGGGAACGAGGAACAGAAACAGCAATGGAGCGATCGGGCAGATATCCGCCGCGATCGGATCGATCAGTATCTCTGGGATGAAGAACAGGGACTCTATTTCGACTATCATTTCCAGAGTGGAGAATGCCGCCGCTACATATTTGCTACAACGTTTTATCCTCTGTGGCTGGGAATTGCTTCTCAAGCCCAAGCCCAGCGCGTCGTCGAAAATCTCTCGTTGTTTGAAGCACCGGGAGGAATTTTGACCAGTAATAGTGTCACTGGAAACCAGTGGGATGCCCCCTTTGGTTGGGCACCACTGACGTTAATTGCCGTCCTTGGACTTTACCGCTATGGCTATCATGCAGAAGGCGATCGCATTGCCAATAAATTCCTCGCAATGGTAATTAAAGAATTCGGTCGTCATAAGACTCTAGTAGAGAAATACGATGTTGAACGTTGTTCTGCCAATGTTTCTGATGACATCTCCTTTGGATACAGTTCTAACGAAGTTGGCTTCGGCTGGACAAATGGCGTTATTCTAGAACTCCTAGCAGCCCGTGGGAGAAAAGTTTAAAGTAAGAATTCAGTACAGGCTAAACGCCCCGCTACCGCTAACAGATGTCATACTTCAGAAGTAGAAGGAATCTAGTAGTCTGTCAAGCTAGTAATGAAAAGTTTGTAGTAAGCACTTTAGTGCTTAGAAAATAAGGACTGAAGTCCTGACTACGAACTTTCTTACCTATCAATTTAAACTTGACAGACTACTATAGGACTCATATTTGATTTTTGAAAAAACTCAGTACAACTCAAAGAGGCTTCTTGCCTACTCCCCACTCCCAGCCTACGCAAATAATTTCAGAAATCAAATCGGATTGCTATAGCATCATTGGCATATTTATTCATCCAATGTTCTCCTGAATTCTGACTTCTTACTTTTGAGGAATAATCACAATTATTCAATCAGCCCCTTGTCCCATTGCAAATGCCAATACACAGAGTCTTTAATCAAGCGGTAGTGTTGCCAATACCAGTATTAATTTCATGGAAGCTTTACCCGATAATTGGGCAGATATTCAACCTGATACTGTATATCTTTCAATCAGTGGTCTGCTAGTTTCATTTGCCAGTGAATAAATAAAACTGGGATTAAAATTTGATCGAAAAGGGAAACATTTAAAAGCCATTGAGAAAGGGCAAGTACCTTCTCGCGGTAATGTTGGGTTGGTGACTTACCAAGAATCAAGCTACGATTTGAAATCTAAAGTCTTAGGTAAAGGTGGCGACCGCCGATTTCATGCAAAATTTGTTGATGGTGTCTTATATTTCCCTGGTTTGGTAACAGAATATTAAACCCACATAATTATGACAAAAGTGGCGTATTGCAATACGCCGCTATTTTTAAATCAAGGGATTTAAATAAATCCCAAAAAAATCCCCACCCAAGCAAATTCCTGGGTGGGTAATATGAGGTGAGACAAAATAATCTTCCTAAAAGAAGTAGGAGAATTATTTGCTCTCTGTAAAATCAGCGTCAATTACATCATCACCGCTACCAGAACTAGATGTAGAACCGCTATCTTGAGGTTCAGCACCAGGTGCAGCACCACCACCAGCTTGTTGATAGATGTTGCTACCAACAGCAAATAACGCTTGTTGCAATTCTGGGGTCAGCTTCTTGATTTGCTCATCGTCTTCTTTAGCAACTGCTTCCCGCAGTTCTTTCACCAGACCTTCAACTTTGGTCTTGTCAGCAGATGGAACTTTATCGCCCAATTCTTGTAACTGCTTTTCAGCTTGGTATGCTAGAGAGTCAGCTTGATTCTTACGTTCAATCTTCTCACGACGTTCTTTGTCAGATGAAGCGTTTTGTTCAGCTTCTCTTACCATCCGGTCAACGTCATTTTTTTCCAGAGTGGAAGCGCCGGTTATGCTGATGGACTGTTCTTTACCAGTACCTTTATCCTTAGCGGTAACGTTCAGGATTCCATTAGCGTCAATATCGAACACCACTTCAATTTGAGGAACGCCGCGTGGTGCAGGAGGAATACCATCAAGGCGGAAGGTTCCCAAACTCTTATTATCGTTAGAGAATTCGCGTTCACCTTGGAGGACGTGAATTTCTACGTTGGTTTGTCCATCCACAGCAGTGGAGAAGACTTCCGATTTTTTGGTGGGAATTGTGGTGTTGCGGGGAATAATTTTGGTCATCACGCCGCCCAATGTTTCCACACCCAAAGATAGCGGTGTGACATCTAACAGCAAGATGCCAGTTACATCACCAGCCAGTACCCCAGCTTGAATGGCTGCACCAACTGCCACAACTTCATCAGGGTTGACGCTTTGGTTGGGGTCTTTACCCAATACCTGCTTCACAATCTGTTGAACTGCGGGAATACGGGTAGAACCACCAACTAACACTACTTCATCAATATCGGTTTTGCTTAACTTGGCATCCCGCAGGGCGTTTTCTACGGGAATACGACAACGGTCGATTAAATCAGAGCAAAGTTCTTCAAAGGTGGCGCGAGTCAGGGTTGTATCTAGATGCTTGGGCCCATCCTGGGTAGCAGTGATAAATGGCAGGTTGATTTCTGCTTGGCTGACGCTAGAAAGTTCAATTTTGGCTTTTTCTGCGGCTTCCGTCAGACGTTGTAAAGCTTGTTTGTCTTTTCGTAGTTCAATACCTTCGGCTTTCTTAAACTTTTCAGCTAAGAAATCAACTATTTTTTTATCGAAGTCGTCACCACCAAGGTGGGTATCCCCAGATGTAGCTAGTACCTCAAAAACTCCATCTCCTACTTCCAACACCGATACGTCGAAGGTACCACCACCAAGGTCAAATACGAGAATGGTTTCGTTACTCTTCTTATCAAACCCATAAGCCAGAGAAGCGGCGGTAGGTTCGTTGATAATCCGCAGAACTTCAATCCCGGCAATTTTTCCAGCGTCTTTTGTCGCTTGGCGTTGAGAGTCGTTGAAGTATGCGGGAACAGTGATTACAGCTTGGGTTACGGTTTCGCCCAGGTATTTGCTAGCGTCCTCAACTAGTTTGCGAAGAACTTTTGCAGAAATTTCTTCAGGAGCAAACGGTTTACCAGCTACAGGACAATCTAATTTGACATTGCCGTTGCTGCTGAGGACTTTATAAGAAACTTCCGTAGCTTCGTTACTTACTTCGTCGTAACGGCGACCGATAAAGCGTTTGACTGAGTAAAACGTATTTTCGGGGTTCATCACCGCTTGGCGTTTGGCGATTTGGCCAACCAAGTTATCGCCATTTTTCGCAAATGCAACTACTGATGGCGTTGTCCGAAAACCTTCAGCATTAGCAATTACTGTGGGTTTACCACCTTCCATCACTGCCACGCAGGAGTTCGTTGTTCCTAAGTCAATTCCAACTACTTTTGCCATTTTAGGTGCTGGCTCCGTATAACTACAAATGAATGAATGAGAATATAAAGGACTAAATTTTGAACCAATAGGGTCAATAAATCAGCCAATTCAGCACGAATACCTTTGATTTGGCTTTCCTGGGGTTAAAAACTCCAGATTATGCTGATATATATACTGAAGCTTAGTGGTAGCCAATCCATGAAGGGTGGTTTCCCGAACCTTGCTTGGGACGGTTAAACTAACTAAATTGTGTTTTTAGTTGGTTCATAGATTAATTTGCCTTCACTCTGTCTAATGTATGAGAATTAATACTTTCAGTAATTAGGGTGAACCGTAACGTCAGAGTGGTGTTTGCCGTCTTTAGAGGTAATAAACTACAGAAGCTTGGGAATTGGGCATTGGGAATTAGATCAAATATTACTCAGCACTCAGCACTCACTTCAGCCTAGAGAAAAGAGTTTCCCAATCAATTACAGGCGGTCTTTGTCCTTGGTTGACTATTTCAAAAATTTTATTGGAACTACTTGGGTAAGAAAGGCATTCGACGCAAGCGTTTGCTACATCAATCCGGCTTGTATCACCCGAAAGTGCATCTCCTGTATCTAGTACCACACCGTATTTACCCCCTGTTTTTGCTTTCAACAGCGTGTTGAGGTCGTATGAGGTATAAGGGCCGTCAATCAAACGTCCTGGGCGAATGATAGTGTAGGGTAATCCTGAATTAATAATTGATTCTTCGCCTTTTTGTTTGGCATCTAATACGCCAAAAGCATTGAGAATACTAAAAGGGAACTGGTCTTTACGCAGAATTCCGCAGGAAGAGACGAAAACGAAGCGCTTCAAATTCCGAGGTGCTGATACTGCTAGGTTGCTGACACCTTCGGCATCAACCTTTGCTGGACTATTCTTTGCTTTGATTTCGCTAGATTTGGGGTTAAGGAAAGTGATTCCCCATTCAAGCAAGTTCGGGGTTTGGTCAAACTCCCATCGCGCAGAGGGAAAGGCAGTGGTTCCAGTACAGCAGATAATGTGGGTGACATTTGGCATTGCATCTGGGAGTGTCGATAGTTGCCGGATATCACCAACAGCAATTTCTACTCTTTGGTTAAACATCTCTTCAGCTTTTGCGGCATTGCGTGTTAGGACACTAACTTTCAAACCCTTTTCCAATAATTTGCCTACCACCAGTTGCCCTACTCCACCAGTAGCACCAGCAACCAGTACCAAATTTTCAACTGAAGTTTCAAAAGAAGTCATAAAGTGCCTTTGAGTATTGTTTGTCTCTATTGCTAATCTACTCAAAAAATGCGACATACTTGGAATGAGTGGTTAGACACGAGTTAGTTTTGGGCTAGCTAAGTATAGTTTTATTTGTAAAAACAGTATTGAATTAAAAGCGTTGCTGAATAGAGGTATGAACTTGAATGTAGAGACGTAAAATTTTCCGTATCTCTACAAGACGCTACCGCGTTAAGCGAAGCTATGCCGAAGGCTTTACGCTTCATTCTGTCCAACTACTTATCCCGCTCCCCTATTCACTTTGTAGGTAGACTACTTGCCCGACTTTTAAGTGTTTGCTCCAGTTCATACATAGGGGAAATTGCGCCCAAATTGTTCGGTTCTACCACTTTCACCAGTCCAGAAATAGCTATAACCTCTTAGGTAGTAGTGAAATGTCTAACCTAGACACTGTTACTCGCTCTTGAATTAAGGGGTGAAAACCTGTGTACGAATGGATATTGCCAAGCTTGAGCGAAATCTTGGCCCAAAATCAATCAAGTGTGGCTGAATGTTCACCGGATAAAGCAGAACGGCAGTGGCGTGTCAGCCTGGCGGCTACAGAACAATTGCTATTAAATACCTTAGCGATTGTTTCACCTGACACAACCCAAGGATTAGTCTTAGCTGCACCAGCACCCTTATTTAGTCAGCCAAGACTGACTCAAAGCTTAGAAACAGTAACTTTTACGGCAAAACCATTTAACCCTTTGGCGCTGATGCCATTTCAGATGCGAGATGCGATATCTGAGTTGGGCCATGCGAACGCATCTATAACTGAAGAAATTGCTCCCCATGAATCGGTACTTCCTTTATTACCTGCCGATCCTCTGGGGTCAGAGCAATTTTGCTTGGTTTTTACTGATAAATTTAGATTAGTGCTGGTTTTGGCGACACACAAAAACGGTAAAAAGACCTTTTCATTTTCTTTTGAGCCAGAAGTAGTACAGCAAGCTTGGCGATCGCTAGGAGCAAGGGTAATGCTTGCTAATCCCGAATTTTTCGCCCGCCTGGATGCATCAGTACAACAGTATTCCCCGGTAGCACCAGATTACCGCATCATGATGCAGTTTAGCCAGTTGTTGCTTCAGAAATTAACAGAACCAGAAGACAATAAGGAGTGGGGAATAGGCACTGGGGACAAGGAGAATAACCCATGCCCCATACCCCATACCCAATCCCCAATCCCCAATCCCCAATCCCAAAATCCTGATGTAGAATTGCTCCAAGCCTTTGCTCATGAAGTCCGCACGCCTTTAACAACTATTCGCACTATGACTCGTCTGCTGTTGAAGCGGCGAGACTTAGATACGAATGCGATCAATCGCTTAAAAATTATCGATCACGAGTGTACTGAGCAAATTGACCGGATGGAGTTGCTGTTTAAGGCAGCAGAACTGGAAACTACTTCCTCTGCAAAACCCTCAAAAACTCAACTCACACCGATGTCTTTAGATCAAGTGTTGCAGCAGAGTATTCCCCGTTGGGAACAAGCAGCACATCGGCGGGACTTAACTTTAAATGTTGTTTTACCCCAGCAACTACCAACAGTGGTAAGTAATCCTATGATGCTGGATCAGGTACTCACTGGTTTGATAGAGAATTTCACTCGCAGTTTACCCCCTGGTAGCCATATTCAAGTACAAGTTATTCCGGCTGGAGATCAACTTAAGTTACAATTATCCCCTCAATTCGGGTGTAAAGATTCGAGCAAAACCGCCACACCTGCAACACCACCAATTCGCAAAGCTCTAGGTCAATTGCTGATGTTCCAACCGGAAACGGGTACGATTAGTTTGAATATCGCCGCAACTAAGCATTTGTTTCAGGCGATCGGTGGTAAATTGATTGTGCGTCAGCGTCCACACTATGGGGAAGTTTTGACGATTTTCTTGCCTTTAGAAGTTAGCAATAAACCTAAATCAGGAGCTAAAACTTAGGAGTGAAGATTGATCAACTATTTTTTAAAATTATAAATTCACTCTAAGAGAATGTTTGAAAAGTCGTGATTGATGTATCAAATATTTTTTACCCCTCCCTAACCCTCCCCGATATATTGAGGAGGGAACCGGATTTTTCTTGTTTCCCCCCTTGTAAAGGGGGGACTAAGGGGGGTAACAACGCAATTAAAATCAGAGTCAAACACTTTTCAAACATCCTCTAAATTAACCTGATTTAAAGAAACTTCTCCCTACCTTGTCTGTGCCTCTCCGACTCGGAGAGGCGCAGGTTTGGGTTAGAGTGTTCCAAAAAATAAATGATCCAAAACCCGTCGTTGCGAGCGAAGCGAAGCAATCCCAAGAGCTGCGATTGCTTCGCTTCGCTCGCAATGACAATTGGGCATTTTTTTACTTGGAGTACTCTTAGTAAAACCAGGGAGAGGTATTTTGATTCAACTAATTTATGCGGGGACAATATCAATACCGTTCAGTTAAGCCCAAAATCCTTGGTATAGACGCGAAATTGTACTTCTCTACTAGACGCGATCGCGAATGTCCCGCTATATGCTTTCGCATCTCTACAAGCCTAAAATCAGTACCAAAAATCCTTAACCCAAGCATATTGGGCTAAACCCTATGCGGCAACTATAGAAGACTTGTTTGTACACCATACCCGACTCAAAAAGAGGTCAGATATGAAGTTGTACATAGCCTTAATAAATGAAAGTAATGGAAGAATCTAAACCGAACATCTGATTATTTGGCATCCAAATGATATCTTTCCTTTAACAGGTGGGTATTATAAGTTTACTCTGTTAACAACATCTTCATAAATTTGCCTTTAGCTAAAATACATTTCCGCAATTCTACTGTGAAGTTATGCTCTTCTTCTTTATCGGGCTTGAATTAAATAATTTGCCAAAAATCAGTATTTACCGGATAAGATGAACAATTCATAAATGATATAACTTTAATAAATTATCTTTTGTTATAGCTACCTTACTTGGCAGTTAATAAAACAAGATGTATTAACTACATAAATACAACCTCCTGTTATGCCTAAAAATTACTTTATAGGCATATTTTCAGATTTTAGAAAAACAAAAACTCTGCCACAAATCACTTGACAGGAAAGCCGCTATGTCTCGAAAATTTCATCTATTCAAGGCAATACAAAAAACGTTACAACAAATTAGCAAGAAGTGTTTAGCTGCGATTAACAGGCAAATTATTTGGATACTGCGGACTATTTCTGGTACTAGAAGAAGACGTAATTCTGAGAATGCTGGATTTTTGTTGCCGACAGTGGCAATGGTAGTTTTAGTAGTTGTTTTGTTAACAACTGCAATTTTGTTTCGGTCTTTTGAACGCTCCAAAAATGCTAGTAATGTTAGAGTGAATCAAGCTGTACTTAACGCCGCAGCACCAGCCCTTGACAGAGCTAGAGCAAAATTAGACAAGCTATTTAGTGACAATCAACTACCACGAGCTGTACCTTCAGATTCAGTTTTAGAGAGTACCTTAAGTAGTAGTGTTAATTTGCCTCAATATACTTTTGGAGACGAAACTCCACTAAAACTCCATTATAATTATGCAACTGTACCAACAGGAGAAAGTCAGCCATCAGATTTGGCAACTGCATGGAGGTTCCCCATTGATACAAATAACAATGGGAAATTTGACTCCTATACTATTTATGGAATTTACTTCCGAACTCCGCCTATAAATAGTGGCACATACAGCCGCCCTAGAAACCCTCTAGAGGCAAGAACTCCGCCCATGACTTCTGGTACTGTAAGCAACAGTTGTAAAAATAGTGTGGGAACAAGTGCTACTTTGGTGGGGAGTACGGGCTGGGTTAGTATTGCTGGTCAGCTCCAAAAAAGCTTTTTTGTCTACACTGCTAATGTTCCTATCACTAACGCTAACCTACCAACGGGTAGTGATGCAGGTAACTACGAAGCTTTTAATGGGAATAAAGGTTTTTCAAGTTTAGAGTATCAACAAGACCGTGTACAGCTACCGCTAGTTAACAATGCGGTGGTTTATAACGATGATATAGAACTTACCCCTGGTCCTAAATTTAACCTAAATGGACGGATCTTGACTAATAGCAATTTCCTAACTGGTAGCGGCTCTAATACTATCACACTTTATCAAGTTAGTAGTCAAAATTCCTGTTTCTACAGTGAGGATAATGCCAAAATTGTTGTTGGTGGCAATTTAGGAGCAGGTGGTTTTACTGCTACTGGTGATTCAAGTAACAGTACTGTAGTACATTTATTCCAAGGACAAGCAGTTAGTCCCAATCAAAGTCTTAGTGTTCAACCTAACAAATCAGTAACTGACCAACCTAATAATATTGCCTACAATAGCCTAGCTTACGCACAGCGCATCAATCTTTTGGTGCAAGCACAGATGGCTAACGCTACATCCACTGACCCACAGGAAGTCCAAGATGCCATTACACAGCAACTACAACTATTAAATCTAACCACATCAACTGCCAGTGCAGCGCAACAAGCTACTATCCGTAATAACCAGTTAGTACTTTACTTTCAAGACCGTACCCGCCGTGTACCCTATGCTGAAGTTGCTTTTGGTGGAGATGCAATCAAAAATCCTACGACTAGTATAGATTATACCACTAGTACAGTTTTACAAGGAAGTGGTCAGTCACTGCGTCCACCAGACACTTGGGTTTATCCCTTTGATCCTAGTGATGGTAAAACTAAAACTAATTATTCCAATTTGACACTTAACATTAGTAGTTCTAACCTGCTACCTAGTGCTACACAACCAACTACAGAACAACAACTAGGTAAAGAACAATACGTTGGCGATCGCGTTTTGCTTGGCAATAACCTACCTGCATTGTGGTGGAATGGAACGACATTTGTTGGTTCGGATGCCACCACAGATACCCAAAATATTGCAAATATTAACTGGGATAGCGGAAGTGGAACTCGCACTCGCAGCAGTCGTGTACAGCAACTAGCTGATTTAGGAACTGTTGTTCGAGATGGAGATTGGGAAACAGCAGCTGCTACAGTACCAACTACTGCCGGCGCTCCTGTGGGTGGCTTACGGGTAGTCACTGGTGCAGGGATTTATTTGCCTAGTAATTTGATTGTTAGTACTACAGACTTTAGCGCAGCTGGAACCCGAATCTGGTCAGATATGATGCCAGTTCCATCGGAAACAGCTACCGTTGCAACAAGCGTTGATGCTAGAGATGTAACAGGCGGTTTTGACTACACAACAATCCAAGTATCCAGTCAACCATATTTACGAATGCGGGCTACAGCAGTGTATCACTACAAAGCTAGTGGCTACAGTGCTACAACCCCTACCCCCATTGCTTGTATAAGTAGTTACTATGACCCCACTAATAGCACTACAGCTAAGAACCTTGCAACTCTTCCATTTAATAACGCCACAGGTGGCAACTCCCATAATGGCATTGTCTACGCAGCTCCAACAAAGGCTGTTTCTGACTATTCAGCTTTACTAAACTACCAAGCTAGTTTAAGGTATCCCAATGGGCGGTACGTAAATGAAATACTAAAAACTGCTCTGGGACTAGCAGCTTCCTCTCGGACAATTTCACAGCAGTCTGCTATTGATGCTGCTATTTGTGCCATCCAAATATTAGATGGTACTATCGGCTCTCCAAGTAATAGCGTCATCCCTCACGGCACAATTTACGAAACTGCTTTTTTAGATGCCAGACAGATTAAGGCAATTCATAAAGATCAAACAACAGTTGGTGTAGAAACTTTCACCAACTCTGATGGTGTAAATGGAAATAGAACTGGGACAGTAGCAATTGTACCACCTGCATCTCCTACTACTGGTTCCACGGCTCCAGACTATGACCTCGCCAAAGAAAACCGCCAACCTCTGGAAATTCGCACCACTGTATTAGACCTTAATCTGTTGCGCGGAAAGTCCTATGGCTCAGGCCCAGCAGCAGTACAAGAATACTTAATTCCCAATAGCGGTATTATTTACGCTACTCGTGATGATGCACTTTTAGATTTAAGTGCCAGTTCTACTAGTGGTACAGATGCACAAAAAACACAAAGCCCTGTAGACTTCATACTTGACCCAACTCGCCGTCCCAACGCCATTATGTTAATCAATGGCAATCCAATCTGGCGTGTTCAGGCTTACAGAGATGCAGAAAAAGGCTTGATTTTAGCTTCTAACTTGCCTGTATATATTAAAGGCGACTTTAATAAACATACTGGACAAGAGTTCAATACAGCTCTCGCTAGTAATTGGTCTGATAATTTTTACACTCGCGGTGGAACCTCATCAGACTTTAATCTCAACTTTGCTTGTCGTACTGGTGATCCTAGACTACCAACAACAAGCTGTACCACTGGGGACGCATGGCGACCTGCCAGCGTGTTGTCAGATGCGATCACACTTCTTTCTACTACCTTTGTGACAGGTTTCCGCAGCGATGGAGACTATGACCTGAATAATAACTTGGGGGATAACACTTCTATTACCGCATTTCAGAACAATGGGTTTGGTAACAACGCCAATGTCATCAATGCTGCTTGGTATGGTAGTAACGGCTTGCCCCTTAGCAGTAAAAGTAGTTCTTACCTCAATAACTTTGTTACACCCATCCAGCGAAGAAGAACTGCCCCAGAGTACTTAATGGAAGTATGTAATAAACTACCTGTTTCAGCTTGCAATAATCCAGCTACTGATTGGTGGGTAACACTACCTGGTGATACTACATATCCATCAGGTATAAAAGCCTCAGATACTAACAACTCTATCGGCTCGACATTTAACATTACTAAGCACAAGGCTGGTACAACAGCAGTACCACCGGATGCCAGTTATCTGAGGTATCCTCGCCGTATTGCCTTTCAGCGTGATACTACATCTGGACAACTCGTGCTTGATAATAGTCAACCAATCATTATAGGTATCAAGACTACTACAACTCCTAATATACCTCATGCGATAACTGCATTTAAACTGAGTAGTTTTAATAGTAGCAATACACCAGATACCACAGCTAATGCTCTATGGTTCCAATCAAGCAACAGTGATAATAATAATCCCCCAACAATTGTTTCACCAACAACATTTACTGCTGGTACAACAAACCAACCAACGTTATCACCAGTGTTACAAATTAACGTTGCTTTCAGCACTTCTGATCAGACACCAGCATCATCAGGATCTGGTAACATAATAGGCCCTGGCAATACACAGGATACTTATTGGCTGCAAGCGGCAACACCTACCACCTTCAACTTAGTTGCAGCAGGGGGAGACACCCCAGCTCGTCCTACAGAAGATAATGGTGGTTTACACAACTTTGCCCGCTTACTGGAAGATTGGAACCCAACTGGCGACTTAAGCGCAGCTTATGCAGCTACAATTAACGGCTCTTTTATCCAAAGAACTCGTAGTGCCTATGCTACTGCACCATTTGTAACATACTTAAGTTCTGGCTCATCTCTGTCAGGATATCCGATCGCTAATAGCAGTGGTCAAGTACCTTACTACCTGGCTCCCAATCGGCAGTGGGGTTATGATGTCGCCTTGCTATCGCAATCACCAGACGCATTTTCACAAAAATTAGCGATAACGCCAAATAACAAACCCAATGAGTACTTCCGGGAAGTTGGTCGAGATGATACATGGGTGCAAACTTTGTTATGTGCCAAAAAAGCCTCAGACAGTAGTTATGCCCTCGATGCAACTCAACGTCCTACCTCTGGCTGTAGTTAATCTTTAATTTCTAGAAACGGTGAGTAACTATGATTAAGCCCAAACCACAGCAAATAAGTCAACTATCTGGTGAGTCTGGTTTTACGATCATCGAGTCACTGGTAGCAATCATCATAGTTGCTATTTTACTGGCAGCGATCGCGCCTACCATCGTGATTGCAACAGCAACCCGCGTTCAATCAAAACGCGTAGAACTAGCCACACAAGCTGTCAGAACTTTCATCGATGGTTTAAAAATCGGAGCAGTGACACCCCCTACTACCACTATTACACCCGATGGAACATTAGCTGGTAATTTACTTACCACGAACACCACAAGTATGCCAGTTCCTACAGCAACAACATCCTTATATTGCGTGACAAAAGACGCAAATAACAACCTAACTATTACTGCCCCAAACTGTACAAGCAACCTATTTTACATTCAGGCTGCAAAAGTTATAGTAACAGGAAGTACCCCAATCAATACCACAACAGGTCAACCAATCGATGGTTACGGTTTGGGAATTCGAGTTTATCGGTCAGATATTGACTTTACTAAAACTGTCAACGCTAGCACCAGTAGTAACAATAATAGACAAAAAACTTTTACTGGGAGTTTAGGCAGTACCCAATCCCCACTAGTGGAAATGACCACTGTAATTGGTTCTAAAAACACTTCCTTCAATGCTCTATGTCAGCGTCTTGCTGTTACTAGCAGAACTAGTGATACTAACACCACTTGTAATTAGTGACTTCCAAATAAAAAAATACTCAACTACTTTTTGTGGGGTGGGCATCTTGCCATTAGTGTCAACTTAAGTTCAAACACTTATCCCACAAGCGTTTTACCCCCCTTAATCCCCCCGATGTATTGGGGGAAAACCGGAAAATCTAGTTCCCTCACCTTTATAAGGGGAGGGTTAGGGTGGGGTAACGCGGATCGTGATGGTCAGTGAATGAACTCAATATGACGTCTTGATAAGGGTTTCACCTTAAGTTGACACCAATGGCATCTTGCCCGCCTTTGGCTACAAGTAGGCAAGATACTCACACTACAACATTGGATATTTACACCATCATTCAATATATGTATTTCTATCACTAAGGGGCATACCGTAGTTATGAAGAATGTACTCAGATTTCTTCTCAGCATTCAGCTGAAACACTCTAAGTTTGTTCAGCAAGTTAATGGTTTTACCCTGATAGAACTGTTGGTAGCCTTATTGCTGGCATTCCTGGTGCTGACACCACTGCTAGGATTCATGGTTAATATTCTCAGTACAGATCAGAAAGAGCAAGCCAAAGCAAGTTCTGAACAAGAACTCCAGACAGCAGTTGATTATATTAGCAATGATTTACAACAAGCTGTCTACATATATAATCAAACTGCACTGACTACCAATTCAAATACTGTTCCAGCAAGCTCAGGAATTAAAGACCAAATACCCCCTGTTAAACCAGCTGGTGTTTGTAGTTCTACTGCTACTTGTCAACCAATTCTGGTGTTTTGGAAACGCAAGTTCCTTTCAGGTGGGATTACACTTTCCAGCAGCACTACAGGCAGCACAACAGACGACACTTTTGTTTACTCACTAGTTGCCTACTATTTAATCAAAGATAGTAGTACTAATTGGTCAAATGCGGCTCGGATTGCCAGATTTGAAATTAGCGATGGAGTTCTGGCTGCTAGTGGTACTACTACTGGTACTGCTGGGAATTGTACTGGTTATTCCAATGATACATATATTGACACTAGCCACTGCCCCGATGCAGGTTTTCAGCGTTTTAACCTGAATCTCGCAGGTGCGGTAGGTATAACTAACCAAATGAATTCATGGACAACAGCCTCGGCAGCTTACACTCAACAACCTTTAGTACTAGTTGATTATATCGATCAAACCTCTATTGGTTCAACAACTCTTACTTGCCCCACTGGAACACTTAGCTCAGGTAGTTTTATGGGCTTTTATACTTGTGTTGATGTTGCCAACACCACAGCACAGGTGTTTTTACGAGGCAATGCATTAGCTCGGTTGCAAACTAGCAATTTCGATTACTCTTCAAGTAACCAAACCTACTTTCCAACAGCAAGCGTCCGCGTTCAGGGACGTGGATATTTATATACTAAATAAACTTGATATACGCAGATCAATTAATGGTGAGACATTATGGACAACCTAACTTTAAAGTTATTCCACCCTAAGATGTGTAATAAAAACACCAAGGAACGATTTCATCCTCAACATGATGCTGGCTTTACCTTAATAGAAATGCTTGTAGTGGTGCTAATGATCGGAATTTTATCAGCGATCGCAGCTCCAGGTTGGTTTGCCTTTCTAAGTCGACAGCAGGTAAATAAGGTTAACGATGCAGTTTTAGCCGCACTGCGAGAAGCACAGAGCGAAGCTAAAAGAAATAAACTTAGCTACAGTGTCAGTTTTCAGACAGATAACACAACTAAAGATGTAGATGTCGCTATTTATCGTACCACTGCTGGAATCAGCACATGGAAACCTTTAGGGGCAGATGTGGGAGCTAATTCTAATAAATTACTGCTGGGCACAAATCTTACTAGTGCAAATACTGTCAATTCTACTTCTACTGTATCCTACCCTGCTTCAAATGCGTCAACACAGATTACTTTTGACTATATGGGAGCTTTACCAACTTTACCAGCTCCAAACTTTGGAACTGCTACAGGGTTAAAAATAGTAGTAGCTGCACCAAGCCCTACAAACTCTACATCGCCTAGTATAAAGCGATGCGTCATTGTGGAAACTCTCTTGGGAGCAATGGTAACAGCAAAAGACGCTCAATGCAATTAAGCGGTTTTGCTAGGAATCTTTATTTAAAAATACGTAATACCACTGAACATAAAACTGCACGTTGATAGCAAAATTAAAATATCATGTGCAGTTCTAATATTTGATACATTTATTTAAGAGTCGCTGATAAATTAGCCATTGGCTCAACAGATAAAAAACATTCTAATCAAAATATTATTTTCAGAAAATGACTGAAAACCTTGACTTTACTGTAGCTATCCCAACTTATAACGGTCAAAGTCGTTTGCCTGAACTATTAGAGCGACTACAAAACCAACTTCACACCGAAAATTTTTCTTGGGAAATTATAGTTGTAGACAATAACAGCACTGATAACACAGCTAAAGTTGTTCAAGCTTATCAGAAAAGTTGGCAGTGTCCTTACCCTCTAAAGTATTGCTTTGAAGCACGACAGGGAGCAGCTTATGCCCGAAAAAGGGCAGTAGCAGAAGCACAAGGTAGATTCATAGGTTTTCTAGATGATGACAACTACCCAGTATCCAATTGGGTATCCGCAGCTTATGCTTTTGGTGAAAAGTATCCCAAGGCGGGAGCTTATGGCAGCCAAATTCACCCTGATTGGGAAGTAGAACCACCAGAAAACTTTCATCGAATTGCTCCATTCTTAGCAATTACAGAACGAGGTAATTTACCACTATTGTATGAACCAACCAAAAAAATACTACCCCCCTCTGCCGGACTTGTTGTCCGTAGACAAGCTTGGTTAGAAAGTGTACCAGATAAGTCTATTTTAACTGGGAGAGTTCAAGGCAATATGCTTACCAGTGAAGACTTAGAAATGTTGTCTTACGTTCAAAAATCAGGATGGGAAATTTGGTACAACCCAGAAATGGAAATCTCTCACAAAATCCCAAAATCTCGATTACAAAAAGATTATTTAATCCCGTTTTTTAGAGGTATTGGACTTAGCCGTTATGTAACTAGGATGGTAAACGTAAAAAATATCTATAGACCATTTGCTCTTTTATCTTATATGATAAATGACCTACGTAAAATAGTTTTACATTTACTAAAATATCCAACTCAGGTGAAACAAGATTTGGTAGCTGCTTGTGAAATGGAGCTTTTTTTAAGTAGTTTAATTAGTCCTTTTTATCTCTGGAAAAATGGATATTTTAAAAAATGAGCTATGAAAATATTAGATATTATGACTGAATTAGCAATTGAAAGTTTAGATATTAGCGTAGCTATTCCTGCATATAACGGAGCAACCCGTTTACCTAGAATTTTGGATAAACTTTTAGCCCAGACAGGAGTAGAAAAACTCAACTGGGAAATTATTATTGTGGATAACAATAGTTCTGATAACACATCTGAAGTAGTTCAAAATTACAAAAAAATATATGATGGAAAGTGCCATTTAAGATATTTTTTAGAAACTGAACAGGGAGCCGCTTTTGCACGGCTGCGAGCAGTCCGTGAAGCCAGAGGTGAACTCATGGCATTTTTGGATGATGATAACTTACCTGCACCTGATTGGTTATCAGAAGCATATACATTTGGATTAGAGCATCTTCAAGCAGGTGCTTGGAGTGGTCAGATTCATGGTGATTTTGAAGTCAATCCGCCAGAAAATTTTGAAAGAATTCAAGCTTTTTTAGCTATTAGAGAACATGGCTCAAATCCACATTTATTTGATGCAGAGAATTTAAGACTTCCTCCCGGTGCGGCGCTTGTTGTCAGGAAGAAAGTATGGTGTGAGAACGTACCACAACGACCTACTTTAAGCGGGAAGTTACCTGGTATTTTGGTACAAGGTGATGACTATGAACCATTGCTTTATATACATTATGCAGGTTGGCAGATTTGGTATAACCCTACCATGCATACTTATCATCAAATACCGTATTGGCGATTGGAAAGAGATTACCTACTAACTCTGGCACGTGGTTGTGGGTTGTGTATTTTCCAACTACACTTGATAAATACTAAACATTGGCAAAAACCAATATTGTTTGTGAAAATTATCTTGGGGAATTTACGCCGAGTATTACAACATCTAATTCAGTATAGAGGGCAATTAAAAAATAATCTAATTGCAATTTTTGAGATTGAGTTTTATTTTGCTAGTATGATGAGTCCTTTTTACTACTTGAAATGTAATCTAGGCAGATTATTAAAAAATAAAATGGCCATCTAAAATGAGTAACCTAAGCAAAAATTTACCCAAAATTTCTGTAATTATACCTGCTTATAATAGTGAAAAGACTATTAAGTATACTATTGAATCTGTTTTAAATCAAACTTTTTGCGATCTAGAACTAATTGTAATTAATGATGGTTCACAAGACTCAACTTTGGACATTGTTGTACAAATTAAAGACCCCCGAATAAAAGTATTTTCCTATGCCAATGCTGGCGGAAATGTTAGCCGTAACCGAGGTCTAAACCATGCAGTTGGAGAATTTGTTAGTTTCTTAGATGCAGATGATATTTGGACACCTAGTAAACTTCAATCTCAGTTAAAAGCCCTGCAAGAAAACGTCACTGCAAAAGTTGCTTATAGTTGGACTGATTATATTAATGAAGATGGTGAATTTATCCTTTCTGGTAAACGTGTAAATGTCAATGGGAATGTTTATGAAAAGTTGTTGGTAAATAACTTTTTAGAGAATGGTTCTAATCCCTTAATTTGTAGAAAAGCTTTAATTACATTAGGTGGCTTTGACGAATCTCTAAGTGCGGCACAGGATTGGGATATGTGGCTGCGATTAGCATCTAAGTTTAATTTTATATGCGTACCGTCTGTACAAATATTATATCGCATCAGTGCTAATTCAGTTTCTTCTAATCTTATCAGGCAGGAAAAATGCTGCTTGCAAGTGCTTAAGAAAGCTTATAAGGAAAGAAATTTTGTAGCAGATAATACGCGAACAGCACTAAAGCAGAGTTGGAATTTAAGCCTAGCAAATTTATATAAATACCTGACTTGTAAAGCCTTACAAAAACCATTGAATCGCCAAAAAGGTATAGCATCAGCTATATTTCTGTGGAAGTATTTTCTTTATGACCCTTCAAGACTGGAGAATATAAATTTCACCTTAAAACTTTTACTCAAAATTGTCATCATCCTGATCCATCCAACCTTGCTAGATAGTATTACTAACCAACGTAAAGCAAGAAGTCAAGAAAGAGAAACATTGCTCAACGGCTGGGTAGTTTAAAATCGATCAAAAGACAAAAATGGATATTAGGGTGTATTTACCGTCTATAGTTAATGTAAAAAATCTTTTGAGTAAAGATTCTAGTAGTGGTTTTACCCTACTAGAATCTTTAGTAGTTATTCTATTAATTGGTATATTAGCTACTGTGGGAATACCCAGCTGGCTAACTTTTGTGAATATTCGCCGCCTCGAAACTTCCCAAAACCAAGTTTACTATGCAATGCGCCAAGCCCAAAGCCAAGCTACTAAGGACAAATTGACTAGACAAGTTAGTTTCCGCATCCAAAATGGTGTCGTGCAATGGGCAGTTCATGAAGCAGAATCAGGACAGTTCGTTTCTGATGCTGTTAGAAATAATAGCAGCATCTGGTATGAACTTGAGGCAAATATTCGCATTGATAAAGAGGAAAATAATAAAGGCAAAAAAGAGACAACTTTACGAAAGCATACTTCAGAACAAGTGTGGCGAGTTCTATTTAACTATCAAGGTTGTCCTATCTATGAAGTTGGAGATGAGTGTACTAGCACATCATTGAGAACACTTGGACAGATTACCCTATATAGCCAAAATGATGTAAAGGCTAAACGTTGCGTCTATGTTTCTACGATTTTAGGGGCAATAAAAACTGGAAACGATCATTTGAGAGCCAATGAAAATGATAAGTATTGCTATTAAACCGCGTCCATCTTGAAAACTATAGTTCTTTCCGTATGAAAAGAAAAAACCCTCATCCCCCAGCCCCTTCTCCCAAATTTGGGAGAAGGGGAGCCGGAAAGAAGTCCCTCTCCCAAGAAGAGCTACGGTGTACACACAAGTCTTAAAATTCCCCCTAGTACTTGGTTTCGTCATCTAGCAATAGGATTGTGCGATCGCTCTGTCAGCCTGGGAGCAGCTAGGAGGAACGACGAAGCAATCGCAAAAACTCACGGGATTGTGTGATTACTTCGCTCCGTTATCACTGCGCTCGTAATGACAATTTAAGGGGTCTATAACGCCTGAAACCCTTTTAGATACTACTTGTGTGTACACCGTAGCCCAAGAAGAGAGAGGGATTTAGGGTGAGGGCAAAAACTACGGTTCTCAACATAGATGAGGTTTAAGATATTTTTAGTTGATTAAAAAAGGTATTGCGTGCTGAACTTACCAGCAAGCCCAAAACGGCATTTGATTATTTTTACTCGCTATCCTGAACCAGGGAAGACAAAAACCCGACTGATACCTGCTTTGGGAAATTTTGGTGCTGTCAATCTTCAACGAAAAATGACTGAACATACAATATCTCAAGTTCAAGAATTGCAAAAAGCTATTGCCATATCTATGGAAGTGCGGTTTGCAGGTGGCAATTCGCAACTTATGCAAAACTGGCTAGGGTTGGATTTGGTTTACCAGTCTCAAGGTGAAGGGGATCTAGGTTCGCGGATGGCGCGATCGCTTTTCGATGCTTTTCAATCTGGTGCAGAAAAAGCAATTATCATCGGTACAGATTGTCCTGGAGTCAATGCCCAGATTCTAACAACAGCCTTTGAGAAGTTACAAACCTTTGACCTTGTACTAGGCCCTGCGATCGACGGTGGATATTACTTAATTGGTTTGCGCCAACCCATCCCTGAGTTATTCATTAACATTGAGTGGGGAACTGCTCAAGTATTTCAGAAAACCGTAGATATTGCCCAGAAACTTAATTTATCACATACTAACTTGTCGCCTTTAGCTGATGTTGACCGACCGGAGGATTTGCCAATTTGGGAACAAACCCTTGCAGGACAGATGGAAAATTGAGGGACATAAGGGAGATTGAGGTTCCCTATCAATCTTTTTCACCAGATGTCTAATGTAGAGAC
Source organism: Nostoc sp. KVJ3 (assembly GCF_026127265.1). GTDB lineage: Bacteria > Cyanobacteriota > Cyanobacteriia > Cyanobacteriales > Nostocaceae > Nostoc. The sequence continues at coordinate 2,008,312 of NZ_WWFG01000001.1, forward strand.
GTAGCAGTGCTACGTCTCTACAAGGTTTATGGATAACGCATATTTTATTTTTGGAGATGTCGAACTAACTGTTGAGCGCCAAAAGCTAAGATCGTCCAAAGAGGGAATCTCAAATAAAACCCAACTTTAGAGATCCAAATTAGGAGTAAGAGCGTGAATTTGGACGATTTAGCCTTACAGTTACAAAATATGCGTAAGCGCGTCGCCCTTTTGCAACGCCAGAGTGAACAGCAAAAAATACAGGAAGATATTGAACTCGTCACGGATGTATTCAAGGAACTCTACCTAGCCTTGGAAGAAATGCAAGTAGCTAATGAAGACCTACAGCGACAGAATGAAGAATTATCAAACGCTCAACAGTCTTTAATAGCACAACGTCAACGCTACCAAGAACTTTTTGAGGAAGTACCAGATGCCTATTTGGTGACCGATCCAAAAGGAGTAATTCAGGAAGCTAACTCTGCTGCAAATACTCTGTTCAATATCTCAAAGACTTTCCTATTGGGCAAACCGATAGGAATTTTTGTACTTGAGAAAGAACTGATTGCTTTTTATTTGAAACTGACTCATCTGAGCGATCGCGTTGAAGTTCCAGGCTGGAAAATGCAAGAGTGGGAAGTAACCCTGCGACCGCGTGACAAAATACCCATTATGGCTGCGGTGAAAGTGGTTGCTATCCGTAATCAACAAGGTAACTTAGTCGGTCTGCGCTGGCTATTGCGGGATATTAGCGAAAGCAAGCGCACTCAAGCCAAGCTGCAATGGGCAGAAGAGGCGATGCGACAAGCCCTTGTCAAAGAAAGGGAGCTTAGTGAACTTCAATCCCGCTTGCTCACCACTGCCTCTCATGAGTTTCGCACCCCTTTGGCTACCATCCACTCTTCTGCGGAGCTACTAGAACATTATCGCCATTTATGGGACGACAAGCGACAACAGATCCACCTGCGTCGCATTCAAACATCTGTTATGCATATAACCCAGTTGTTGAATGATGTATTGCTGCTAAGTCAGGATGAAACAGGCAGGTTAGAGTTTAATCCAACCCCCCTAAATTTAGTGGAATTTTGCCGCGATCTACTAGAAGAATTAGAACAGAGCGATCGCTCTCAACATCCGATCGCTTTTAGCAGTGAGTGTCAATGCACCCAAGCTAACCTAGATGCTAAACTACTACGGCAAATTTTAAGTAATTTATTCTCAAATTGTCTAAAATACTCACCCATTGGTAGCACCATTAAGTTTTCTGTAACTACTGCCAACGATCGAGCTATATTCCAGACTCAAGACTCTGGTATTGGCATTCCCCTTTCTGACATTGAACACATCTTTGAACCGTTCCATCGGGCCAGTAATACAGGCAATATCCCAGGAATGGGATTAGGGATGTCCGTCGTCAAGCAGACTGTAGATTTACATGGTGGCGAGATTCTTGTCGAAAGTGCGATCGGTGTGGGAACTACCTTTACAGTTATTCTACCATTCTCAACAAATTTGTAGGGTTAGCGGCTTGCACTAAAAATTTTGTTGCTCTCCAATTGGATATTCAAAAGTGAAATTCCAAATTCGGTGAGGAATAGACATCTGGTGAAATTAAATATGCGTTATGCAGAACCCTTGTAGAGACGTTGCAGTGCTACGTCTCTACATTCTTTTTCGGAGACATCTAATTAGTTGTGGCACTTAGGATTTATATCATGTCCGCCAAATTACTTACGGTATGTCATTGCGAGCGCAACGAAGTGGAGCGAACGCGAACAGCGTCTCGTAGAGAAGCAATCACTAGGACTCTGCGTTCACGAACGCGGGGGCTGGGATTGCAACTCTTGGAGACGCTGTTCGCGTTCGCTTCGCTCGCAATGACTGTAATTAATTTTGCATGGTTACTTATCAAATATTTATTTCTTTAACCTTTTGCTAGCCGTTTCTTAATATTACTGAGATAAATTGAGCTTGCTAAATATGCATTAATACTAGAAACATATGTAGCTATTTTATACTATACATTCAATTGTCACAGCGATCTTGCGATCGCTCAAAGTATCAAGTTTATCCTTTACACTCAGCATTTTTTACTCACAATCACAATGGTATTTACATCCTCAAGTGTTGGTGCTGCAAGGTTTTAACTAATGTAAATCTACATCCATCTAACTTCAATTATTTAGGAAGTTACGTACACTTCTTTAGGAATCGCACCACTACAGATGTCTCAACAATGAGGCGCTTCAAGTTAAATTGACCACACAAAAATTTTTGACTAAACACACAATATAATATGGCATCAACAAATCTTAATCCTGGCGATATCGCGATCGTTGGTTTCAATACCACAAATCCTGATACTATTGGATTTCTGGTTCTTGTAGATATTGGTTCTGGTACAACTTTTAACGTTACAGATAATGGTTGGCAATCTAGTGGTAGCTTCAGAACTGGTGAAGGCATTCTTACTTATACAGCACCAACAGATATCCCTGCGGGAACAGTTCTTACTTGGGTGAATGGAAGTACTACTAACTCATCAGGTTTTAATTCCAATAATCCTAGTAATTTCTCCCTAAATTCAAGCGGTGACTCACTAACTGTCTATACAGGAACATTAGCTAGTCCAACGTTAATTTATGCACTCAATTCTGGAGCTTGGAGTTCTAATTCTACTAGTGCCGCTACATCATCTGAGCCAATTTCTACAAATAATGGCACCTTGGTAACGGGAACTACTACGGTAGCTATAACTGCGAATAATGGCACGAATGGCTACTACAGTGGTTCTACTTCTGGAACAAAAGCACAACTTCTATCTGCGATCTCAAACTCAGCGAATTGGACAACTAGTTCAACGGCAACAAATTTATCCAATTGGAAATCATCATTTACTGTTTCTGGTGGTGCAACTTCCCAACCAGACCTCAGCATCAGTCAAGCAGACTCCCCCGATCCGGTAATTGTTGGCAACCCCCTTACCTACACTCTCACCGTTAGTAACGGCGGTAGTGCTAATGCTAGCGGGATTTCAGTAGAATATACCTTACCGACTGGGGTAATCTTTAACAGCACAACTGTTGCCAACGGCTTTACTGCTAGCCAATCAGGTGGTGTCATCACCTTTTCTGGTGGGAGCATAAACGCTGGTAGTACTGCTACCTTGACTGTTAGCGTCACCCCTAATTCTGCTGGCATTCTTACCAGTGGTACGGCAACCGTAGACCCCAACAACACTATTGCTGAGAGTAACGAAACTAATAACACTGCTGCTGCGATCGCAACTACAGTTAACAATGTAGTAGTCGGACAAGCGCCAACTATTCAACTAGACACAGCCACGACTACAGATTTGTTAGATGCTAACGGTGCTTTGTCTACTACAGGGACAGGGGCAATTAGCAGTGTAATTGGCAATGCCAACGATCCAGCAACGACATTGGGTGTAAACTTTATCGTTGCTGACTCTGATACTCCTGTAGACAATTTGACCGTTACAGTTACCAGCAATAATGAGGCAGTGGTTCCTAACGGCAACCTCACACTAACTGGTACTGGAAGCAACCGTAATTTGAAAATAAATCCTGTCGGTGTTGGTACTGCCAATATTACAGTAACCGTCAGTGATGGTAGTGGTACTGCAAATTATGCGATCGCTTATGCAGCATCAGCGAATAATGGAACTGCCACAACTCAATTTTTAACAGGTACAAGCGATGCTTCTACAGCCATTCCTGTGGGTGGGACATTTTTCTTAGAAGCCGATGACGAAAATCAAGTTTTGCGCCTCTATGATTCTAGTAAATCGGGACTGGCTGTAACTGGCTTTGACTTTACAAGCTCTCTAGGACTGACCCAAACTGATGGTTCTGGCGCGTTAAGAGAAGTGGATCTCGAAGCTTCAGCTAAAATAGGCGATCGCATTTTCTGGTTAGGCTCACAAAGCAATAGCGATGATGGCAAATCTCGCCCTAACCGCGATCGCATTTTTGCCACCGATATTAGTGGTACGGGAGCATCCACTACACTTAGCTATACTGGCCGCTACGACTTTTTACGAGAAGATATCATCAATTGGGATGTCAATAACGGTCACGGCAAGGGAGCTAATTACTACGGCTTGGCCGCTAGCGCTGCAAGTAGTGTCGGGTCGAAGCAACCAAACGGCTACAATATTGAAGGCTTGGAAATTGCCCCCGACAACACCACAGCTTATATCGCCTTCCGCGCCCCCGAAGTTCCCCCCTCTGGAAGAGCTAACGCGCTCATTGTTCAAGTTACCAACTTCGCCAGCCTGATCTCAGCTAGCGGTGGTGGTACTCAAGGTTCAGCACAATTTGGTGCTCCCATCGAATTAGATTTAGGCGGTCGGGGTATTCGGGAAATTCGCAAAAATGCAAATAACCAATACGTAATTATTGCTGGGCCAGCAGGAGATGCCGGAACAGCCCCCAACGATTTCCGCCTTTACACTTGGGATGGTAATCCTAACAGCCAACCGCAATTGCGCGCAGCCACATTCCCTGCAAGCTTCAACCCGGAAGGAATTGTCACCATCCCTGATAACTTAACAAATACCTCTCAAATTCAATTTGTCAGTGATGATGGCAACAGCGTGCTTTACAACGACGGCACAGCAGCCAAAGATTTATCACAGAACAATTTCAAAAAGTTCCGCACCGATAGCATTACCCTCGGCGGTGTAGTCCTCACTCCTCACATTCACGATATCCAAGGTGCATCTCACATCTCTGGGTTAAATGGACAAAGAGTAGGTGATGTACCAGGAATTGTCACAGCCTTAAAATCTAATGGCTTCTATTTGCAAGATCCTAACCCAGATAGCGACGATCGCACCTCCGAAGGGATTTTTGTCTTCACCTCATCAGTGCCAACCGTCCAAGTAGGCGACTCAGTACTGGTTGGCGGTACAGTCAGTGAATTCCGTCCTGGTGGTGCTACTGGTACTAACAACTTGACCACCACAGAAATTACTAGCCCCACAATTGTCAAACTTTCCAGTGGCAATCCTTTACCAGCTGCCACTATTTTAGGTAATGGCGGCAGAACCATTCCAAACTCGGTAATCGATAACGACACTACTGGTAATGTCGAAACTGGAACAACCACCTTTGACCCTGCCCAAGATGGCATTGATTTCTACGAAAGCTTAGAAGGAATGCTAGTCCAGGTAAATAATCCTGTCGCAGTTAGCCCGACTAATTCTTTTGGCGAGATTTGGGTACTGGCAGACAATGGCGCTAATGCAACCGGACGTACAGCCCGTGGTGGTGTCGTGGTTAGCGCTAATGATTTTAATCCAGAGCGCATCCAAATTGATGATACCCTGTTTACCTCTGGTAGTTCCCCCAAAGTTAACGTCGGTGCTACTTTCGACACAATTAAGGGTGTGGTTGATTATAGTTTCAGCAACTACGAAGTTCTCCCCACCTCGGTTACTGTTACCTCCAACCCGCTGACCAAGGAAGTCACTAATTTAACTCCCACCACTGACCAACTGACAGTTGCTACCTTCAACGTTGAAAACCTTGACATAGGAGATGGTGCAACCAAGTTTAACAACCTTGCGACCCGCATTGTTAATAACCTAAAATCACCAGATATCATCTCTCTGGAAGAAATTCAGGATAATAACGGGCCGACCAATGATAGCGTCGTTGATGCCAGCGTTACCTTCCAAACATTAATTAATGCGATCGCTGCGGCTGGTGGCCCCACCTATCAATATCGCCAAATTGACCCAGTGGATGACACCAATGGCGGTGAACCTGGTGGAAATATCCGCGTCGGCTTCTTATTTAATCCTAATCGTGTCAGCTTTGTAGATACCCCTGGCGGTACTTCCACCTCCAGCACTACAGTCAGCAACGTTGGGGGTATTCCCACCGTTTCTGCTAGCCCTGGTTTAATTGACCCTACCAACTCAGCTTTTACTAGCAGTCGCAAACCATTAGTTGGGCAATTTACTTTTAACGGTAAAACTGTGTATGTAATTGGCAACCACTTTAATTCTAAAGGTGGCGATCAACCATTATTTGGCCCAAATCAACCGCCAATTCTAAGCAGTGAAGTGCAGCGCCAACAACAAGCGACGTTGGTGAAAAACTTTGTCCAAAGTATTTTAGCCATCGACCCCAACGCCAATGTAGTAGTAGCGGGTGATTTAAATGACTTTGAGTTTTCCAACCCTGTCAGCACCCTAGAAAGCGCTGGGCTAACTTCCTTAATTGAAACTTTGCCTGCAAATGAGCGTTACACCTATAACTTTGAAGGCAACGCCCAAACCCTTGACCACATTTTAGTGAGTAATGGCTTGCTCAACAAGCTAGATGGCTATGATGTCGTTCACATCAACTCAGAGTTTTCTGACCAGGATAGCGATCATGACCCTAGCCTAGCTCGGTTTAATTTACCTGCAAACAGCGCTCCTACAGCCGTATCATTGAGTGCAACCAATGTCAACGAAAACGTAGCAGCTAACACAGTGGTAGGTACATTTAGCACCACTGACCCTGACACAGGCAACACTTTTACTTACAGCTTAGTTGCTGGAACTGGTGACACCGATAATGCTGCTTTTGCGATCGCAAATAACAGCTTAAAAATCAACGCTTCCCCAGACTTTGAAACCAAATCTGCCTACAGCATTCGGGTACGCAGCACCGATAACGGTGGACTTTCCGTGGACAAGGTGTTGACTATCCAAGTTAACGATCTCAACGAAGCACCCACGGCCGTAGCTGATACAGTTAACGTTGCCGAAGACGCAACTATAAATCTCCGTGCTACCTTACTGAGTAACGATACTGACCCTGATGCTGGAGACACGAAAAACATCATTTCTGTCAACACCACAGGTACAAAAGGGACAGTTTTATTTAACCAAAACACGCAAAGCTTGACTTACACCGCTTCAAGTTTTAACTCTTTGGCTCAAGGACAGACAGCCAGTGATAGTTTTAGTTATGCGATCGCTGACAGTCAAGGTTTACAATCGACTGCGATCGTTAACCTCACTGTCATTGGTGTCAACGATGCTCCTACCCTAGTGCAACCCCTTGACGACCAAATCGTTTCTACTAACAAGCTCTTCTCTTTCAATGTCAGCAACAAATTTACTGACATCGATCGAGGCGACACTCTAACCTACAGTGCTACAGGCTTACCCACTGGATCTGATATCGCTAACACAGGTCTGATATTCGGCAATATCTCCCAAGCTGGTATTTTTGCAGTCACAGTTACCGCAGCTGATGGCAAAGGTGGCAATGTTAGCGATACCTTTGACCTGACTGTTGCCAATAACAAGGCGACATCTGGCAACGATATTATCTTTATCGACCAACTTGTTGGCGTAAACACATTCAATGCCCTAGCCGGGAACGATCGCTTAATCGGCACTGATGGCAATGAGACACTCAATGGTGGAGCAGGTAATGATTACATTGATGCCAAGGGCGGTAATGACTCCCTCTTAGGCAGTGATGGCATTGACACACTTCTAGGTGGGCCAGGTAATGACATCCTTGATGGTGGAGCAGCCGATGACATCCTTCTAGGTGGACTTGACAATGACAGCCTCGATGGTGGAGCAGGTAATGACAGCCTCGATGGTGGAGCAGGTAATGACAGCCTTAATGGTGGAGCAGGTAATGACACAATTCTCGGTGGACTTGGCAGTGACATTCTTCTTGGAGGTGGTGGCAACGATCGCCTGATTGGTTGGGGAGGTGGTACAAACGAAATTGACCGACTCAACGGCGATCAAAGTGCAGATACTTACATCTTGGGTGATGCCAGTTCAGTTTTCTATGCCAATTCTGGCAATGGTGACTACGCCGATATTGTTAATTTCAAAGCAAGCGATCGCATTCAGCTTAAGGGATCTGCTGACAATTACTTGTTGGGGTCAGCATCAACCGTATCTGGAATTAAATCGGCTGTAGGTATTTTCACCACCAATGGAACAGGATTAGAGTTGATTGCTGTTGTCGAAAACGGATTAAAGGGCAATTTGGTAACAGATACTCGTTTCGTCTTTGTTTAAAGCCAATTCAAGCGATCGCTTTTGGGGAAACTTGAGAGCGATCGTTTGGCTCACGCAGAGATGCAAGGAAGGATTTAGAGTGTTCAAAAAGATAAATGATTCAAAACCCGTCGTTGCGAGCGAAGCAATCCCAAGGGCTGCGATCGCTTCGCTTCTCTACGAGACGCTCTGCGAACGCTCGCAATGACAATTGAGCATTTTTTTACTTGGAGTACTCTTACGTAAAACTACACAAGGGGCAATTCATGAATTTGCAAGTTAAACCAACTGAAGCAGGTAAAACCATTCCTAATGTAGATTTTGAAACACAGACTACCTTCGTTACTGGCTTTATTCCTGCTGGTGCAGCGGGAACTGTAAATGGAATTTATACTCCATTAGGTGGATTGTCTGGTGTTACTTACGATGCAGCTAACAACCGCTACTACGCTATCTCAGACGATCGCTCTCAAGTTGCACCCGCCCGTTTTTATACCTTTACCACTGACGATTCTGGGGTGACTTTTACTAATGTCACTCCTCTAAAAGATACCAGTGGCAACTTTTTTGCCCTAAACAGTCTCGACCCTGAAGGCATTGCTTTAACCAATAAAGGCACAGTCTTCATCTCTTCAGAGGGCGAAGTTAATCCTACTGCTGGCCGTGTTAGCAATCCCTTTATTAAAGAGTTTTCGCTGACCACAGGGCAAGAAGTGCAATCGCTACTTGTGCCGACAAAATTCTTGCCAGTAGTTCAGGATACTAACGGTGACGGTGTTATAGATGCCGGAGATACGCAGACATCAGGCGTTTATAATAATTTGGCATTTGAAAGCCTCACCATCACACCCGACCAGAAAACCCTATTCACCGCCACTGAAAACGCCCTTTTCCAAGATGGATTAACGGCTTCGCTCACCAGTGGTAGTCCTTCCCGGATTCTGCAATACAATTTAGTTACGGGACTTCCAGAAAAAGAATATCTCTACATCACCGATGCGATCGCCGAAGCGCCCAACCCTAGCACAGGCTCAAGTAACAATGGTTTGGCAGATTTACTAGCGATCGATAATCGTGGGACTTTCCTAGCTTTAGAACGTTCCTTTGCTCAAGGTGCAGGTGACACCATCAAAATCTACGAAGTTTCTTTGCAAGGTGCAACAGACATAAGTTCCTATGATTCTCTCAAAAATTTGAGTGCTGAACAACTAGCAGCTATTAAACCCGCCCAAAAGCATCTGCTGTTGAATTTAACCGATCTCAATCTGCCCACTGATGCAAATCACCCGACTGGATTAGATAACATTGAAGGTCTTACCTTCGGCCCCAAACTAGCAGATGGTCGCCAGTCGATTGTGCTGGTGAGTGATAACAACTTTGGCAGCACTCAATATACTCAAATTCTTACCCTGGGTGCAGACTTAGTTCCTACTGCTGTGCCCACAATAGAAACTAATCCTAGTTTATTTGACGATGAAGATCCAGCACTACCTATTGTAGATCAAAATGCTGATGCTGATGACCCTGCCATTTATGTTAATGCTACAAATTCTGCCGACAGCCTAGTATTAACCTCAGTCAAAAATGCCGGACTGCGGGTTTATGACTTATCTGGTAATTTGTTGCAAACCCTTAATCCCGGTGGGATTCGCTACAACAACATTGACCTGCAATACGGTTTTAAATTAGGCGGTGAATCTATTGATATTGCCGTAGCTAGCGATCGCCAAAATGATAAACTAGCAATCTTTAAAATTAATCCTAACCCCACCACCCCCGGTCAATACCTGGAAAATATCACCGATAGCAATATTGGTACAATCTTCCAAGGATCGCCTTTTGAACCTCCCTATTCTGCATCAACTCGCAGTTCTTACGGACTTACCTTATACCGTAGCCCCATAACCAATGATTACTATGTCTTCACCAGTCGCCGCCAAACTGGAGATATTGCTCAGTTCAAACTAATTGACGAAGGTAATGGCAAAATTGGAGCAGAACTGGTACGGGAGTTCACCATCCCCTCACCCACAGCAGCAGACCGTTCTCCCCAAACAGAGGGGATGGTAGTTGACCAAGAAACCGGTTTTCTTTACATAGCCCAAGAAGATGTAGGTATCTGGAAATTCCAGGCAGAACCGGACAGTGGCACAACAGGTAAGCTGATCGATCGCGTCCGTTTTGAAGGTGGTTCTCACCTCACCGATGACGCAGAAGGGTTAACCATTTACTACGGCAAAAATGGCACAGGCTACCTACTAGCATCCAGCCAAGGCGATAGCACCTTTGTTGCCTACACCCGTGAAGGTAACAACGAATACGTGGGTAATTTTGCCATTGGTAACAATGGTTCAATTGACAGCGTACAAGAGTCAGATGGTGCAGATGTAATTAATGTGCCACTGGGGCCAAACTTCCCATTTGGTTTATTTGTTACTCAAGATGGCTCCAATGAACCTGCTAAAATAGTTGATGGCGAAAATGTCAACTCTAACTTTAAGCTAGTGCCTTGGGAGAATATTGCTAATGTTTTACCCAATGCTTCAAATATCGACACCACAAGTTACGATCCCCGTAATCCTGTTAACCTGACAGGTGTACACCCTACTTTTCTGAACAGTTTTGGTTCTACCAACAGCGATAATATTACAGTTCAGCCAGGACAAACATTGTTGACAGGTGACGGAGCAGATTTTGTCGAGGGTACTGAAGGTAACACAATTCAGGCTGGTAATGGTGATGACACTGTACTCGTAGGCAGTGACTCTTCAGTTTCCGGTAATGACGGCAAGGATCAAATCATCGTTGGTCAAAATGGCCCGGCTGAAAATACTAATGCTGATGGTGGCAATGGTAATGATGAAATTACCGTAGTGGAAGCCAATGGTACTAATAATTTGTTTGGCGCAGCCGGTGCTGATAATCTTACCGTAGTTGAAGGTTCGCGCCAATTATCCTTCGGTGGCTCAGGTAACGACACCCTCACCAGCAACGGTAACAATAACCGTCTGTATGGTGGTTCTGGTGATGACAAACTCTTCTCCAATGTCAATGACTCGTTATTTGGCGGCGATGGTGATGATGTATTATTTGCCGGACAAGGAGGAGGTAATCGCCTCAGTGGTGGTGGTGGTGCTGACCAATTTTGGATTGCTAACGCCAGTCTGCCAGCTAGCAAGAACATTATTACTGATTTTGCGATCGGGATTGACAAAATTGGGCTGGGTGGTGTTGGCGTAACTCAACTTAGTGCGATCGCGCTCTTGCAACAGGGCAGTGATACTCTAGTGAAAATTGGAAATACAGAGTTAGTTTCATTAGTTGGAATTACATCAACTAGCCTAACGGCAAATGATTTCACTTTTTCTGCTGGTGTAGTAGCTTAGGAAAGTGGATTCTAATCTGGTGGCGCGTTGCCTTACTAATGCGCCATTCCAGATAGTGCTTTTGAAATTAAACAACAAAGTTCGTTAGAGTACTCCAAGTAAAAAAATGCCCAATTGTCATTGCGAGCGAAGCGAAGCAATCACAGCCCTTGGGATTGCTTCGCTTCTCTACGAGACGCTCTGCGAGCGTTCGCAATGACGGGTTTTGGATCATTTATTTTTTGGAACACTCTTAGAGGTTGTCTGAAAAGTAGTGAAGTGTGATTTTAGGCACTAGTTGATCCCCCCTAACCCCCCTTAAAAAGAGGGAAGAATCAAAGTCCCCCTTTTTAAGGGGGATTTAGGGGGATCTCCAAGGCTTAGGCGTATAAAAAAAACTGTTCAAACAACCTCTTAAACTCTATAGATTTTTCAGGCGGGGGAATAATGCTCCCTCGCCTTTTATCTTTATTGTTTGAGTGAATTTTAATCATTTATTCTGTTTCACTTATTCTTTTCTTAATCTTTTAATGAAACTATACATAGTGCTAGCTAAGTTAGCTCATAACTATCGAGAGATTAACTTTGTCATCTAAGTGTTCGATACTCTTAGTAACTTACACAACTTACGCAGATTAGTAGTTGACATCTCAACTAGATTACTCAAGCTTTCAATCACTCTGAGAACATAGGAATTTTGTAAAAAACTTCTCGGGGACTTAACAGACTTGCTCGAACTATATTATTGTGACTCAGAAACTCACCATAACTCGGTTTCTAGAGTAAAAACATGACATATTTTTCGCACAAGTAATGTAATGAGAGAACTTGAATAGCTAGCAAAAAAGCTCAATCCAAATACCCAGAAAAAATTCTAATTATGGCAATTGAGAACGGAAGAACAACAGCATCAGCTTACGTTGATAAAGTCAATAATTCTGATAATACACAAATCGTACCTTTGTTGACTGTAGGGGATGAAGTACCTTTACTAACCAACACATTTGATATAAACGAAGCACCTCAAGTTGATGCCACCCAAAAATATGCCTTTACTGGTATTCCCGATGGTACAGGTGCTAAACAAGTAACCATCGCTGGTAAAATCTATAACTATGTATGGGTGAACCATGAGCTAGGTAGCTCTGTTACAACAGATATCTCCAGTACATTTCCTGGTGAAAAAATTACTGGTGCCAGAGTCTCGCTCTTTGTGTTTGATGAAAACTGGAAAGTAATCGGTGGAAAGAACCTGATTGATTCCATCAAAGATAGCACTGGAACTTATGTATTAGATACATCTACTGGTAAGTACACCAATGCATTAGGAACTTCCATTGACGCTTTCGATCGCTTCTGCTCATCTTACCTAGCCCAGTCTGGCTTTGTAGATGGCAATGGTACAGATATTCCCATCTACTTTGCTCCCGAAGAAGGTAGTGATAAAAGTCGGGGTTGGGCTGTAACCCCAGATGGCACAGCCCAAGCACTTGACGGCTTAGGTCGCTACAGAAAAGAAAACGTAGTTGCGGCTTCCCAATATCGGGCAGAGAACTCCGATCAAACAGTGCTGTTTGTATCAGAAGATAATGATGACGGCGAACTGTATATGTGGGTGGGTCAACAAACCGCAGATGACCCCAATGGCTTTAAAAACGGAGATTTATACGTTTTGAAAGTTGATGGTGCAGAATTCGAGGGTCAAGTTAGTGAAGGTATTCAAAAAGCTGCAACCTGGACAAAGGTTGATAAATCAGTCATCTTCAATGCAGATGGCACAGCAAAAATAGATGGTACTGATCTCACAGCCTTCGTGAATTCTGCCAGCAATTCCACCAGCTTCCAGCGCATTGAAGATTTTACCGAAGACCCGAATAATCCTGGAACCTTCTATTTTGTCACCACAGGCACTAAAAACAAACAAGGTCAGGGAACAGCAGCCGGAGTAACTGATAATCCTGCCGAAGCAGAAGACCCCTATGGCAGACTCTACCGCTTTAAATTAAATACCTCCAACCCCACAGCCGGGATCGGTGACTTTGAACTGTTGTTAACAGGTGGCCCTGGTAAAGGTGTCAGCTATGACAACATCACAGTTGATAAGTCTGGCAAAATCTTGCTTCAAGAAGATCAAACCTCCTTTGGTGGAGATGTGATGAAAGCAGAAAACCGAGAAGCTTCTATTTGGTCTTTCGACCCTACCACCAAAGCGATCGCTCGTGTCTTTGCTTTAAATGAAAATGCTGCTGGTACCGTGTACAATAACCCTGATGCCAAAGGAGAGTGGGAAAGTTCTGGCATTATTGAAATTCCCTCCGAATCATTGCCCGGTAGCGGTGCTTACTTGTTTGATGTCCAGGCTCACACTGTAAAAAACAATGTAGTAGGTGCGCCAGACCAGAATATTCTCAACGGTAATCATGCAGAAGGTGGACAGTTGTTAATTGCAACACCTGTACCCAAAGTTGAGTTAGTCGGCTTTGCCTCCTTACCTGCTGATACCTTTAGTGATGGGCCGCCTTCTGGTGCAGATGTTTCAGCTAATGGCAGAACCGGGCCTTTTCCAGGACAGCCAATTCAAGGCTTCAGTGGTGTGCAATTTGCTAACAGCAACTCTTTGTACTTCCTGTCAGATAATGGCTACGGTAGCAAAGATAATAGTGCAGATTTTCTACTGCGAATCAATCGCCTAGACCCGAATTTTAAGGGAGCAGAAAATGGGGATGGTAGTGTTAAAGTCTTAGACTACATTCAACTATCCGACCCGAACAACAAAGTTCCTTTCCAAATTGTGAATGAGGGAACTACTGGAAGATTACTAACTGGTGCAGACTTCGATGTAGAGTCATTCGTCTTTGATAAAGACGGTACAATCTGGGTTGGAGATGAGTTTGGCCCTTACCTGTTACATTTTGATGCCACTGGTAAGTTATTAGAAGCTCCCATTGCGACACCTGACAAATTCAAGACTCTAGATGGAGAAGCACCTAAAGTTATTGGTCACAGAGGCGCAAGTGGTTATCGTCCAGAACACACCTTAGAGTCTTATAAGCAAGCAATTGAGCGCGGTGCTGACTTTATTGAGCCTGACTTGGTAGTGACAAAAGATGGTGTGCTAATTGCTCGCCATGAGCCAGCTTTAGCTGTAGTTAAAACCGACAAAAGTGGGAACCCACTGCTTGATGCTAATGGTAACTTTGTTATCGACAACACTAACACGACAACAGATGTTTACAAGCATCCAGAGTTTGCCTCTCGCCTCAAAACAGTAAGCTTAGATGGAAATACAATTACAGGTTGGTTTGCTGAAGATTTCACCCTAGCTGAAATTAAGACTTTACGGGCAGAAGAACGTCTACCTTTCCGAGATCACTCTTTTGACGATAAATTTGAGATTCCTACCTTCACGGAAATCATCAATTTAGTTAAGCAAGTAGAAGCCGACACAGGTAAAAAGATTGGTATCTATCCTGAAACCAAGCATCCAACCTATTTTGCTGATGAAGCTACTTATGTAGGCACCACGGACAAAATCAACAGAAACATCAGCCAGCTACTAATTGATACCCTCAAGGCAAATAACTTCACTGACCCCAGTCGAATCTTCATCCAGTCCTTTGAAGTGAGTAATCTCAAAGAACTGCATGATACCATCATGCCAGCGGCAGGGGTAGATATCCCACTAATCCAACTTTTAGATGCCAGTGACATTGACATCAACGGCAAGATCGTCGAGAGTCAGCCTTATGATTTGAAAGTCAGTGGTGACACTCGCACATACGGCGACTTACGAACTCCAGAAGGTTTAGCGGAAGTTGCCACCTATGCTGATGGTATTGGCCCTTGGAAGCGGATGATTGTGAGCGTCAAAGGTACTGATGCTAATGGTGATGGCAAAGCCGATGATGTCAATGGGGATGGAGTAGTCAATGATGCTGACAAGACAACATTACCTCCTTCAACCTTAATTCAAGATGCTCATAACGCAGGTTTACAGGTTCACCCCTATACCTTCCGTGCGGAAGATCAGTATTTAGCGGCAGATTATAAAGGACAGCTAGCACTAGAAATTCAGCAGTTCTATCAATTAGGTGTAGATGCACTCTTCTCAGATTTCCCAGATATTGCGGATCAAGTGCGGGATAAACTCAGAGACGATCCTCAGTATAATGTAGTGCGATCGCCACAAAACCCTGATGTCCTCTCAGGAGATGCCTTTGCTAATTTGGGTAGTTCCAAAGGTTTTGAAGGTGGAGCAATTAACGCCAGCAAAACCAAGCTGTATCTCCTACTAGAAGGTACAGTTCAAGGCGATACTCCTGGTGCTTTGCGGATTAACGAATTTGATTTAGCTAGCCACAAATACAGCGATCAACTACGCTACTACAGATTGGATAATCCATCAAATTCCATCGGTGACTTAACAGTTATTAATGATAATGAGTACCTAGTCATTGAACGGGATAACAATCAAGGGGCTGCGGCTAAATTTAAACGAATCTACAAAATAGACTTGTCTAAGACAGATTCTAATGGCTATGTAGCTAAAGAAGAAGTTGCAGACTTGTTAAATATCCAAGACCCCAAAGACCTGAATGGAGATGGCAAAACCACCTTTGACTTCCCATTTCAAACCATTGAAAATGTTTTAGTTGTTGACAAAAACACCATTTTGGTAGCTAATGACAACAATTATCCGTTCTCAACAGGTCGTCCTGGGAATGACCCTCAAAATCCAGTCATAGACAACAACGAAATTCTTCTACTGAAGTTGGAGAAGCCCCTTAACCTTGCTCCTGGTTTAGGTCAACCTCAAGCCGAAGAAATTAACTTTGGCTCCACTACCAGCGATGATATTACGGTTGGGCCAAATCAAACCTTATTCACAGGTGACGGAGCAGACTTTGTAGAAGGTACTACAGGTAACACAATCCAAACTGGGAACGGTGATGACACGGTGCTTGTGGGTAGTGACTCTTCAGTATCCACAGGGGACGGCGATGATAGTATCTTTGTTGGTCAAAATGGTGCTGTTCAAAATACGACCGTCGATGGTGGCAATTGCGATGACCAAATTACCGTAGTTGAAGCTACTGGTAGTAATAGTTTATTCGGAGGTGCAGGTAACGATACTCTGACAATAGTTGAAGGTTCTCGTCAATCATCCTTTGGTGGTTCCGGTAACGACACCCTCAAAAGTAACGGCAGCAATAACCGTCTATATGGTGGTTCTGGGGATGATAAACTCTTCTCCAGTGTCAATGACTCCCTATCGGGTGGCGATGGTGATGACATCTTATTTGCAGGTCAACAAGGTGATAATCGCCTGAGTGGTGGTGCTGGTGCTGACCAGTTTTGGATTGCTAACGCCAGTTTGCCAGCTAGCAAGAACATCATTACTGATTTTGCGATCGGGATTGATAAAATTGGGCTGGGCGGTATTGGTATCACTCAGTTTAGTAATTTAGCACTGTTGCAACAAGGTAGTGACACTATCGTAAAAACTGGAAATACAGAGTTGGTTTCATTGCTAGGAATTACCTCAACCAGCCTGACTGTCAATGACTTCGTTTTTTCTGCTAGCGTCGTGGCTTAGTTTATTGCTTAGTGCAGCCTGGTGGAAATAACTATCCAGTTGAAAACCGTTGTTTCAATTGCGTAGACTACAGCAAATAGCTTGTTATTGTAGGGTGGGCATTTGAATGCCCACCCTACACTAGTGAAATCAAAGTTAGAAACCGCATCTATACAAACAAAACCCGATAAGCTTAAGTTAAGGCTTTACTCTTTAAGTAAGCTGCCCAGATCCCCGACTTCTTCAAGAAGTCGGGGATCTAAATCCAGTTTACGATCGCACTTCAGCCACGGTGATAATTTTTTCATCGCGGTTGAGTTGGATGATGCTTTCACCTTTGACATCTCTACCTAAAATCGGCACGGTTTCCACAGGTATTCGTACCACCCGTTCTTTATTCGTCACTAAAGCTACCTCGCCAGATGCGTTGGCGTAGCCCGCCGTAGACATCGCAATGACCATACCAGCTAAATTATCAGTTTTGCTGGCAAATTTCATCGCTTGCGTCCCCAAATCGCCGCGATTAGCCGCTCTTAACTGACTTGCAGCCATCCGCTTGGCATATCCTTCTTGAGTAACTAGCAGCAGTTGGTCATCTTTACCAACAGTGACACAGCCAACCATTTGCTGATTTCTCAATAGTCGGAATGCTTGTAAACCCATTGCTGCGCGACCCATAACGGGTAATTGTTCATCATTGGCTGCAAAGCGCAACACTCGCCCACCGGAACTAGCTAAAATCAGATGCGCCCCTGGGGTGGTGAATTGGGTAAATGACAATTCATCATCGTCTTTGAGCTTCAAAATCGTAATTCCGCGCCGCGTTAAGTTTGTGAATTCTCCCAGAGACAGACGCTTAATTCTTCCCTGTTTTGTTAAGAGAATCATCTGCTGAGTTTCGAGATTGTCTGGTAGTACAAAGCGGCTGACCACAGCTTCTTGAGCGCCTTGAGCAGTATTACTAAGCATTGTAATCAAAGGTTTTCCCCGTGGAGAACGCCCAGTAGTTGGCGGGATTTCTCCCACATTCACAGGATAGACTTTGCCGCCACCGGTTAGGATTAGCAAGTCTTTTTGGGTGTCAGTCAACACGGTTTGGATAATGAAGTCATTATCATGCAAACCATTTTCAGCTTTTGACTTTCTGCCAGATGGTTGGCTGCGACGGACATAACCCCGTTGGGTAAATTCTAAAATTGCTTCCTCTGCTGGTTCAGAAGATTTCAGATTTTCCTCTTCCTCCTCTGCTCCTCTGCTCCTCTGTTCCTCTGCCTTAGACTTTTGTTCTTCTCCGATTTTTGTCCGCCGGGGATCGCTGTACTTGCGCTTGAGCGATCGCAATTCTTTTTTCAGCGCCTTGAGTAATTCGCGGCGATCGTTGAGTAATTGTTCTAGCAAACTAATTTGTTCGCTAACTTGCTCAAATTCTTGCTGCAAATTTTGCTGTTCTAAACTGGTGAGGCGGCGCAACGGCATCGCCAAAATTGCATCTCCTTGTACCTCACTCAAATCTAGTTGGCTACAAAGATTTATTTTTGCCGTACTTCCATCGGGAGCTTGCCGTAAAATTTCAATTACCCGATCCAAATTAGATAGGGCTTTGAGTAAACCTTCCACCAAATGCACGCGACTTTGAGCTTTCCCCAACTCGTAATTGTAGCGACGGTTTAGCGTCTCTTCCCGGAAAGTCAAAAACTCTTGCAACAATTGACGCAAACTTAACTGGCGGGGTTGTCCATTGACGATCGCTAACAGAATTGCCCCAAAGGTCATTTGCAAAGCAGTTTGGTGATACAAATGCTGGAGAACTTCTTGAGGATTGGTATCGCGTTTGAGTTCAATTACCACTCGCATCCCTTCGCGATCGCTCTCATCCCGAAGATCGGAAATCCCTTGCAAACGTCCTTGATTTACTAAGTCTGCTACCTTCTCAATCCAGGCGGCCTTATTCACTTGATAAGGCAATTCTGTAATAATAATGGCCGTCCGTCGCTTGCTTCCCCTACTGGCTGGAATTTCCTCCAGAGTTGCAACTCCCCGCAGCAGAATCCCACCTTTACCTGTGGTGTATGCTTCCCGAATTCCCGTCTCACCAATTATTTCTCCACCAGTGGGAAAGTCTGGCCCTGGAATTAGCTCGAATAACTTTTCATCTGCCAAATCTGGGTTGTCGATTAAAGCGATTAACCCATCCACAATTTCCCCCAAGTTGTGCGGTGGGACATTTGTCGCCATTCCCACAGCGATCCCAGAACAGCCATTGAGCAACAGAAAGGGCAATTGAGCGGGTAAAACCGTTGGTTCTTGCTGAGAATTATCGAAGTTCCCGACAAATTCCACCGTTTCTTCGCCGATTTCTGTCAGCATTCCCTCATGGCTGATGGGTGCGAGGCGCGTTTCTGTGTAACGCATCGCCGCCGGTGGGTCATTATCGACGCTACCAAAGTTACCATGTCCGGCTAGCAAGGGATAGCGGCTAGAAAAATCTTGCACCAGCCTAACTAAGGCATCGTAAACTGATTGGTCGCCGTGAGGATGGTATTTACCCAACACATCACCCACTACACGGGCACATTTTCGATAAGGTCTATCTGGTACTAAACCGAGTTCGTGCATTGCATACAAAATGCGGCGATGCACTGGTTTTAAGCCATCACGCACGTCTGGTAGCGCTCGCCCGACAATCACGCTCATGGCATATTCGAGATAAGACCGTTGCATCTCGGTATGCAGGGCTGTTGGAATTACCTGTCCCGTTGAGAGAAGGTTTAACTGTTTTGCCATGAGTTTTTTCCCTGAAATTTAACTACACAAAAGCCGGCGGAACTCAATATTGCAGCAACCACAGCATAACGGATGAAATGGGATTCCTAACAAAATATTGATAGTCATAGAAGAAAAAGCAGTAGTATCATCCTTGATGACAAAGATGTACATGCACTATTAAAAAGGAAACAGATAGCAAGTAACTGTTTTAATGGAATGATAATCTGCTGCACAATTAATTTGTATACACTTCATAGCCAGGATACTTGCCATGACTGCATTCTCTCATTTTTAATTTTGAATTGCCTAATCTCCTTACATCTACCTCTATTACTTAAATTCTCATGAAAACTGTTTTAATTGTCGAAGACGATCTAATTAATGCTCGCGTTTTTTCCAAGATTTTGTCCAAGCGCGGTGGCTTGGGAGTGAAACATACTGAAAATGTTGAAGAAGTAATAAAAATTGCCCAATCAGGAGAAGCCGACCTGATTTTGATGGATGTTTCTCTGTCTAGAAGTGTTTACCAAGGTAAATCTGTTGATGGAATCAAGATTACACAAATGTTGAAATCCGATCCAAAAACAGCAAACTTACCTATTATTTTGGTGACAGCACATGCTATGGAAGGCGATCGCGAGAATTTTCTCAAGCAAAGCGGCGCTGATGGCTACATTTCTAAGCCAGTTGTTGACCATCAACAGTTTGTTGACCAAATCATCGCACTTCTACCCCCAGACGACCAATCATAATTGACCATTGACAGCAGAATTCAGGAGTCATGAGTAAAATTAATTCTACATCTGGCTATTGAGTTGAAAAGGTATACCTCATTAACTTGCAAACTGCTGTATCTCATTAATAGTCGCCCAAAAATGTTTTTGGGCGACTATTACCTCTATTTGGTAAGTATATATGTACTATGAAAAGGTGGTATTAAGCAAGTGGTAATAGGAAAGTTATGAGTGCTGAGTGCTGAATTTCAATATTTAACTCCCAACTCAGCACTCAGCACTCCTATTGCGTAGGCTGTTTTTCAGGGGCTGATGATGAGTTTTCTCGTTGCTGTAGGGCTGCTTGAATACGAGGTAATTCTAGGAATTTTTTCGTATCAGACAGTAGGCGATCGCCCCAGAGGTTTTCTTTGAGAAAATTCAAACTAGCATAGCGCTGATCGATGCGGAGTGCGGCTTCTCCCAAGCTTAGTCCTTGTTGGCGATCGCCTTTAGTATAGAGTGCCACTGCCAAAGCTAACAAAGGTTCTGCGGCTTGCTTATCAAGGCTGACAGCAGATTGCCATCGCTTAATTGCTTCGGGTGTATTACCCTGTTCATAGTTGATTAAGCCAATGTTGTTAAGCGCCGGCCAGAATTTTTTATCTTGAGAGACAGCTTTATCGTACTGTGCGATCGCATCTGGCAATCGACCCAGCAAATAGTAAGCATTACCCAAATCAAATAAACCCTCTGGATCGTTGGGTTTTAACTTCAAACCATCTTGATAATTGACAACAGCAGCCTGGTAATTTTTCTGCTGAAAATTGGCTGAACCCAAAGCAAACAAAATATCACCATTTTTCGGGTTGATAGATTGCGCTTTTTTCAGGCTAGCGATCGCCCCGTCATACTCTTTGGTTTGCAGTTGCAATCCACCCAAGAGCAACCACACCTTATCATTCTTCGGAGCCAGTTGACTAGCCAGGCGCGCTCGTGGCAATGCTAAGTCAATCTGTTGAAACTGAGCTAGTTGAGCCGCCTCTTGTGCTAAACTCAATCCCTGCTTTTCTAACTTGGTCGCATCTAGTTGTAGTGTATGGGGTATTAATGCCTGCGCGTTAGCGGCTTTTGGCATACTCCATAAACTACAGATCATCAAAAGAGAAATCAAACGAACATATTTAGGCACACTACCGCCTTTAAGCCACTAATCAAAGAATCTTTCAGCTAGCTTAAACGATCTCCGCTCTAGACGGCAGTAAAATCTTCTGTCATTAGCTATTGACATCCCATCACAAAGACCATAAATTAATAAGTAATAACTTACTTATTTATGGCTCGTATACCCAGAATCACCAATCAACAAATCTTAGAAGCGGCTCGTCAAGTTTTCCTGCAACAAGGATTTGGTGCTTCAACCTTAGAGATTGCTCAACAGGCAGGTATTTCTGAAGCTTCAATTTTCAAGCGATTTTCAACCAAGGAAGAATTATTTTTTGCAGCAATGGGAATTCCAGAAAAACCCCTGTGGGTGAGCGAGTTGGAATCTCTTAGTTGCAAAGGCAATCTCAAAGAAAACCTCATTAATATTTGCCTCCAGATTATGGAATTTTATAGCGAGGTGCTGCCTCAGATCGTGATGCTGCGATCGCGTGGTAATGCGTTTCCAGAACTTGGAGGGAAAGAACCAGGGCCCATACGAGATTTCAAAGCACTGAAGGCTTTCCTAGAGGATGAAATAAACCAAAATCGGCTTCGCCCTTGCGATCCCCATACAGTG
This sequence comes from Nostoc sp. KVJ3, assembly GCF_026127265.1. Classification (GTDB taxonomy): domain Bacteria; phylum Cyanobacteriota; class Cyanobacteriia; order Cyanobacteriales; family Nostocaceae; genus Nostoc. The sequence goes on from NZ_WWFG01000001.1 coordinate 2,030,543, forward strand.
GCTCATATTTTACTAGGGTCGCTAATGAACTACGTTTTCTTAGAGCAAATTTCGTCTCAAGTCAGGATAGCAACTGCTAATTTACCAATAGAAACTTACTTAAATTCTCAAGATCGAGCTACAGAAGTATCAGCATTTATCCAGAGTCTTGTAGATATTATTTGGCCAGGAATTTCACCAATTCAGGATTAAATTAGAGTGATCCAAAACCCGTCACGTCGCTTTGCTCCGAATTCAAAATTCAAAATTCAAAATTAATGATCCCTATAAATAAATTTAGTTGCTCTGTATCCTTTTCGTTTTCGGTCATTGCGAGCGTTCGCGAAGAGTCTCGTAGAGAAGTGAAGCAATCACAGCCCTTGGGATTGCTTCGCTCGCAATGACAATTGGGCATTTTTTTACTTTGAGTACTCTTAAACAAATTTGGCATTAATTCTTCTTCTCGATCTCCCTCATTTTCCACTGTCTACTCCCCATTAAAAAAACTTATGACCTTGGTCATATATCAGTCTGGAATTACTAATGACTTTTGTCATACATTGGTTTCAAATTTTTGAACGATAATTATTATGTATGAATTTATACGATGAGGTAAATATTAAACACATTGACACCAAAACAAAAGTAACTGTCTAAAGATTGCTTAATCCAACCCTAAGCCAAATAGAACTTTAATCTAAATAAGGATTTAATTCCATGTTGAAACCAAACCGAATATCGATAGTCTTAGGTGCTGCTGCCCTGATGATTATTCCCACTCTTTTGACTGCTCCTGCAAGTGCCCAGACAAAAGCCTACGTTGTTGCTCAAAACGATCGAGATTGGGATCGTGACAGCAATCAGAACTCTGGAGATCGGAATAATTGGAACCGCGACGGCAGAAGCAACTCTGGAGATCGGAATAATTGGAACCGCGATAGCAGAAGCAACTCTGGAGATCGGGATAATTGGAACCGCGACGGCAGAAGCAACTCTGGAGAATCCAGAAACTCTAGAGATCGGGATAACTGGAACCGTAACAACCAAAACAGAGTAGTCAGACTTCGTAATGGTGACATTAGATATCCTAATGGGCAAATTATTCCTGCTAGATCCATAGCCAGACTGCGTAATCAAGGTTACTACAGACTTCCCAACGGAGATGTTCTTCTTCCCAGTCAGGAAATTGTTCCTGCTGGAAGATTAATTAGAGTGCATGATGATTATTTCAGACTTCCTAGTGGACTGGTACTGCAAATAAACCTTTAAAACACTCTTAACTCCAAACAATTGTCAGTATAAAGACTACCAGGCTATAGTTTTAGCCATAAACAACCAGCTTGGTAGCCATTCTTTTTAGACACAATGGACATGAAAGTTGATACACCAAATACCGTAGATTCATCAGTTTCGCTTCCAGAGGTCAAGAAAAAAAAGGGCAGACCTAATTGGCTGTCTTGGCTAATTGCTTTTTGCCTTTTGGGTGGAATTGGCTATGCAATTTATTATCAAGTCGCTGTTGTTTCCCAGCAACAAGCCAGCCGTCGGGTGCTGACAAAACCCGTACAAAGACAGAGTTTAACGATCGCAGTTTCAGCGAACGGAACAGTGAAGCCTGAGCGGTCAATCAACCTCAGTCCGAAAAATTCAGGCATCCTGAAAAGTCTGTTGGCGAAGGAAGGGGATCTTGTTAAACAAGGACAGATTGTAGCTTACATGGATGATTCCAACCTGCGGGGGCAACTAGTCTCTGCTCAAGGACAATTGGCACAAGCCGAGGCGAATTTGCAAAAAGCGATCGCCGGGAATCGCCCTCAAGATATTGCTCAAGCACAGGGATCGTTAGACGAAGCCGAAGCAAATCTGCAAAAGGCACAAGCAGGGAATCGCTCTCAAGATATTGGCCAAGCACAGGCACGTTTGCAAAGCGCTCAAGCCACCCTTCGCCAAGCAGAAGATGATTTGGTTCGTAATCAACAGCTTTATAACGCAGGTGGTATTTCCCTTCAGACTCTTAACCAAAAACGTGCTACTCGCGACAGCGCCCAAGCTAGTGTAAATGAAGCACAGCAAGCATTAGGGTTACAAAAAGCCGGGTCACGTCCAGAAGACATCAAGCAAGCAATAGCTGTGGTGAAGCAGAGACAGCAAGCTTTAGCACTTTTGAAAGCCGGAACGCGCCAAGAAGATATTAACGCCGCCCGCGCCCAAGTAACATCTGCTCGTGGTTCACTGCAAAACATCCAAGCCGAAATCAATGACACGATTATTCGTGCCCCTTTTGATGGTGTAGTGACAAAGAAGTATGCCGATCCTGGCGCTTTCGTGACACCCACAACTGCTAGTAGTGATGTAGCTTCTTCTTCTTCTTCTTCTATCTTGTCTCTAGCTTCAACAAATGAAGTTGTCGCAAATTTAGCGGAAACAAATATTTCCAAAATCCGCCTTGGTCAAGAAGTTTCGATTACAGCAGATGCCTACCCAGGAAAAACTTTTGAAGGTAAAGTCAGCCAAATCGCTGCCCAAGCAGTAGTAGAACAAAATGTTACCAGTTTTGAAGTGAGAGTATCACTTTCAGACCCTCAAAGACTACTGCGGTCTGGGATGAATGCGGAAGCAGATTTTCAAGTCGGTCAAGTTGAAAATGCTTTAGTAGTTCCAACCGCGTCGGTAGTGCGCCAAGAAAATGCCACAGGTGTGTATGTGGCTGGAGCAGATAGCAAACCTGTTTTTACTCGTATTGAGACTGGTGTTACCGCGAATAACTTTACCGAAGTTAAATCTGGATTGACAGGAGACGAGAGAGTATTACTCAGTTTCCCACCAGGATCGCGTCCGCAATCAACACCACGAGGAGGAGTTTTCCCTGGTCTAGGAGGAGGCGGGGGAGCCGGTGGTGGCAGTCGTTCAGGCGGTGGTGGCGGTGGTCGTTCAGGCGGTGGTTCCTCTTAGTGAATTTTATTTTTAACGTAGACGCTTCGGCTTCCCGCAGGGTACCGTAATCGCACAGCGTCTCGTAGAGAAGGACGCATAGATGCAGAGTGGCTTTCCGCAGAGGTAGGACACAAAGGAAGAGAAGGAAGAGATGAGTTTTAAATAAAAGCTTATGTTTAAGATATTTAAGGGCTTTTATAAAGCTAAGAAGACCCGCACAGTACCGTTGCTGGAAATCTTGACAATGGCGGCAGAGACTCTGTGGAGTAACAAATTACGCACAGGTTTAACTATGCTGGGCGTAATTATTGGGATTTCTTCAGTCATTGCCATTACTTCTGTCGGTCAGGGAGTGCAAAAGGGGGTTGAGCAACAGATCCAAGCATTGGGTACAGATGTGATCCAAATCTTAGCGGGGGCTGCAAGAAGTGGGAATGTCCGTCAGGGGGTAGGTTCTAGCAGCACCTTGACCTGGGAAGATGCAAAGGCGATCGCTACACAAGCACCATCAGCACAGATGGTTTCTGCTTATCTCCAACGCAGCGCTCAAGTTGTATATGCAGGACAGAACACTTCAACAACCATTTATGGCACAGATTTGAATTACCCAGAAGTCAGAAATACTCACCCCCAGCAAGGGAGATATTTTACTCAAGAAGAACTAGATACTGTGGCACAGGTAGCTATTCTTGGCCCGACAGTCCAAAGCACACTTTTTGGAAAAGGTGTAAATCCTATCGGCGAGAAAATTCGCATTCAGGGAGAGGCTTACCAAGTAATTGGGGTGATGGAAGCTAAAGGTTCTCAGGGGCCAATGGATCGAGATGACCAGGTTTTTATTCCTCTAACTAGTATGTCGAAGAGACTTGTTGGTAACAATGCTCTGGTAGGTGTTTCTGTAAATGGAATTTTAGTTAAAGGTGCTAATCAGGAACAATTAGAAGCGGCTCAGTTTCAAGTTACTAATCTTTTACGGCTGCGTCACAATATTTATCCACCACAAGCCGATGATTTTCGGTTGACTAATCAAGCTGATATTGTGAGTACCTTCACTAGTGTTGTTGGTTTATTTACAGTCATGCTAGTAGCGATCGCTGGAATTTCTTTAGTGGTTGGTGGAATTGGGATTGCCAACATTATGCTAGTTTCCGTGGTTGAACGGACGCGGGAAATTGGGATTCGCAAAGCTGTAGGAGCTACCAATTCTGCCATACTTAATCAATTTTTAGCCGAAGCGATCGTGATTTCCATTGCTGGTGGAGGTATTGGGATGGCCACTGGCATTTTATTAGCCTTTATAGCTGCAAGCGTTTTCAAATTTCCCTTTATCATTTCTTTCTTGTCAATCGTTGCTGGCTTTGGACTCTCGTTAAGCGTTGGCTTACTCGCTGGGGTGATTCCAGCACGTAACGCATCTAAATTAGATCCAATCAACGCTTTAAGAAGCGACTAGTACCGCAGGGCGGAATTAAAAATTAAAAATTAAAAACGAATACAGCATAAGGGTTTCATTGATTTGGAATGGGTGGTTTATTTCCGCCGCGCTGTACTAGATAATTCGTAATTCGTAATGACGCTCGAACGAGAGCAGCGTGTCGCAGATAACACTCGCTTTCTCGTGTCGCTAACTCCTAACTCCTAACTCCTAACTCTTATGCCGACAATGATTTGGATGGAATCTATTACCAAAACCTATTACTTGGGAGAAGTTAGCGTTCCAATTCTTAAGGGAATTGAACTTTCTATTGAGGAAGGGGAATATGTCTCGATTATGGGTGCATCAGGTTCGGGGAAATCTACACTCATGAATATTTTGGGATGTCTGGATCGTCCGACAACTGGAGACTATATTTTTGAAGGCAGAAACCTGACGACTTATGATGATGATGAATTAGCCTATATCCGCAACCAAAGAATAGGTTTTGTTTTCCAACAATTTAACCTCTTGGCGCGGGCAACAGCACTAGAAAATGTGATGTTACCAATGGTTTACGCTAACTTACCTAAGTCAAAACGCCGTCAAAGAGCATTAGAAGCCTTGGAAAAGGTAGGATTAGAGGGACGCATATCTAACCGTCCTAGTCAACTATCTGGGGGACAACAACAACGGGTAGCGATCGCTCGCGCTTTGGTTAACCGACCTGCATTAGTTTTGGCAGATGAGCCAACAGGAGCTTTAGATACTGAAACTTCTCGTGAGGTGATGAATTTGCTGACAGAACTTAATGACCAAGGGATCACAATTGTGATTGTCACTCATGAACCAGATATCGCTGCTCAAACCAAAAGAATAATTCGAGTTCAGGATGGCTTGATTGTAGGCTAATTTGTTAATATCAACCTTTAGGGAGGGAATTTAAAATTTAAATCTCTGTAGGTCAATCAGGATGAAAACTTTTGATTGTTTCCTCAAAGAACCCTAATTAATGACTATATCTAGATTATGAATTTTAGCTTATTCTTCGTGCATTCTACCTGGGTTAGCGTAGCATTGGCGGTAGCCTTGCCGTCAGGCATCGCTATTTTTTTTCCAACTTCAGCAGGTGCAGCAACTCCCCCAAAACCTCAGAATCCCTCAAGTTCTGTATCGGTTCCCGATTACCTCAACCCTAATCCCAATCCTCTGCAATTTCCTACCAAACCAGAAGAGGTAAAGATTCAGGCAACTGTACCAATCAGTTTGGCACAAGCTTTAGAACTAGCACAACGCAACAATCGAGACTTACAGGTAGCCATATTACAGCTAGAAGGCAGTCGTTCTGCTCTACGCCAATCTCAAGCTGCCTTATTACCTACTCTGGGAATCAACGGTAGTGTGACTAACACTGGTAATGGTTTTACTAGCAGTTCGTCTCCAGCCAGCACGTCCTTTAATGGTTCAGCACAACTGAATTATAATCTCTATACCTCCGGTAATCGCCAAGCAACAATCCAAGCAGCTGAAGAACAAGTCCATGTGGATGAATTTAATGTGGAAACTCAGTCTTTGACAGTTAGGTTGAATGCCACAACTCAGTACTACAATTTGCAACAAGCAGATGAACAAGTAAGAATTAATCAGTCTGCTGTGGAAAATGCCCAGGCTAGTTTACGGGATACTCAAGCCAGAGAACAGGCTGGAGTGGGTACGCGGTTCGATGTGCTGCAAGCTCAGGTGAATTTAGCAAACAACCAACAACAACTGATTAATGCCATCTCGCAGCAGCAAATTGCCCGTCGTCAGCTTGCTACTACATTAAGTTTGTCACAGTCATTTAATATCACGGCCGCAGATCCTGTACAGTTAGCAGGGCTTTGGCCGCAAACGGTAGAACAAAGTATTATCCAAGCATTTCAAAATCGCCCAGAATTGCCCCAGTATTTGGCACAACGGAATATTTACGAACAACAGCGCCGTCAGGCACTCTCACAGCTAGGGCCACAAATTAGTTTGGCAAGTAGCTACAACCTGCTAGATCGGTATAACGATGGCGTTAGTGTTACTGATGGCTATTCAGTGGGACTCCAAGGAAGTTTAACTTTGTATGATGGAGGAGCCGCAAAAGCAAAGGCGGCTCAGTCGAGAGCTAATATTGCGATCGCAGAGAATCAATTTGCTAGCCAGCGCGACCAAATTCGCTTTAATGTAGAACAATATTATTCTCAATTGCAATCCAATTTGAAGAATGTGGAAACTTCGGCTGTGGCTTTAAATCAAGCCAGAGAAGCTCTGAATTTAGCAAGACTCAGGTTCCAAGCTGGCGTGGGCACTCAAACAGAGGTGATTGCTGCTGAAAATGACCTGACAACAGCAGAAGGCAATCGAGTCACAGCTATTTTGGATTACAATATCGCCCTTGCTAATTTGCAAAGTTCAGTCACTTCTAGGGCTTCGCGCTAACATCTAAACCCGTGAAAGAACGACTATGGAGCAGTAATAACCGCTACTGGGCAATGGGCTTTACTCAGAATTGCATCCACTCTGTGACCGAAGAAAACGCGACCTGTAATCATGCGGATATTACTGCCGAGAATAATGAGGTCAACTTCTTGGGTTTGAGCAAACTTGAGAATTTCCCTCTCTGGGCTGTTTCCTTGAAGAATATAGGTTGTGACATCAGCACCCAAATTGCGGCCAATTGCTGCTTGCTGTTCTAGCAGATCGTGGGCAATTTCCTTTACTGGATTTAGCGATCGCTGTTCGTAAAGAATATACTCAACCTGTGGCAAATTAATCACGTTCACGATCGTTACTAATGCCCCAGTTTGAGCAGCGATTGTACTTGCCATCTCTACAGCATTTTTACTATATTCTGTCCCCACCGTTGGCACTAAAATTTTGGTCAGCTTTTGTTGAGCAATTTTGCATATCTCGCCTTTGGGGTGGGGTAGGTGCGATTTTACTACCATCGTTGCACAAGGCGCTTCTTGTACAACCTTATCTACAAGCAAATTAAACAATGTTTTCTGGGGGCGTATCTGTTCAGAAGCTCCCAATACGATCAAGTCATAGTTTTTGTTAGCTTCATTTAAAATTACTTCCGCTTTACTACGCCCAGACTCAGTTTTTGTTTGCAAATTGGTATCAGCAGGTAGCTGCATTTCTTCAGCAATAGCAGCCAGAGCTTCCTCGGCGGCGGTATCTTTAACTTGGGTTGCTGTCCGACGGTCTTTGCTTTGAGGTTGCTTATCACTTAGGGCATATAAAGATGTCACTTCTATGGAGTTTTGGTGAGCGATGTAACCCACTAGCTGCGCCGCTAATTGGATGTTTGGGCCACCGCTAGTAGGTATTAGAACACGCTGAATCTGCTTGATGAAGCTGCGACTATCCTGTTCTTCCTGTTCCAAACGTTGAGCTTCTTCTTCACTCATCACCACCTTCGACAAACACCAGCGTAAAAGGGGTGGAGCCATTAGGGAAGTAACGATCGCTACCATGACAATAATTGAATACATCTGAGGATTCAGCACTCCCAGAGATAAACCAATGGTAGCAACCACAATTTCCATCGCCCCGCGAGCATTCATCCCGGAACCCATCGCCAAACCTTCCCAATGACTCAAGCCACCGACGCGAGAACCAAGGTAAGCACCTGTAAATTTGCCAACACAGGCGACAGCGAGGACAATCAAGCCAAATAGCAACGTTTGGGGCACTAACAGAGTTAGCAAGTTAACTTTTAAGCCAGCCCCAGCAAAGAAAATTGGCGCTAAAAAGGCTGCCGTGAATACTTCTAGCAGATGTCCAGCTTCGTTACTAAAGCGGCGAGATTGACCGGCCAGAATCCCCAGTACGAAAGCACCTAATGCAGCTTCTAAACCTAATGCGTGGGTAAGTGCTGCTGCCGAGAGCGAAAGAATCAGCACAGCCGATATACTAGCCGAGATGCCGCCAATGTAGTCATCAACCCACCGTAAAATCTGGTCTACAATGGTACGGCCAATTGTGAATGCGATCGCTAAAAATAATATAGCCGCACTCACGGAATGAAAAATTGTCCCAAAGTCAAACTTGCCGCTACTAGCTAGACCTGAAACCACAGAAAGTAAAATCCAGCCGATAGTGTCGTCAGTCATCCCAGCCGCTAAGGTGACTTGACCAATGTCACGGCGAATCAGGTTTAAATCCATCAGCACCTTCGCAATCACTGGGACTGCTGAAATACTCATTGCTGTGGCGATAAATAGACTAAATACTAGTCGCTTTTCTGGGTTGGCCAAAAAACTATCTGGTAATAGCCACCCTAATCCAAATCCGGTGATAAAGGGGACAATAATTCCGCCCAGTGAAATGAGTAGAGCGGTTTTACCCTTGCGAAGAATTAGCTTGAGATCCGTCTCTAACCCAGTTACAATCAGCAAAAATAACACACCTAACCAAGAAATCACCGAAAGTAAATCAGACTGTTCTTGATTTTTGGGAAAGATATGCGCCTGTAAGTCTGGAAGCAGCAAACCAAATAGAGAAGGGCCCAGCAACACACCCGCCAATAATTCCCCAACAACAGGCGGGAGGTTAATCCGCCGCATCAACTCACCTAATCCCCGCGCTACCAGAAGCAATAGTGACAGTTGCACCAGCACCAACAACAGCTCATGATGACCGAGAGGTTTAATTACACCGTCACCTGCTACTTTCTGTGCAGCGAGTATAGGGACTAACATCAAGGGCAGGTTTTGCATAGTGTCCAAAGATGGGATTACAAATTTTTAAACGGGCTGTTCAAGTAAATCCTGAAAATGTTTACTTCCACATCGGCCTATGAGATTAAACTGTGATTGTCATTAGTAACGGTAAGATTATTGTGCGCGATCGCCCGAAGAGGATATTTGAAAAGTATTGTGCGAATAGAATTCGCGGCTACACAAGCAAAGTCCACCTCCGTGGACTAAGAGAAAATCAAGGGTTTTTAACCCATGTCGGTGGGTAAAGTCTCGTGTAGCCGGGATTTCCAATCGCTCATCAACTTATTTTCGAGCGCGAACAAAGAACTTTGTAGTCTCTTCCCAAATACCTTGATCCGTTGCTAGTTTCTCAATTTCTGCTTTGTACTCAACTTGTAACTGATTTAATTGTTCTTGTGATAATTTTGACAGCAGTGGATTACCTTTAAAATTTATCTTCATTGCTATCTCAGATAATCTGTTATCTCTAAGAGGGCGATAACGTCCTGATGGTTCAATTTTAATTTCAATATCTCTAAAACCTGCCTGATTGAGCAAATTCCGACATTTTTCTGGAGTTCCCAGTGGTTCAAGGATATGTGGTAACGATCCGCCCAAAACTTTAGCGAAGATCCTCTGCTGAAGAGATGCCATATAAGCTGTTTCGGGAGGACAGGTGAATGCCACAAATCCTCCGGGTTTCAAGAAGCGATACCACTTTTGCAAAATAGCCAGGATATCAGGAAAAAGTACAATCGCCTCACAGCAAAAGACAACATCAAAACTACTATCACTAAAGTTGAAATATTCTGCATCTGCCTCAATCAACTCGATATTTTGTAATTTTGCTGCTGCAATCTTAAGTTTTGCTTGATGCAACATTCCAGGGGTCATATCAATCCCAATCACATAGCCACTTGAACCAACTTTTTCAGAGGCGGGTATTGCAAGTAAACCTGTCCCAGTCGCCACATCAAGGATTTTTTGTCCAGAATCTAGGGGAACGAATTCAAGTAGAATCTTCGCGTCTAGAGGATGACGAGTATCTTTTTCATGGTCATAAGTAGTTCTATTACCATAAAATTCTTTTAGTTGCTGCTTATAACTATCCAAATCAGTCATAACCAAATGTCAAATTTTCTCCACTTTATAGTAACTTCTATTGTGATGTTGAGTTGCTTGCTATTGAACCCAACCCTGACAGCCCAAGCCGCATCTTCATCTACCACAGTTTACGAACAACGGATAATTCATAGTCCAGATGGTATCGGCAAATATTACATGGGGCGCGAAATTGCCCAAGTTATGGGATACACAGGCGCTGGCTGGCTAGAACGTCCCAACCGAGAGGGAGAGGAACAGCCAAGTAAGGTAGTCAGCCTCCTCAATCTAAAACCTAATGATGTGGTGGCGGATATTGGTGCTGGTACAGGTTACTTTAGCTTTCGCATTGCACCGTTATTAACAACAGGTAAAGTGTTAGCTGTAGATGTTCAGCCAGAAATGTTAGAAATCATTGAGTTATTCAAAAAAGAGAAAAACATCACCAATGTTGAGCCTGTTTTAGCAACCCTTAGCGACCCCAACTTACCATCTGAAAGTATCGATTTGGCCTTGATGGTAGATGCTTACCATGAACTTGAATATCCCCAAGAAGTGATGCAAGGAATTGTGAAAGCACTTAAACCAGGTGGTAAGGTGGTGCTGGTTGAGTACCGGGGTGAAAATCCTTTTATTATGATTAAAGGTCTGCATAAGATGACTCAAAAGCAAGTCCGTAAAGAGATGCAAACTGTTGGTTTAGTTTGGCAGGAAACTAAAAATTTGTTACCTCAACAGCATTTAATGGTATTTAAGAAACCTGATTCTAACGATATTTTGACAAGATGAGGCTGGAAAGTACATCACAATAAAAATATGAACCAAGGCATAATAAAGTAAAACTCCCTGCCAGAGACGAAAATCATGGTCAAGCTATCACTCAAACAGCGAATTCCTCCTTTAGAGAATGGCGATCGCCTCACTCGCTACGAATTTGAACACCGATATCAAGCAATGCCCCGTCATCAAAAGGCAGAATTAATTGAAGGAGTTGTATACTTGGCATCCCCATTACGTTTTGAAAGCCATGCTGAACCACATGGTCATCTAATAGGTTGGCTGGGAGTTTACGAAGCATTAACCCCTAGTGTGAGATTGGGAATTAAGCCAACAGTCCGCTTAGATCGAGACAATGAACCACAACCTGATGGAGTGCTATTAATCACACCAACATCTCAAGGACAATCTCGTTTAAGCGATGATGATTACATCGAAGGTGCGCCAGAACTCGTAATAGAGATAGCAGCTAGCAGTGTTTCGATTGATTTACATGATAAGAAAAAAGTCTATGGTCGAAATGGGGTGAAAGAATATATTGTTTGGCAAATATTTGAAAATAAATTAGATTGGTTTCACCTACAACAAGGAGAATATGTCTCTTTAGAAATAGACGCAGATGGAATTATCAAAAGTCAACTATTTCCTGGTTTGTGGTTGTCAATGTCAGATTTACTTGCTGGGAATATGCAGCAAGTATTGACTGTGTTGCAGGTGGGATTAAATTCGTCAGAACATCAAATATTTGTGCAGCAGTTGTCTGATGAAGATAGTTAGTCAGAATTCAGAAGTCAGAATAGTTAAAAAATCAGGGAAACATTTGATAAGCTGATCGTCTTGTAATTTGCACATTGTGATTTATCCAAATCATTGTAGTGCGGGCATCCTGCCCGCGTTCGGTATCCAAATTAAATGCAGAACAGTTAACTATTTTGACATCAGTCCAGTTTTTGGGGAATGAGACTGGCGTTTTTTGTTGCACTATCCCAAACAATCCAATTAAGAGAATTATCTAAATCATCAGGGCTATTTGAAACTTTAAAATATAGCTTTTCTTCGCCTTTTCTTTCAATAGCAAAGTCGGCATTTTGAGCGTAAACGACTATAAAACCTTTGTCTCGTAAACAATACATCGCCCAAGCTTTCAATGATTGCTTGTATGGTTCGTGTGGAATTGGCGGTTTTGCGATCGTCTCTTCAATTACTTTAAATATTTGTGTGAGTTTTGCGGTCATAGTAGAGATTTTTATTATTACTCCTAAGTTAACTAGCTTCTGGATCGCAACGAATTTCAATCATAAAGCCATCTGGATCGTAAAAATACACACCTCTACCAGTAGGACGAGTGACTGGGCCGTATGCGATCGCTATTTTATTTTCCCCGATCACTGTCACCGCGCGATCGAATAACTGCGGATCGATGTCAAAAGCGAGATGGTAGGCTCTGGTGAATGTCTTCTCTGGATTGGGATCTGGTGGTGATAATTCTGGTTCTCCAAATAAATCGAGTATCGTACCATCCGGGGTAATGAAGTTGGCTACTTTCCCAGATGCGACAAGTTCCGCCAGAGTTGCGGGTACTTCGTCGCCTGTGAGTTCGTGCAAACCCAAAATTGTGCCATAAAAGTAGCGGGAAGCTTGCATATCGTGGACGTTGAGGGCAATGTGATGCACTTTACGCAGATTTCCTGGCGCAAGGACACTGTTCGCAGATTGGGTGCTAGATAGCATAGTGGAACAAAATCTCAATACTTTGATAGAAGCTGAACTTTTTACTTAAAGTTTACTATTCATAATAAAAATCTATCATGGCATTTGATTATTCTTTAGACTTTAACAATATTGATTTTCGCCAACATCCTGAACTCTATCGTGTTGTCAAGGGTGAGCAGGGTGTACTTTTGGTTGAACCATACAAATCAGAAATACTTCCCTACTGGCGGTTTAAAACTCCTGATATTGCTAGAGAATCGAGTGCAAAAATCTACGATATGTTTCTTGATTATCTAGAACAAGATGATTTTGTTGGCGCAGATATGGCACGAAAGTTTATCCAAATGGGTTATACTCGCTCTCGCCGTTATGCTAATCATAAAAGCGGCAGAAAATATAAAAAGGAGTCAGGAGTCAGAATACAGGAGTCAGAATACTCCACCCATGAAGGGATGGAGTTTTAATTCAGGAAGAATATTTTAATTTTTTCGCTTGACTTCGGGCGTTAGCGCAGCGGGACGAAGTCCGGTTTTAACCAATATTCATTAACCACTCGTACAGAATTCATGCTGAATTCTGACTCCTGACTTCTGAATTCTTCTTATAAACAGATGTATAGGAGCATTTGACTTTTGTAAATAAATATACTCAGCGATTAGAAGTCGCAGCTATACAAACTAAGTCCGCGTAGGCGGACTTAGAGGATGTTTTAAAAGTCCTCTGGTCGGTAGCAAAAAGTTTTAGATCCCCCTAAATCCCCCTTAAAAAGGGGGACTTTGATTCCGGTTCCCCCCTTTTTAAGCTACGGTGTACACACAAGTCGAATTACCCCCCTTAGTCCCCCCTTGTAAAGGGGGGAAACAAGAAAAATCCGGTTCCCTCCCCTTTACAAGGGGAGGGTTAGGGTGGGGTAATTCGAGAACTGGTAGTGATTCGATAACTTGTGTGTACACCGTAGCCTTTTTAAGGGGGGGTAGGGGGGATCAACAAGTGCCTAAAATTACAGCCAACCACTTTTAAAACATCCTCTTAGGAATTTGAAACCTAGCTGTACAATTTCCTTTAGAGATAACTATAGGAATAGTATTTGATGTAGGGTGCGTTAGCGTAGCGTAACGCACTATAAGCCTAGGATGGTGCGTTACGACGTTCCGTCTAACACACCCTACAGATACTTATATTTTTTCAAAAATTAAATATGATTCCTATATATAATTATTACCATTAGCGATCGCGACATTGATAATGTTGTATCAAAACCCTATAAGCAAGCTACAAAAATTCATCCAAAAACAAAGTTTTTTGAATGTAGGGGTTTTTCTGGCAATTTTGTTGGGGATTGTATTGTTCAATTGGGTAGCGCTCTCGCAGCAACCAGTTACCCTCAATATGTTAATTACTGCCCCTGATGCCGAACCTTGGAAGCAGGGTTTGATTAGAGATTTTGAGGCTGAAAACCCAGGCATTCGGATTAACTTAGTTGAGGGGCCGAATGCCACAAATTTGCTCGAAGACCTGTACACTTCATCTTTTATCTTAGGTGAATCCCCTTATGACTTGGTGAATATGGATGTTATCTGGACACCCAAGTTTGCTGCTGCTGGATGGTTGCTATCCTTAGACGATCGCATTTCCCAGCAGGAGTTGGCAGCATTTTCACCCAAGGATGTAGAAGGTGGACGTTACCAGAACAAGCTATACCGCATTCCCGTGCGTTCCGACGTGGGAATGCTTTACTACCGCGAAGATTTAATCAAAGAAGCAGGATTGAAACCGCCAGAAACCTTTGAGGATTTGATGCGAATATCCCTGATCTTGCAGAAGAAAAAACAAGTGAATTGGGGCTATGTTTGGCAGGGACGGCAATATGAAGGACTCGTGGCCATGTTTGTGGAAGTCCTTAATGGTTTTGGTGGCTTCTGGGTTAATCCCGAAACGTTGGAGGTTGGGCTAGATAGACCAGAAACATTACAGGCGATTGAGTTTTTGCGTAGTACTGTCACACAGGGCGTTTCTCCTGCTGGAGTCACAACCTACCAGGAAGAAGACACCCGACGCTTATTTCAAAGTGGTCAAGTAGCGTTTTTACGTAGCTGGCCTTATGCATGGCCTTTAGCCCAAGCAAAGAATTCGCCAATTCAAGGCAAAATTGCAATTAAACCGATGGTTCATGCTCACGGTAAAACTGGTGCAGCTTGTTTAGGAGGCTGGGGTATAGGAATTGCTAAATCTTCTAAACATCCCGAAGAAGCTTGGAAAGCAATTCAATACTTTACCAGTCGAAAGGCACAGCGCCGATTTATTTTGAGTGCAGGTTATGTACCAAGTCGCCGGGATTTATTTACAGACCCAGAGATTGTTGCTAAATACCCTCACTATCCGCAGTTACTGGAGGTTGTGAATAATGCAGTTTTACGTTCGCCGATCGCCCAATATGACCAGACATCAGATATTTTACAGCGTTACCTCAGCGCTGCACTATCTGGTCGGATAAATCCAGAACGAGCAATGCAAGCTGCTGCTAATGAAACGCGCCGGCTGTTAGCAGCAGGGGGCAGGGGCAGGGGGCAGGGAGCAGGGGGCAGGGAGCAGGGGGAGAAGAATTAATAACCAGTCCCCAATGACAAATGACAAATGACAAATATGCATACACTCCGAAGTCGGGAACAACGGACTGCTTGGATCTTACTGACACCAGCATTATTGCTGTTGTTGTTTGTATTTGCTTACCCGATTTTACGAGCATTCTGGTTAAGTGTATTCACTAGAAATTTGGGAACGGAACTACAACCCGTATTTTCTGGTTTCGACAATTATCTGCGGATGGCAGGGGATGGTCGTTTCTGGCAAAGTTTCTCGGCGACGACCGTGTTCACAACTGTATCCGTGCTTTTAGAACTACTGCTAGGACTGGGGATTGCTCTAGTTCTCAATCAGCCGTTTTTTGGACGGGGCGTAGTGCGGACAACTGCCATTCTACCTTGGGCTTTGCCTACCGCTCTGATTGGTCTGGCGTGGGCTTGGATTTTTAACGACCAGTTTGGAGTTGTAAACGATATTCTGCATCGGTTAGGGCTGATTAAAACTGGAATTAACTGGTTAGGAGATCCAAATCTGGCGATGAGTGCAGCAATTTTTGCTGATGTTTGGAAAACTACACCCTTTATCAGTATTTTGCTGTTGGCTGGCTTGCAGTCGATACCAGCAGACCTCTACGAAGCCTATTCTGTCGATGGAGCAAATGCTTGGCAAAGCTTCCGTAATATTACCCTGCCACTGCTGCTGCCGCAAATCTTAATTGCAGTCCTATTTCGATTTGCTCAAGCTTTCGGGATTTTCGACTTGATTGCTGTAATGACCGGGGGTGGCCCTGGTGGTGCAACTGAAGTGGTGTCGCTATACATCTATTCTACGGTGATGCGCTACTTAGATTTTGGTTATGGAGCAGCACTGGTGGTAGTAACATTTTTAATATTAATTGCTGGGGTAGCGATCGCTATTTTCTTACTTAATAAATACCGTGCCAAAACATCAGGAGTTATTTGACCCATGAGTTCAACTCCCCAACCAACGGCAAAAACCAGATTTTCTCTGAAAAAAATCTTGTTGCTAATAGCGGTTGTATTAATAATGTTATTCAGCCTAGCGCCAGCCTTATGGCAATTGCTGACCTCCTTTAAAGTTAACGAAGATATTGCCGCCGTTCCCACCGTCTATTTCCCGACGCGATTCACTTTTAGTCATTACATTGAGTTATTCACTCGTCGTCCATTTTGGCGCTACATCTTCAACAGTGCCTTTGTGTCGATTACTTCTACAGCTTTAGCTTTAGCGATCGGCGCACCTGCTGCTTATGCCTTAGCACGGTTACGCCCTTGGGGTGAACAAGCAATCCTTGCTAGCGTTCTGATGGTGACTTTATTTCCGGGAATTCTATTGTTTCTGGGACTGTTAGAAATTATTCAAGCGCTCAGATTAGGTAACAACTATTTAGCGCTGATTATACCCTACACTGCCATCAATTTACCCCTAACGATTTTAGTACTCAGAAGCTTTTTCCAACAACTACCTAAAGATTTAGAAGATTCTGCTAGAGTCGATGGCTACAACACCTTTCAACTACTGTGGCAAATCGTGCTACCTATGACCCTTCCCGCCTTAGTGACTACTGGAATTCTCACCTTTATTTTTGCCTGGAATGAGTTTATCTTCGCTCTGACATTTATGACCCGTGAAGAGATGAAAACGATTCCCGTTGCGGCGGCTCAATTGGGTGGTGCGACAGTATTTGAAATTCCCTACGGTGCGATCGCTGCTGCTACTGTTGTTGGGACGTTACCTCTAGTTTTTCTAGTTTTGTTTTTCCAGCGCCGGATTGTCCAAGGTCTGACTGCTGGTGCTGTTAAAGGATAAAAATCAAAATGGCTAAACTCGAACTCAAAAACTTGAATAAAACCTATACTTCCAAAGTTATCCCTGTTAAAGATGTGAGCTTAACGGTAGATAACCATGAGTTTCTCACTTTACTTGGCCCTTCTGGCTGTGGCAAATCTACTGTTCTACGCATGATTGCAGGTCTTGAAGAACCTACTCGCGGCCAGATTAAGATCAACGACGTGGATGTTACTTATAAATCAGCTGGCGATCGCAACATCGCAATGGTATTTCAAAGTTATGCACTCTATCCGCACATGACAGTGTACGAAAACCTCGCTTCTGGACTCAAGCTCAGAAAAATACCACCTGGAGAAATTAAACAGCGAGTCACAGAAGTGGCAGAAATTTTAGGATTACAAGAGTTGATCAACCGCAAGCCTGGTCAAATGTCTGGAGGTCAACGACAGCGTGTTGCAGTCGGTCGTGCTTTAGTGCGTAATGCCGATGTCTACCTACTAGATGAACCATTAAGTAACTTGGATGCACTGCTGCGAGAACGAGTCCGAGCCGACCTGAAGCAAATTTTTGCAGATCAAAAAGTCCCTGTCGTCTATGTTACCCATGACCAAACAGAAGCGATGACACTCTCCACCAAAGTAGCTTTGCTCAACGATGGCTATGTTCAGCAACTTGACCCACCCGAAGTTATTTATAACCATCCAGCTAATTTATTTGTGGCTGGATTCGTTGGTAGTCCTCAGATGAATTTACTGACTCTAACTTGTAACGAACACTACGCAATACTAGGCGATTTCCAAGTACCTTTACCAGATATACCAACTGTACCACCCCAGATTGTGCTAGGTATCCGCCCAGAAAACGTTCGCATTGCTCAACCAGGTGATACCCAAACCATCCAAGGACGAGTGTATCTAGTAGAAAACTTGGGTATGCACTATTTAGTCAGTATCAAGGTTGAGGGTTCACAAACCGAAGCGATTACAGTCCGTGCTTTGTTGCCAACAGACCAAACTTGGAGTAGCGAAGATATTACACTGACATTGCCCCCTGAAGATATTCATTGGTTTGATGTTCAATCTGGTCATGCTCTTGTCAAGAGGCAATTAAATGTGAGAGGCTAGTACCGCAGGGCGGAATTAAAAATTAAAAATTAAAAATTAAAAACGAATACAGCATAAGGGTTTCATTGATTTGGAATGGGTGGTTTATTTCCGCCACACTATACTAGTAATCCTTGTTCATTACCAATTACTTATATAAAAAAGATAAGAAATTGCTCATATTTTCGGCAAAACTAAGAATACCGCGATCGCAATGTTCATAAATTAAGTTACCTTCAAAATCAAATAGAAAAGTTTCTTATCGTTGCAATACGGTTCGATCAAGGTTATTCGATGAAAATATATAGATCCTAAATCCGCGATAAATCCCCGTCAGGACGAAGGACTAATTATTGTAAAGACGGCGATTTATCGCGTCTCTTGCCTTAACCAAACAGTATTCCTTCCCTAAGCTGGATCATCCCCTTTACCTGCACTGATAAATTTATGGGTAGGTTGGGTTGAGGAACGAAACCCAACAAGAAAAATCCTTGGTTTTGTTGGGGTTTCACGAATGTTCAACGCAACCTACATTTTTTTCCTTTTATCAGAGTCATTATAGAGCGTTAATCATGCAGACACAATATAAGGTGAGTCAATTGCCGCTACCCGACCAGCATCTACCAAGGCTTGATATACAATTGCCGCTACCTCAGCGCGGGTTGCATCACGGGTAGGATTGAGTTGTTTAAGGTTTGGGTGATTGACAATAATCCCCTTATCTATGGCTTTTACTACCTCATCCTTGGCATATTCAGGAATCTTAGCTTGGTCATCGAAAGCTTTGATCGATGCTGTACCATCAGCAGATAAACCTAAACCGTTTACTAGGGAGACAATCACTTGGACGCGCTGGATATTTTTGTTCGGGCCGAAGGTATTGTCAGGAAAACCAGAGAGAAATAAACCTTGATATGCTTGCTGAATTACCTTGGATGCCCAGAAATCTGCGGGTACATCTTTGAATTTGACCACGGCGCGGTTTGGCGATGGGTTGAAAGCTTTTACTAATAATGCCGCATATTGCGCCCGTGTCATCGTAGCATCAGGTTTAAATGTGCGATCGGGAAAACCATTAATTATCCCCAATTTGACTAATTCCCGAATAAAACTACCTGCCCAATGATTACTAATATCAGTTAATTCGATAGTAGAAGTAGGTGTTGGGGTGGAAGTGGGTGTGGGTGTTGGGGTGGGTGTGGGTATGGGTATTGGGGTGGGTGTCGTTGTTGAGGTGGAAGTGGGTGTTGGGGTGGAAGTGGGTGTGGGTATTGGGGTGGGTGTCGTTGTTGAGGTGGGTGTCGGTGTTGAGGTGGGTGTGGGTATTGGGGTGGGTGTTGGCGTTGGGGTGGGTGTCGTTGTTGCAACCGAACTATCTGCAAATTCTATGTTTCCCGTGACTTTAGATGCATTTATTTTATTTCCTACGGAAACCAGCTTGTTGGAACTGGCATTTTGCAAATCAAATTTACCGTTGTTTTGGAGAGTATTGCCTCCTGGATTATTGGTACTGCCAATATCCGGTAGGGCAGTTCCAATTACTGTGATTCCATCGTCAGTGTTATTTTCACAGACATTGTTACGCAATACAGGACGAGTACTGCCAGAGATGACAATTCCAGAACGGTTTTCGGAAATTTTGTTATCTCGAAGTATAGGTGATGCTGTATCACTAATGGCAATGCCAAAACCTGTTTTGAAAAAGGTATTACCTTGAATTTGTCCTTTGGAATTTTTAGCGATCGCAATTCCATTAGCTGCATTCTCACTGAATACATTACCTAGAATAACTGGGTTTGCATCGCCTGTAGCAAATACTCCCTCGCGCTTACATTGAGTGAAGGTGCTATTGGCAACAGTTGGAGTAGTTGATTCAATCCAGACACCACTACCACGGCTAGCGAGATTTGTGACAGTGACCCCTCGGAGTTCAGCTTTATCCAACATCACAAATGTGACATTTTGACCAGCAAAAGTACGGCTCAGGTAGTTACCACTTCCTTCAATCAAAATCCCCTTACCGATGTCTGTTTCATTACCCACCACTGTCACGCCAGATGGAACCGTTAGCGGAAAAACTTCACCGCTAGCAGCGTTATAATTACCATCTGCCAGTTGAATCTTAGTCTGATCTGTAGCTACTTTCAGGGCTTGGGTAATAGTTTTGAATGGGGCTTGTTGGCTACCAACATTGGTATCGCTACCCGATACTGGATTTACATAAAAAGTCTGAGCCATATTTATACTTCCAAAAAATACATAGCTATCTTAACGCTAACCATAAATTTGAGTAGCGCTTGATGCATTAAGTTACTTAAAGTACTTCTCACTGCAAAGTTAAAAAATTATGCAAATATATTTGCATAATTTTTTATTCTCGCCAAAGCTATCTCCTGGGTAAGGGAGATGTTTATAGAGGAGTTTTTCAGATTCTGTGAAAAGTAAAAGAAAAAATAAAATTTGTACAACTTGTATTTACAAATCTCCTTTTCCTCATATAGTAAGAATATGAGAGTTAATCATCCTCCTCTCGAAATAAATCCTGACACTAAAAAGTTAACTCCGATTATTCTGAATAGAGATAACTTTTGTTTTTTGCCTTTATGTCTACTCTGCAAGAACGACTAGTGTATGGGAACTGCTAGTCTTCTATGACATTAAGGGTAAACGCCGCATAGGTGAGATTTACATATTATCTATCAGCAACGCCTAACCTATCGGCGCGTAGAAATATTGAGCGTATTTCCTAAACACTAACTTTTAGGAGAAAATCACATGACTATGACAGTGGAAAAAGCCCTGCTAAACAACCAAAGCATCTTACAAAATTTTGGTTTGGTTGAAGAAATTGACGAACAAGCTGCGGAAATAATTTCTGGCGGATACATTACGATTAAAAATACAACAAATCAGCCGATTACTTACTCAATCGATGGCGTATCAACTGTAATAAAATCCGGAGCAACACAGAAAATAGTAACCCAACTGGATGGGGAGCTTAGATTTGATAGAGATATTCGAGACGAAAAAGTAAGAGTGAGAGATTATGACCTGGAAGATGGCAAGACATATGAATTTCGACCTGATACAGCGAAGAAAGACTTTTGGATTGATATCTATGGGGAAGGGGGAGATTGCGATTGATCTCAATCTGGGATTTTGAATTAACTACCAATGAACCAATACTGCTCGGTTAATAATTTTTCTAGCGATAGCTTGATATTCAAGACAGTCGCTACGTAATTTCAGTTTTTGTTTTGCGCTGAACCGATAAGTATTGAGCAATGAACTAAACGCAATTTCGGGAGAAACTTAAATGGCTATTACCATCGCAACAACCTTGTTAAGCAACCAAAGTATTTTAGAAAATATTGCTTTGGTAGAAGAAATTGACGAACAAGCCGCAGAAATAATTTCTGGTGGTCAATCTGTCAATTTCTTGAATACAGGAATATCTAGTTTTGAAGATGACGACGACGACATCATCCCAGTCAACGAAGATGTACCAGACCCTAAAGATGAGCATCCAAAATCTTTCAATCAGGCTAATTTTGTATTTGGGTAAGGTATTGTAAAAAGTATCAAGTTTCATTGAGATTCCCCCAACCCCCCTTTTTAAGGAGAAACACTGCGGTTGAGGGGTTTCTCCAAATAGAGAAAATGGCATGAACTTAGGGGTATATACAAGTCTTGGATACTACACAAAAAAGTTTTCAAACATCCTCTAACCTCGACTTTATCCATTTTTTCTCCAAGGCTTAAGCTGATGCTGAAAGCTTCATAGTACGGTAGTTTTACTTTTTTATTTTCACTGACAATCAGTGATATAGAAAAAGTTTTTACCAAAAAGCTAGTACAGTGCGGCGGAAATAAACCACCCATTCCAAATCAATGAAACCCTCATGCTGTATTCGTTTTTAATTTTTAATTTTTAATTTTTAATTTTTAATTTTTAATTTTTAATTCCGCCCTGCGGTACTAGGGTTTTGCCGATACAAGAGAACCAAGTTCTTAATTTTGGATAAAGTCGAGCTAACGTGTCGGCGTTTAGAAATATTAAGCGTACTTCCTAAACACAAACTTTCAGGAGAAAATCAAATGGCTATCACAGTAGAAAAAGCTCTGTTAAATAACCAAAGCATCTTACAGAATTTTGGTTTAGTTGAAGAAATTGAGGAACAAGCTGCGGAAATAATTTCTGGTGGCTACGAAGTGTTTAAGATCAGAAACAATACAGGCTTCAACATTAATCACGTTTTGGATGGTACAGCATTCCTAATTCAACCTGGTGAAGAATGGACATATACTGCCTATAACGGAGGAACTATTGAATTTGATGCTGATAGTCGCTCTGATAACTACCGACCTTTATCATACAATTTGGACGAAGGGCAAATATATGAATTTCAAGACAACACCTACACTACTGGCAATCCTTATGATTTTGATATCTATCGCGTAAGCTAATCTGATTTTTTACGTTATGTGAAAAGCCAAATAAAAAATCTAGGGTTTTGGGAACATATTGAGATGTTTCACTCCGCTTTGCTGCATTCAACATGACATAGAAAGACCGTATTTTCGCCCCAAAAATTACACTGAGAAATGAAATACAAAATTGTCCTTCAACACAGTGAAGAAGATTGTGGTGCCGCTACTTTAGCCACGATCGCTCAACACTACGGACGCACATTTACCCTCAACCGGGTGCGCGAAGCTGTTGGTACTGGGGCGAGAGGGACTACTCTATTGGGATTAAGGCGGGGTGCAGAAGCCCTGGGATTCCATAGCCGGCAAGTTAAAGCCACTCCTCAACTCATCAACCAATTAGATCAAGCTCCTTTACCTGCCATTATTCACTGGAAAGGCTATCACTGGGTAGTATTATACGGACAAAAAGGCAAAAAATATGTAATTGGCGATCCTGGTGTTGGTATCCGTTACCTGACTCACCAGGAGTTAATAACAGGTTGGAGTAATGGGGTGATGCTGCTACTCCTTCCTGATGAAAGCCGTTTTTATCAACAAGAATCAGATAAAATTGGCGGTTTTGGACGTTACCTGCAACGAGTTTACCCTTATCGGTTTATTTTAGTCCAAGCGATTTCCCTCAACATTGCTATTGGACTACTTTCCCTTGCATCTCCCTTCATGATGCAATTACTTACCGATGATGTTCTCGTGCGCGGAGATATCCAACTATTAACTACCGTCGCTATTGGCGTTGTCACCACGAACTTAATTAGAAGCGCCATTACTTTAGTACAATCGCACCTCATCGGTCATTTTAGTCAAAGATTGCAATTAGGACTAATTCTAGAATATGGGCGCAAACTCTTACATTTACCTCTATCTTATTTTGAAGGACGACGTAGTGGGGAAGTAGTCAGCCGCATTGCAGATGTTCACGCTATCAATAGCTTAGTTTCCCAAATTGTCCTGGGATTACCCAGTCAATTTTTTATTGCTGTAGTCTCCTTGGGCTTTATGCTTTTTTACACTTGGGAGTTAACTCTGGCTTCTATAGTTGCATTTCTCATTATCACGGCTGTTAACTTACTTTTCTTACCAGCACTGCGACAGAAAACCCGCAACATGATTGTTTCTGGTACAGAAAACCAAGGTTTTTTAGTAGAAACATTTCGAGGAGTACAAGTCTTAAAAACTACCCAAGCTACACCCCAAGCCTGGGAAGAATATCAAGGAAATTTTGGTCGTTTGGCGAACCTGGGCTGGAGTAGCATGCAGCTAAGACTTTACAGCAGCACAATTACAAGTATTCTTTCGACATTTATTAATATTGGTATTCTCTGGATTGGTAGTTATTTAGTAATTAATCGGACTTTAACAATTGGACAATTGATGGCTTATAACGGCATGAGTGGCAATTTTCTCGGCTTTTTAAGTTCTGGTATTGGCTTAGTAGATGAGTTTATCACTTCCCAAATAGTTATTCAACGGCTGACAGAAGTTATTGATGCTACTCCAGAAGATGAAAATGATTTTAAAAAGCAGTGGGTAGAAATTCCTGCTAATGCAGATATTACTTGCACGGAAATTAATTTTCACCACACAGGGAGAGTTGATTTACTGCAAGATTTTTCTGTAACTATTCCTGGCGGTGAAGTAATTGCTCTCATTGGTAAATCTGGCTGTGGTAAAAGTACCCTAGCAAAATTGATTCCTGGTTTATATACAATTCAATCAGGAAATATTCGCTATGGTTTTTATAATCAGCAAGATATCTCTTTAGAATGTTTGCGGCAACAGGTGGTTTTAATACCACAAGAAGCCCATTTTTGGAGTCGTTCTATTCTAGATAATTTCCAATTTAGTTATCCTCATCTTAGTTTTAGAGACATTATTATCGCTTGTCAAATTACTGGTGCAGACGAATTTATCAGCGAATTACCTGATAAATATCAAACTGTCTTAGGAGAATTTGGAGCTAATCTTTCTGGTGGACAAAAGCAACGATTGGCCATAGCTAGAGCCATAGTTACTGACCCACCCATCCTAATTTTAGATGAATCTACCAGCGCACTCGACCCAGTGAGCGAAGCCCAAATATTAGATAGGCTTTTAGAGCATCGTCGGGGGAAAACTACTATTTTGATTAGTCACCGTCCTAAAGTGATCCGGCGTGCAGATTGGATTGTATTTTTAGAACAGGGGCGGTTGAAAATTCAAGGTACACCAGAAGATTTGCGGCAAGTTTCTGGGGAGCATTTAGACTTTCTAGATGATGTACTTTTGAGTCTTTCAGATGCGATAAATCGCGTCTCCACATGAGAGTTTTGTGGCTCAAATAAACTGCATTGGCTAATATCTTCACCTATTTTTCAATTTTGAAGTGTCTAACTATGGTTAACGTTCACAACACAGACTTTTTACAACCAATTCAAACAGATGAATTTCTCCCACCGATTAGTCGTTGGATTACCTTTGGTGGACTGTTTGTTTTTTGCATTTTGGGACTAGCGATTCCCGTCGCTACAGTCACCAAATATAAGGTGACAGTCAAAGGACAGGCAGTTGTGCGTCCATCTGGGGAATTGCGAATTGTACAGGCGGCAACTGAAGGCCAAGTTATGCAGATTCATGTGAAAGAAAATCAAGTTGTCAAAACCGGAGATGCGATCGCCATTATTGACGACTCCCGCTTACAAACTAAAAAAAGCCAACTGCAAACTAATATTCAGCAAGCGAAGTTGCAGTTAGTGCAAATCAACGCTCAAATTCAAACTTTTAACAGTCAAATTCGCGCCGAAACTGCTAAAGTTAACCGGATTATCACTGCTACCGAGGCGACATTAAGCGATCGCGTGCGCCAATATCAGGATAAAAAAATTACCACTGTGGCTGAATTCCAAGAAGCTGAAGCTAATCTCCATGCTACTAGGGCAGCTTTGAATGCAGCGAAGTTAAAGCAAAAGCGATATGAGAGTTTAGCGGAAGCATTGTCTAGGGATAAATTAGAAGAAGCACAGTTAGCTACAAAACAGCAAGAACAAGCAGTATCTGCTGCGATCGCTAAAAAGCAAGGTGCGAAAGTAGCCTTAAATCCCAGTCATGCAGAAG
This sequence comes from Nostoc sp. KVJ3, assembly GCF_026127265.1. Classification (GTDB taxonomy): domain Bacteria; phylum Cyanobacteriota; class Cyanobacteriia; order Cyanobacteriales; family Nostocaceae; genus Nostoc. The sequence continues at coordinate 2,056,273 of NZ_WWFG01000001.1, forward strand.
TAGAAATTGCTACTGAGCGGATAGCCCAAGAAAAAGCCGCAGGTGAAAGTAACAAAGCAGCTTTAGACAAAGAATTGCAAGGAATTATCAAGCAACGGATTGAAGTAGAAAAACAGCTAGAGCGCGATAATAGCGAACTAAAGCAAGTGGAAATTGAACTTAATCATACCACTATCAGGGCTACTGCTGATGGGATCATTTCTCAGATCAACTTGCGTAACCCCGGTCAAACTGTGCGTCCCGGCGAAGAAGTCTTGCAGATTGTCCCCAGTCATGCCAAGCAGATTGTCAAAGCAGTAGTGGCATCTGAAGATAAAAGTAAGCTCAAAATTGGTCAACAAGTTCAAATGCGGGTTAGTGCTTGTCCCTACCCGGATAATGGTACTCTTAATGGTAAGGTCGAGGCAATTTCTCCAGATGCCATGACTCCCCCAACAAATGGCACAAATGGATCTTCTCCTCATGCCAATACCACTCCGAAAGCGGCTGTCTCAGGTGCTTTTTATCAGGTGACTATTGAGCCGGAAAGTCTGGTTTTAGGTAAAGGCGAAAATCTGTGTCACATTCAATTGGGAATGGAAGGTAGAGTTGATATTATTTCCCGTGAAGAAACGGTATTGCAATTTTTCTTGAGAAAAGCGAGGTTAATTGCAGATGTTTGATATTAAGTTCGGGTGATTATTTATAAGTATTTAACCGAACCTGATATGACTTTATTCCCTCTTTAGCGATCGCAGAGGACATTTCTAACGCCCTTGCGATCGCTGCTTCACCAAAATCCGAAATCGTTCGACAGATTTTCCCCTTTTCCATTAAGGTTGATAGCGGAGGCTAAAGTAAAAGCCATCATCTTGGGCATTATTACCGCGATCGCTCAAATCGATAAATGGAAATCCATAATCGAGTCTTAAAAAGAGATTATCAATTCCCATTGCCTGATTCCATAATAATCCTAGACCCGCACCTACCAAAAAAGTTTGATTTGGTAACGAATTGGGATTATTAGAATTATTCCAGACGGCTCCTGTATCCACAAATGGCGCAAGTTGAATCGTGGATAATCCAGATTCATCACGCTGCACTGTAATCCGATCTTCGATCGCTACCCGAAATCCATTATCCCCTGAGCGGATATTTTGACGATATCCCCTGACAGACTGTGCGCCGCCAATGACAAATTGCTGAGAAGGTAAAAGGCTATCTGGTGTTAGCTGTAAGTCTGCTTGGATAAGCAACAGATGATCGTCGCTGAGTTGCTGCACACGCTGTACTTGACCCAACCAACTAAAAAAGCGACCATCAGGGATGGGTTCTTTGTTGATAGTTGCGTCTAATATATCAATGCCAAAATTAAATTGCGATCGCAAATACCAAGCTCCTTGAGGTTCGCGTCTGATATAATCTTGACCAAATTTAATTACACTGGTGCGACTCACACCATTAGCATCAGGCCCAATACCAAAGGGAGTTGCGAGGTTATCGAAGAGGAAAGTTTGACCATCTTGATATGTAAATCCCAAAGATAGGGCAAATTCTTCTTTGGGCGATCGCATCAATGGTTGGCGATAATTTATTTCATAAAGATCCTGGTTTGCCCGAATCCCAAAGGCATTAAAAGGCGGCTCGGTGATTTTGCTGCGATTCAATGCTGCTCTAATCTGTACCTTGCCATTCATGGCGTTAACGGGAATTTGATAGCTAAAATCAAAGGCATCAGAACCACCAGAAAGGGTGTGATAATAGGAACCTGCTAACTCATCTCCCATACCAGTTAAATTGCGATCGCGCAGTTCAATACCCAATCTTTCTGCACCAATACTCGGAGGCGAATAATTATCTACACCCAAACTACCACTTAAAGGTTTTGCCTCTTCAACTCTGACAATTAAAACACTTTGACCAACCTTACCAGTTGGCCGCAGACGCGCTTCTACATTTGTAAATAGGGGATCGAGTCGCAACAATTTCAATTGTTCTTCGAGTTTACCAGTATTTAAAGGAATACCAGCACCTAGTTCAATCCGACTACGAATATAAGATGGGTTTAATTGCCGCGTCCCTTCGATGTCAATCTCTGACAAACGCCCTTCAATCACCCGAATTACCACAACACCATCGGCGGTACTGGGTTGCTGAGTCTCTGGAATTGCTCTGGAATTTATATATCCTTTATTTAGGTAAAGCTGGGTAACAGCATCTGCGGCTTGTCTGATTTCTTCTAGGGTCAAGTCTCTTTCTTCAAAAGGTTTGACAACTGGATCGAAGTCCTTTTCTTTAAAGACACTGCTATCTACAACTTTGATTTTGCGAACCCGAATCCGTTGTGGTGTTTCTGGTTGTGGCGGAGATGATTGAGGGTTTGTTTCTTGTACTATTTGTAACTCTGGCTGATTGCTCTTTTTATCCGAGTCAAGTGACAAGGTATTCGCTGTAGCTTGAAGTGCATTTGCAGTTACAATCCCGACTGTAGGCAGAATTAGCAAGGTGGACTGCAAACTAAAACTGTATTGACTCCATTTAGTAGTTGCCAAACTCCGCCAAGTGTTTAACTCATGAGAGAAACAGACAATTCTTTGCTGAGTCGTTTTTCTAGGCTTAACAACAGTATCTGCTTCTTTTCTCATGAGTGGGATGCCTTATCTAACGACTGGGCTGATTTTAGTTTTTGAGTATGCTACGGCTGTATCAATCTTTCAATATCATATTTTTGACATTCAGATTTCAGAAGATTTGTAACTAAAAGTATAGTCAGTAGATCGCAAAGTTTTTTTTCAGAAGTGCGATCGCCAACTGTTCAGAAGGCTAACCAAGTAATATAAGCCTTTTATTTTAGGATTTACGCAAAATATCTTATTTCTTAGGACTTACGCACCTGACTTTTCCCGTTAAGTCTCGAAAAGCTTACTGAAAAAGGATTTAAGAAATAGCACAGCAAATACGGTACAGTAATTGAAATCGGGTGCTAAAGGTAACAAGCAATGCTGGACTGGTGGGAGAAAAATCTTGCAACCTTAGAACTAGGCGATAAGCCTGACGGCATGGCTACGCTTACCGCAGTGTCTTCAAGATGTGTTTGACTGCGATCGCTAATGCATTAGTATGAGATTTTTCATTATGGTTAGGCTGTTTTTCTACTGAAGATGATATGGCTTGATTACTGACAAGCTTGATATTGGTTTCAGCAAAACTTTCTAATGGCTGTTGAGCCGCTCGGCTTAATAAACAAGATGTGCTTACAACAAGTAAGCTGAGTGTAACCACTCTCAACGTGAAGAGTCTAAATCCGGTGAATGTCATAGCTAGTAGAAGCCAAAAACCAGATCGATCGCTATATAGCATAGATCAACTACTTGTTATCTGTTTCGTCTTCCAGCAGGATGGTATTCAGAAGATTCAATTCACTGGATGCCATAAAGTAGCGATCGCTAAAAACTGTTTCTAATTGTGTAAAAATTCGTCTACCTGCCACAGCTACCCAAGGAAATGTGCGATAGTGAGTTACTACTGGTACAATCAAGCCTTGAGGAGTTAGAGAACGTCCTAACGCACTTCTCCAAGCTTGGGGGTCTTGTAATACTTGTTGGGGAGTATCATCTTCTGATTGTTCATTCCAGAAATGGGGATAGTCTAGAGGTAAGCCAATAACTATGTTTTTAGTTTTCAATGCTTGACGTGTGGAAGATTCAATCACAAATCCCTCTTGTTCTCGACTCAATAGTTTATACAGTTCGTTGGCAGGACGTTTGAGTTTTGAGGGAAATTTGAATTTCTTGCTTTCAGCAATTTCTTTTAGCGATCCTAGAAGACGACTGCTATTTTGTTTAATATCAGCTTTCCATGCTTCAAAGCTAAATATTTCTTCAGTTTGGCGATCGCTCCAATCTTCGATCCAGAAAGGGCCGATACAAGTTATATTATCTGGTATCTTTAGCTCATCGTTATCTAAAGATGGTAATAATCGGCTCGAAATCCTAGAAACATTTTTGGTCAAAGCTTGTAAAGTTTGATAATTTGCATAGGACTTAGCATCTCTCTCTAATGATTGACCTCTCAAGTCAAAATGTTTAAAGATGTTTGCAGTTAACTGCTCCGCTTTTTTCACAATTGCTTTTGCTTCTTGAGGATGACTATCACTGATAAAAATTTTGGCTTCACGCAAGAAATCTAAGACATCATCAGACATTAAACGCAGCAATTCTTCATCCCCAACAGAGCCAACGGGGACAAATGCAATTCGGTTTTTATTAAGTCCTGCATCACCTTTGATCCGGGTGTGAATTGTAGAACGCAACATTACCAGCAAAGTCAATAAATCGCTGGATTGACGCAACCATAGTCTTTTCGGATCAATATCCTCTCTTTCAATGATGAAATCATTGATTAGCATAACTAAGCGTCTATCTTTGTTATCTCCAGAAACTTCCATTCCGGTTTCTGGATCTGTATACATTCCTCTACCCCGATAAATTAATTGCGCGACTTCCATTAAAGCGGCTTCAATATTAAATCGGGGAATTGCAGCTATAATCCAATCTGTTTTCGGGAAAGAAACACCTCTTGCGCCTGAAGAAGTCATGAGAAAAACTCGGACTTCATCTCGTCGTGGCGGCTTTACTAATTGCAATCGGCGATCGGGTGATACACTTTGATCCAAAACCTCCACCTGTTCTCTGTTTACCAAAGCTTCTTTACCAGTGGTTAATTTTTCCTGCAACTGACGTAGAAAAGCTTTATCCTGAGCAAAGAAAATTAACTGCTCTGCTCCCTGTTGTAACCCACTCTTGATTTCTAAGTAGGCATTTGTTAGCGATTCCTCTTCTGATTTTTCTCGAATTGCTTGTCTAATTGTCTGCTCTGTGCCGTCACTGTTTTGACCTGGTTTAATGGGTGACAGCCTAATACTGTAGTCAATACTGAGTTTACTGGCGGGATAGCTATTTGTCATGACGTGTAGCGTTGGGTGTTTTCTGAGGCCAATTTTTGTATGAGTGCCTGTCACCCGAAACGGTGCTTCACCTCGACTTTGACTTATTAGAACTTTATCAGGAGCGCGATCGCCTGAGTTCAAAAAGCTATCCAACACAACTTCATTGCTGAGTGAGGCATCAGCAAGAATCAGCACAATTTTAAACGGAGGTGGAGTTGTATCAAACGGTTGAATAAACTGCTGTTGCAACCATTCTGCTAACTTACGGACAAAGGGCGCTCCTGCACCATCACCAGTAAGTTCATCTACCATGACAACTATAGTGGGAATCCGCGCTGCAAATGCTGAACGTTCCTTTTTTCCAGGTTTAGTATCAGCTTTTTTTGCAAATAAGTTGTTGAAGGCATTAACTGTGGTTGATTGATCGTTAAGCGTCCGATAACCTTGGATAGCAGCAGTCATTACCAGTTGATTAACCTTGGAATTGGCTTCGAGCAATTTTCGGGCTGACTTTGCTATCGTACCCAATACACCAGGACTGTTAAGGGATTCTACGCTGTAATCCCTTTCGTTAAGGCGGCGTTTAAACCGAGTCGAGCCGACTATATTGCAATCAATGTCATGTTCTTGTTCTGGATTGAGAAAGAAGATATTGCTATCAGGAAGTGTGAGTTTTTCAATACCATCGACAACAACAGCACTGTCGATCAAGCGAGGTGGAGAGTTGTTTTCCTGAACCTGTTGTTTATACCATTCGGGTGCTGCAACAATCAAATTTTTATTGCTGGTGATGGTTAATATGCCAGTCGGATGATTGTTTTCTCTAGCAAGTTTGTCGGTAACATCTCGATTAATTACAACTCGCGGACTGAGATACAAAAATAAGAAACCTTGAGACTGCTGTTTGAGAAATTTCATCACAGCAGTAGTTTTACCAATACCTGGATTTCCTTCCAAAGCTAGGACGTTAATTTTACCGACTTGAGCAGCAGTTATACCAGCAAATACTGCTGCCTGGTGTACTTGTCGCAGAGGAATTGTTGCCTTATCGGGATTGATTTCATTGATACAATCGGCAATTCGTGTAATAGGGTTGCCTCCAAAGAACTCAAGTAATGCGTCGTTGTCTTCAATAGATGCGATCGCCTCAGCCTTGCTAATTTCACCCATTGGGTTGTAGAAGTCCGTCACATTCTCCTGAAAGAGAAAGTGAGAGTATTGACCTAAAGTTGGCTTTTCAGCTAGATGTTGTGCTTGTTCTTTAAAAGCAGAGGGTAGCGATCGCACTAGCTTTGTGAACACCAAACGAATTTCTGCATCTAGATCGAGTGGCTCATCATCATCTGAATGTTTGGCCTGGCAATATGCTTGTCCCAATGATTTCATTAACTTGGCTCTAGTATCTGGTTCAGGTTCTACACCGAAGAATTGAGCCGTAAGACTTTCAATACCATTGGCATTGGATGTGACAGCGATCGCTCTAGCATTACAACTTCCTTCCAATCGCTTACGTGCGCGTAACACTTTAATCAGCTGATCGGTATAAGATGATGCCTGACAGAGCTTAAATAATGGTTTATCTTGACCACTAAATGCTGAAAGAAAATTTTCCAACCTTTTAGAAAGTAAAAACTCTTCACCCTCCACCTCTGCACAAACTCTAGAGAAGACCCCCCGCGATTCAATGTAACGGGCATAGCGACTCATTTCTTCTGTATGAGGGGCTTCTTTTTGAAAATCTGCAAATTTGATGGGTGCGTTATAGGAAAATTCCAAACAGAGAATTAAGTTTTCAATTTTTTTGTGTTTTGGATCTTTTGATTGGGAGAGGTCAGTTTTGCCATCTTTGGGCGGACTCAATTCGTTGGAAAGCCATAAAATAAAATCGGCTCTGGCTGGTTGTCCACGCTTGACTAAGTTCTCGTCTGGTTTTCCTGGGAGTTTGAAAGCTTCTTGAAATGCTTTTGCTGTCTCTTCTTTTTCTTCATCCCGTTGCATTTGCTGTCCTGGCAGTGTCAACGGACACCAAATTGCTTCTAGTTTAGGTTGTCTAATTTTACTGTGGTTGAGACACTCACGCATTGCTGTCCAACCTAAACCATAGCCGAGTACCAGCAGATGACGCAGCATTGTTTCCACCCATTCTCTGTTATTGGCATCTGTTATTTTGAATTCTTTCACCAGTTGGTGGGAGATATCTGAATTTTTGTGAGATTGCCAAGGTTGGAGAACAGGATGATCGTTCAACAGTAAGTTTCTGTGAATTAACTGTTGTAAAACACCGCGTTTAACAGCAATTTCAAATACCTGCCCCCAAATAGAGGCTTGTTGTAGAAGGGATGATTCCATTACTTCCTGTGCAGAACTTGAGAAACGTGGGTAAGTACAGCGCGATAATTAAGTAATACCTGTCCTTTGCGGCGGGTGTGGAGAACTTTCACTTCACCAGCCTCTTCAACTGTATTAGGCGATATCCAACTAAATGGATCTAGTACTGGGCTAAGTTGACTTTTGTACACACCTCGTTCAGCTTCAATAAAATGCAAGCCCCGTAGTACAGCTAGTAAGCAAGGATGAATACGAGAGTCTGAATCAGGATTTATCAAATGCAGACGAGCGCGTTCAGTCCAGTTGATATCGCTAACTTTTGCATCCGATACTAGGAAATAAATGCAGAAACCAGATTGTATGCGCTCTTCTGCTTGGATAGCATAAAGTGTGGCAAAAGTATAAACCGGAATTAAATCACGAAAGTAGTCTGCCCTAACGGAGCGATGAAAATCTGAATGATCTCCAGCTTGCAAAATTTCAAATCCTGCTTCATTGTATCCACGCTCGCGCAAGCGTGTAGCCGGAAATACATCCCGCACCATTGGGTAAATGTTGATATCAGGAAAGGTTTGAAAGACTTCTTCTAAAAATTCTGTAGGTATTAAAGAAGAATTGTTATTTGCGGCTCGATTAATGCGGCGATCGCCATAGGCATGAGCTAATAAAATAATGTGCTGACATCCTTGGGCTTTCAGGTGACGAATTTCTTCTTGAACTAGGCGTTGCGTTTTCAACTGTTCTAGAGAATCAAGCACATCAGACTGCATCCGTTCTCTTTTCAGTTCATAACCGATAAACGGTTCACTAACAGATGTAGCAATATAACTTTGAGTGAGAAAAAGATAAGCCTTTTCACTATCATTGGGAAAATTTCCCTCATTACAGGGACGACTGGCGTATGAAATTAAGCCAATTTTAGGGGCTGAATCGGAACCTGGGCTACTGATGCAAATTGGAAACGCACTTAAGAGCGCCTTAAAAGTGCCGGATTTAATAAATTTTGTCGTATCAGTTTGTTTCGCCAGATTTTCCAGAATTAGTCCCTGCATTCGGATTGGGGTATCTTCAGCTAGTATGGCTTCTAAGGTTTGGGCAGCTGCATAAATATAAGCATCGCCGCTCTTCTCCTTCTCATCATTGTTATCATCTAGTTCTTTCCCCTTTTCTTGCAACCGCAGCATTAAGGTTGTAAAATCAACCGATTTCTCCTGATCGCGTTGTTGCAATCGTCTAATGATATGCCACAAACAGCAGTAAACTAGCACAGCAAAGGCAGTAACGGCGGCTGCATGATACTGCTTTTTTTCCTCAGAGCCTTTTGTATCTGGTTGCCGCTTCACCGTTTTAACATCGTATTCCACTATGATTGCGGCTGGTAATACCCATCCAGCAGCCTTAGAAGCATTTGTCGAAAGTTCATAAGTCCATTGACCGTCTTTCTTCTCCCAAGAACGAGGAACCCAACAAACTTGGAGGAGTTTCTGTGGTAATAAACGCTTTGCCCACAATTGGGTAAGTGTATCTTTAGTTTTTAAGTCATACTCCGAAAGATCGGCAGTAACTTTAACCGAAAATAGAAGTCCTGATGTTGCTGGTTGCTCACAAATTTCAATATGTTTGAACCATTCAACTTTTTCGCTAGAATTTTCTTGTCGCTCTACAAGCAACTTTCTTACGTCTGGTTTTGCACCTTCTAACCGATCCCAATTAATGATGCTGCTTTTAACACAGATGAATTGTTGTGAGGAGCGATCCTGAACTTGAGATACGACTTTCTGGTTCCTGTCGCGCAGTACTTTCATCAGAGCCTTGGCAATTGACTTCATTGACTCGGAGCGTTCCTGTAATTCTTCTAAAGTCTGGCGAATAGCTTCTGTACCCTGCGATTTAAAATTTGCTAGGAGTTGATTCACCATATCTGTTAGTGATTCTTTAGTTAGCGGTTCCTCGTCCTTTTTGGGAACGACGACTGCCAAAAAGATCAGTTGAGCTAAACGACGACAAATTTCCCAAGGTTTTTGTAAGGAAGATTCATCATTACTTAGTAAATATTCTCTAATTTGATCGAGTCGGGCTTCAAAAGCAGGTTTGCCTAATTCTGGATTTTGCCCATTGACTCGAAAACGATAACTTACTTCACGCTCTACTTGATTTTTAGTCTTTTGCTCGAAAATTTGAGTTTTCCACTCAGGCCAAACAGCTAGACAATAATAAAAGGTTGCTTTGCTAAGTTCATCTGCCAAGTCGAACTCAGCTGCACTACCGAAATGAGCCGTTAAATCAACCGTATAGCCTTCTTCTTTAGCAGATTCAACTAGAATGAGTATTCGATTGACGTACTCTACTAAAAGTTGGTAATCTGGGTCGTGACTCGATCGGGCATTTTCTGCGATCGCTTCCATAATCCGAAAGCTAATTGTCAATCGGACTCGTGACAAGGCTTCGTCGTCTATGAAATTTAAAAAACGCTGGATTTGGCTATCATATCGATTTTTTTCCTCTTTCAAAGTTGCGATCGATGAATTAACATCATCTTCATCGTTGTCAAGTTCGTTTTCTAAATATTCTGCGGCAGCACTGCACATTTGGTCAAAATAATCAGTATTTTCAACTCGTTCGCGCGCACAAATAACCGTCGCCACAGACTTGTTATCTTTAGTATCTCCAGCTTGAAATGCTAGATGTACGAGGTTGGCAGTATTGGGTATATTCTGGAAAGTCGTACCTGCTTTTTTAGCAAGATGTTTGAGTTGCTGTTCAGTGTCATCTAACAGCAATGTCGATAATAAGTTGTCGGAAGGCACAGCAGTATTGAGTGCTTGGTCAATAGCAGCCATTAATCTGTCTATTGCACCAGATAACTTTGTAGCATTGCCATCACTCAAACAACCTCCAACGCGCGACTTATTACCGTATGCTGGCATCGATAAGTTTTGAATAAACCCACCGCCAGGAGCAGGTTTAAAAGCTTCTTTAAATTTAGGTTGTGCAAATAGCCGATACATAACGGCTGAAGTACTTATTCTCAGGCGTTTATTTTGCTTCTCATCAAATTCAAACAGCTCCATCCCTCTAGGGTTTAGCTGATTAGTATTTGCCTGATTATTGCTAGGAGAAATAGCTTGAGCAAGTAGCTCTATGACTGTAGCGAGGTCAATAGAAGGCTTAAGCGATCGCGGGTCAACGTTAGCGCCAGTACCTTGTGAAGGCATAATTATTTCCTTTGTAATTTTCAGTCTTACGACTGCTTCATCTGCTTGAACTTTACAGTCTCAGCAAATGGACTCTGTATTTTTAATATCTTAAATGTGTCTAATCTGTCAAGATAAATATATTTTACGTTTCTAATACTTTTTTTAAGATTTTTTACACAAATAATTTTTGACATGATAATGTGTATCTTTGAAAAGATCAGGGGAAACTTAATGAATATAAATTTATAAACAGAAAAGAAATAATATAAACTTTAATTTTTTCTAAAAAGCAAAAATGGATAAAAATAATTTTGAAGCATTTACTAACTTACCAGCATTGAAAAAAATGCTATTCAAGTCTGTGGTCAAGAATTTATTGATAGCTTGACTAAAAAAGGTCTATATGCCAAAGATATTGAATTCTGGGAAGAGGTTAATAAGAAGCTAAATATTCCTAATGATGCTTATGAAAGCAAACAGTCTAGACAACAAGCAGGACGCGAACAAGTATTGTTAGAAAAAAAAGCTAAAGAGCAAGCAGAAGAAGAAAGATTGTTGGCAAATAAAAAAGAGATACGCAGTGAGAATAGAAAAGATTGGAAAATTACTGTTTTTGAACTTCCAGAATCAGATATTTTTGGCAAAAGATTTGTAAGTGATATAGCGCTTCTTGTCTGGATGCAATACACTTTGACCTCACTTCCATTCCTCTTTCCTAAAAGGAGAGAGGTTTTGAATATTTACTGCTTGCCGAAAGAATACCTACATTGTCATGGTGCGAGTAGGAAAAATCTAAATTTTGTGAGAAATTTTATTACCTAATTGAAAACAATGCCCATACCCAATTTAAAAATCTACCCCTCGTTTAAGTTCTACACCTTGATTAGCATAGTGTTTGTGACAGTAAACCTCTGAATGAACGCTAGCCAAGTCGAAGTACGCTGGTTGATTTTGACAGCGGCCAGTGATGATGATTTCGGTGTCGCGGGGTTTGCGGAGCAAAGCTTGAACAATGGGTTCAACGGGGAGTAGTTCTAGGTCAACGGTGGGATTTAGTTCATCGAGAATAATAGTTTTATACAATCCAGAGGCGATCGCAACTTTCGCAATTTCCCAACCTCGTTCGGCTTCTACATAGTCTAATTCTTGCCGAGAATTGCGCCAGACAATCGCATCTCCACCACAGCGTTGATGATCCACCACTTCTGGATATGACTGCTGCAAAGCGGCGATCGCAGCATCTTCTGTATACCCAGTACCACCTTTGAGCCACTGCATAATTAACACACGGGTAGACCCTGGATGATTAATTCCCCGACCAATGGCCTGTAATGCTTTGCCCAAAGCACTGGTAGACTTACCTTTACCAGCACCAGTATAAATTTCAATGCCTTCAAGAAAGAGGGCTTTGGCTGTTGGGTGGTGATGAGGTTTCATTTCTGAGTGCAAATCTGCAATATCTAGCAACTTTTGCGGTGCGGCGCGTCCGGTAGCAATGATTTCCAATTCTTGGGGTTTGGATTTTAATGTCTTTACCACTTCATCCACTGGTAGCAAACCCAAATCCAAAACGGGGTTAATTTCATCTAAGACGACAACTGAATATAAACCACTAGCGATCGCACCTTTGGCTACATCCCAACCCCGCGTTGCTTCTTCTCGGTCAAAGTTTGTAATTTCGTCATGTCCAAAAAATTCGGCTCTCCCAGTGCGAACCTGATCGATTAAATGGGGAAACCCGCGTTGCAAAGCTGCGATCGCGCCATCTTCGTCATAATCTCGTTCCGGCCCTTTTAAAAAGCGCAGCAGCAAAACCCGGTTAGAATCGCTAGGCGTATTTATCCCCAAGCCAATGGAGCGCAAAACCACCCCCAAAGCCGCTTGGGACTTACCTTTACCCACGCCATCATAGACGTGAATTTGACCAATTAGCCGTTCATGACGCACTTGCGCCGTGCGAATACCAATACCGTTCCTTGTCATCTCTCGAAAAGCTATAACGTGGCAGTCTTTAATCTTACCTAACGTATAGTAATCTCATTTTAGAAAATACCCCTCTAGCTCACCCGTAAAAGGATATCTTGATGTATTAAAAATATCAACGAAGAAACCCTGGCATACCAGTATAGTGAAGGAGAAGAACAATGTGATAATTTTCCCCATCACCCTCACTATCCCAAGTTATACTCTCTACAGTTGAACCTTACCCTTGACTATTTATGCCTGAAAATTGGATGCTTCCAAGGATTTTTCCCGTTGGTGGAATTCTATTTGACCTTTTATTTGTAATGATTGCCATCCCCATCGAAGCATATATTTTGCATTATCGACTAAAATTTGACAAAAAATCTAGTACTTTTTATGCAATCTCTATCAATTTGTTTTCTAGTGTCATTGGTTGGCTCATATTTTTTGTATCAGAACCAATGTTGCCTATACAGGTGAAATCAGAATTAATTAACTATATGTTTTTTAGTAATTTTAAATCACCGAATACACAGGCTCTAATCATTTTAACTGCTTTTATAATATTCTTTGCTACTTTTCTAACGAAATTCTTCATTTTAAAGTTATTACTACTCTCCTTGAATGAAACAGTTGCTAAAAAAGAAGAGGAACCTCAAACATCTCAACGGCGGCGATGGCGTACTTTTAGTAATATTAAATTACAAAGTACTAATTTAGTTACAACTATACTAATAGCAAATTCTCTGAGTTATACTGCTATAACAATTATCTTATTGCTGCGCTCAAAGTAAGAATGATTTGATTAAAAGGAAGAAAAGTGAGTGATTAATCAGATGGAGAAAGAAACATGAATACGCTATTTAAAGATGTATTTGGAATTTTTAAATTTGCGGAAGGGCTTTATGCAGGAATTAGAAAAGTATTAGTTCCGCCCAAAGCTTATTCTTGGCAGACATTTCTTTATATGAGTGTTTTTTCTTGGGCACTTTCATATTGCGCTACAGGTTATATCAAAGATATAATTGCCTTTTTCGGTTGGTTATTTTTAATTGCCGGCACAGCTTGGTATACAACTCAAGATCCTTTAAGAGTTCCCGGTACTTTTATGCCAGTGGGTGCAGTAATCACTGGACTTTTAGTTAGCGTTTTTGCTTTTGGAAGTCAACAGGATGGAATTACACCAAGAACAGTAGTTTTTTGGCCGACAATTTCAGCACTAATTACGGCAATACCAGAATTTATTGAAGGAACTGATACTGATGCTAAAGCTCGCATTCCTAAGCCACAAGACCGCCAAAGAATTATAATTTTAGTTGCTAGTAGTATGCTGCTAAGTTGTTGGATTCAGTTTTATTTTGTGATGGATAATTGGTTTCAACAATATCCCAGTTTACAGGCAGATACTTTTAAGCGTAGTACTTTTGTAGTCAGAACAGAAGAACGAATAAAAATCCCACAAAACGGCGTTATAATCCTAGAGAATATTCAACCACTAGTAGTAGATCAAATAGCCAAAACCCCTTGGTCTGAAGTAGAGAAATGGTTGTTAGACGCAAAACAACAAGTAGGTAATCTGGGTAGGGAAGTAATTCAAAAAAAGCTAGGAAAATATGAAGAAAAGAATTTATGGCACGTTGAACCGCGTGTAGCTAATACTAAATCTGGATATATATTAGATTTATTAAGTATTTGGATAGGCCCAAGTTCTAACCCACGGGGCTATTACTTAAAAAAATCTTGTCGAATTGAACCAGTTGCAGTAACCAGCAATTCAGAGAATAAGATTACAGTTGCAGAAATTGAATGCGATCGCGCCAGTAAATTAATTGCTGGCTCTCCCCCTCCGCAGCAATGAGAGAGATGAAGGGGACAAGGGAGACAATGAGAATAACTCTGAGAATAACCCATGTATGCTCAATAACAAATGACTATTAATAGAATTTTTGTACTAGCAAAGAACGTATTTCAGGAAGTGGTACGCGATCGCATCCTATATATTATTGGTTTTTATGCCTTTATCCTTGCGATCGCCTTCCGCGTCCTTCCTGAATTTGCAGCTACGACTGAAGACAAAATGTTTTTAGACTTTGGGATGGCAGCAATGAATGCCATCGGGTTGATTGTGACGATATTTATTGGTACGGGACTGGTTAATAAAGAAATTGAAAAACGCACTATCTTGGTGTTAATTGCCAAACCTGTTAGCCGTAGTGAAATTATCGTCGGCAAATACTTTGGTTTATCCGCAGTACTAGCTGTACTCATCGCCACGATGACAGTAATTTATCTGATATTTCTGCAATTTGGTAACATTCCTCATCCAACAGCGAGTATTCTAATTGCAGCAATTTTTTTATTTTTGCAGTTGTCATTAATCACCTCTGTGGCTATTACCTTCGGTGTTTTCACCGCTTCTTTACTAGCGACAATTTTAACCTTTGCAGTATATTTAATCGGCAATATTACTCAAGATTTGGTACAACTTGGTCGTCTTAGTAACAACCCTGGTATGGAACGTCTAACTCAAGGTTTGTATCTCATACTACCAGATTTATCTCGATTAGATTTAAAAAATGATGCTGTTTATGGTCTGCAAGCACTACCTGACACAACTGCACTGATTACAAATGCTGGCTATGGCTTACTTTATAGTGCCATGTTGTTAGCGATCGCTATTTTTATCTTTTCCCAACGCGAATTTTAACAAAATCCAAAATCGAATGACTCCTGTTGTATCAATATTTCCTGACTTATGTCAGCATTTTTTGTTTTAAAAACCACTTCAAAAGCCTATTTTCAGGTGATTGGCGATTTTTTAGGAATTTATTTTTGATTATTCACTGAGCTAATCTCCATTTGGGGTGTACTCTCAATATACGGTAACTATCACACTCAACCTTTGAGATAAATTACACCCAGAGGTGAATACCATGAGAAATTATGCTGATAAGCAAGAATTTGTATTAAGTCAAATCACAAACAAGTATTTTCAGCGTCGAGATTTCAGTAGATGTGACTTGAGTGGAATCGACCTACAAGGAATTAATCTAAGTGGTATTAACTTTATAGGAGCGGATTTACGTGATGCAAATCTGTGTGGGTGCGTCCTAACTCGCGCTAATTTAAGTGGTGCAAATTTGATGCAAGCTAACTTACGTGAAGCTAATTTGTATGAAGCATCTTTGTGTGAAGCTAACTTGATGAATGCTGATTTAACAGGAGCAAATTTGTGCGGAACTTTTTTATGGCGGGTGAAATTCACAGGTAGTAATCTTTTAGGTGCTTCTTTATGTGATGTGGATTTGAGAGAAGCTGACCTAAGTAAAGCCAATTTAATTGAAGCATCGCTAATTGAAGCTAACTTAAGTTTTGCAAATCTCGCAGGAGCAAAACTATGTGGAGCAAAATTAATAGAAGCTAATTTGACCCAGGCTAACTTAACTGGTGTAGATATGACATGGGCAAATTTAACCAAGGCGAACTTAAGTAAGGCAAATCTTTGGGATGCAAAGCTGATTTATGCGAAGTTTCGGGATACTATCATGCCTGATGGCACTATTGAACAACCTCAAATATTAATTTATTAATCAGAAGTCATTCAATAACATTGAATTGGGCATTGGGCATTGGGAATTAGTTCTTTATTCTTTCTTTCCCTGCTCCCTCATCTGCCCCATTTCCCATTCCCAAAAACTCCAACCCTAAGAGTAGGCTGTTGACTCTATGCCTTTTTAGGAGTTAAAAAGTCATGCAAAATATATGTCATTGCGAGCGAAGCGAAGCAATCCCAGGCGATTGCTTCGCTTCGCTCGCAATGACAGAAAAATAACATGAACCAAAAAACCCTAAATTAGAGGATGTTTGAAAAGTCCTTTTCTTAGTAGCAAAACGTTTTAGATCCCCCTAAATCCCCCGATAAATTGGGGGACTTTGATTCCAGTTCCCCCCTTTTTAAGGGGGGTTAGGGGGATCAACAAGTGCCTAAAATCACAGCTAAATACTTTTCAAACAACCTCTTAAATCGAAGTCAACAGCCTACCCTAAGAGTGGGTGGCATTTTTCACACTGCGCTAATTCTTTTGCATCCTCTACGGTTTGTTTATTCAAAAATGCTCAATCAAAACCAAATACCTTTATTAGATGCCTTAAAAGCCAATGCAGCAAGACCCCACGCGCCTTTTTACACCCCAGGACATAAACAAGGTGAGGGAATTTCTCAACCATTAGCTGATTTACTTGGTAAAGCTGTCTTTCGTGCTGATTTAACCGAATTAGCAGATTTAGATAATCTCTTTGCACCCCAAGGAGTTATTCAAGAAGCACAGCAACTAGCAGCTGAAGCTTATGGTGCTTCGCAAACATGGTTTCTTGTCAACGGTTCTACCTGTGGGATTGAAGCGGCAATTCTGGCTACCTGTGGTATGGGGGATAAAATTATTCTGCCTCGCAATGTGCATTCTTCTGCGATCGCAGGTTTAATTCTCTCTGGTGCAATGCCAATTTTTATCAATCCTCAATACGACGCAGTTTTAGATATTGCCCACAGCATCACGCCCAATGCTGTGCAATCTGCACTCCAACAACATCCAGATGCCAAAGCAGTGTTGATAGTTTACCCAACATATTACGGCGTTTGTGGAGATTTGAGTGCGATCGCCAATATCACACATCAATATAATATCCCTTTACTCGTAGATGAGGCACACGGCGCACACTTTGCCTTTCATCCCGAATTACCCACTTCAGCTTTAGCCGCAGGTGCTGATTTAACTGTACAATCTATCCACAAAGTACTCGGTGCAATGACACAGGCATCGATGCTGCATATCCAAGGTAGTAGGATAGATAGCGATCGCATCAGTAAAGCTTTGCAACTCGTACAATCTACCAGTCCTAGCTATTTACTTTTAGCTTCTTTAGATGCAGCACGTCAGCAAATGGCACTCCACGGAAAAATGCTGATGTCTCGCACATTGCAACTTGCTAATGAAGCGAGAACAAAAATCAGTCAAATTCCTGGCTTATCGATTTTAAGCCCCCCTTCTCAAGGGGGGTTGGGGGGATCTCCCGGCTTTATGGCTTTAGACGAAACGCGATTAACTGTAACCGTTTCTGGTTTAGGCTTAACCGGATTTGAAGCAGAGGAAATTCTAAATGAAAAATTTGCTGTCACTGCTGAATTCGCTTCACTGCAACACCTCACCTTTATCATTAGTTTAGGCAACACTACAGCTGATATTGAGCAATTAGTACAAAGTTTTACTAATCTTGCCAAAGAATATCGCCGTACCAACTTGAATCTGACAAATCTTAATGGGCAAAATCTTTTAAGTACACAGGATTATACTTTACATTTTTCTCCCCGTGAAGCCTTTTTTGCCGTCAGTGAAACATTGCCTTTAGCACAAACAAGCGATCGCATCTGTGCTGAAATCATCTGTCCCTATCCCCCAGGAATTCCTGTCTTAATGCCGGGAGAAATCATCACCAAACCTGTCCTTGACTATCTGCAACAAATTCAGGTGATGGGAGGATTTATCAGTGGTTGTACTGATATTAATTTACGCAAAATCAAGGTAGTCAAAAAATAACTTATATGATAATTTTAAGACATTTATCACAATGTTTACCCCTTTGTAAAATTTACCTGAATTATCCTCTATTAAGAATAAATTTAAATCCATGAAGATAAATTTTTGGTTCCTATCAGTTGTACTTTCCCTGACAACAACTTACAACATAGCGGCTTTTGCTCAAACTCCAACGACTACTATTGCACCAAATAGTAACGCTCAAGAAATAGAAAAAACTAATAATATCAAGAAATTGTTCGAGTTAACTGGTGTGAAGAATATTTATCGACAGATACTCACTCAATCATTAAATGAGTTCAAGTCCGATTACCCTCAAGTACCTCAAAAATTTTGGGATAAGTTTGCTACTGAATTCAAATCAGATGATCTTGTAGATGAGATTATTCCTATTTATAATAAATACTTTACCAATGAAGAAATCAAACAACTTATTGCATTTTATCAAACACCTGTAGGACAAAAAGCAATTACTGTTATTCCCAAAATTTATCAGGAATCTTATGAGATTGCGAAAAAATATGGAATAGCAGCAGCCGAAAGGGCCTTAAAAAAATTGGAAGCAGAAGGATATATCCACCCTAGTAAATAAAGCAGTGGATGACTTTAACTGGAATTTAGGAATGGTAATTTTTCGGTTCTGCTCAATTAGCAATCCTGTCAATAAGAAGCAAAGGGGCAAGATTCTTTTTGCTCTCTTGCTCCCGGCGTGCCTATTGTGACTGGCTTGATAAAGTAACTTTAAACCCAGATCAACTTTGCTCTCCACCTTCTACAATAAAGATAGACTCTGTTGAGATTTGTATAGTTGGGGATAAGCTGTCATGGCTCCCGCCGTTTTCATTCAAAATTTGCAAAAACGTTACGGTACAGTGGTTGCCGTCCAAGATGTTTCCTTTCAGGTAGAACCAGGAGAAATCTTTGGTTTACTAGGCCCCAACGGTGCTGGGAAAACTACAACCTTGCGTGCCTTATGTACGCTGACCACACCGGATGCTGGCAAAATCGAAGTATCTGGCATCTCTGTGTTAGATAATCCCAGAGTGGCAAGACAACGACTAGGCTATGTTGCTCAGGAAGTAGCTATAGATAAGGTGCTAACTGGAAAAGAACTGCTGCAATTGCAAGCAGCACTTTATCACCTTCCACGTGCAGTAGCCAAACAGCGCATTGAGACGGTATTAGATTTACTTGGTTTGCAAGAATACGCCAATAAAAAGACAGGAACCTATTCCGGTGGTTTACGCAAGCGCCTAGACTTGGCTGCTGGGTTGCTCCATGCACCAGATGTTTTGGTATTGGATGAGCCAACTGTAGGGCTTGACATAGAAACCCGTTCTGTAGTGTGGGACTTCCTCCGAAAATTACGCGCCTCTGGGACGACAGTAGTAATTACCAGCCATTACCTAGAAGAGATTGACGCTTTAGCCGATCGCGTGGCAATTATAGATCGGGGCGTGGTGATTGCTTCTGGCACACCTTCACAATTAAAAGATCAAGTAGGGGGCGATCGCATCACCTTGCGAATCCGTGAGTTTTCCCCCATTGAGGAAGCAGAAATTGCCAAAAACCTCTTGCAAACTTTACCTTTTGTCCAAGAAGCCATCATCAACAGCGCTCAAGGTAATTCCCTGAACTTAGTGGTGACACCTCAAAACGATGTTCTCATTAACATACAGCAAGCGCTAAATACTGCTGGCTTGCCCATATTTGGTATTGCCCAATCTCGCCCCAGCCTCGATGACGTTTACCTCGCCGCCACAGGGCGCACCCTAATGGATGCGGAACTGGCAGCCGTTGCCACCCGCGATCCCAAAGCTGAGAAAAAGCAGCTTATGAGATAGGGAATGGGGAATGGGGCAGGGGAGGCAGGGGAAGCAGGGGAGGCAGGGGAGGCAGAGGGAGAAAAATTAATAACTCAATCCCCAATCCCCAATCCCCAATTCCCAATCCCTAATCCCCAATCCCCAATTCCCAATCCCTAATCCCCAATTCCCAATTCCCAATTCCCAATCCCAAATTATGAGCGTTACTCCTAAAACTGATATCAATTGGCAGCCGATAACATCGCCACAAGCAGATGTTAATCCTGTACCTAACTTTTTCGGTGAATTGATACAAGAGACGTTAGCTTTAACTCGTCGCTTGTTTATTCAGCTGCAACGCCGTCCCTCAACTTTGGTTGCTGGAATTATTCAGCCAGTGATGTGGTTGATACTGTTTGGTGCTTTGTTCCAAAATGCCCCCAAGGGTATATTTGGCAATACAACAACAAATTACGGACAATTTTTAGCTGCTGGCATCATTGTATTTACAGCCTTTGCTGGAGCGCTGAATGCTGGTTTACCCGTAATGTTTGATCGTGAGTTCGGCTTTTTAAATCGGTTGCTGGTAGCACCATTAGCATCGCGATTTTCTATTGTCTTTGCTTCAGCAATCTTCATCATCAGCCAAAGTTTACTGCAAGCAGCCGTGATTGTAGCGGCGGCGGCGTTCTTGGGCGCTGGACTACCCAATGCAGTTGGTTTAAGTGCGATCGCTCTCATTGTCTTCCTCTTAGCTTTGGGAGTAACAGCCATCTCCCTCGGCTTGGCTTTCGCCCTACCCGGACACATTGAACTGATTGCAGTGATTTTTGTCACCAATCTACCATTATTGTTTGCTAGTACTGCCTTGGCTCCTTTATCCTTCATGCCTCAGTGGTTACAGGTTATTGCTACCTTGAATCCTCTTAGCTATGCGATCGAACCTATTCGCTATCTCTATCTCCATAGTAGTTGGGAATTAGGTAGCGTAGTTATGCAAGCTCCTTGGGGTAATGTTACCTTTGGAGGAGCGTTGCTAGTGTTGTTTGGCTTTGCCTTTGTCGCCTTAATAAGCATTCAACCCCAACTGCGACGGACTCTTGCTTAATTAGATAAAATAGAGCAATTTTAGGGTCAAAATCCCATGAAAAAACCATTTTTACAAATTCCTAGAATTTTGGTAGCTACTGTGGCAGGAATTGGCTTCGCGTCCTTGCTGATAGCTCAACCTAGTTCGGCTCAAGTAAGCAGCCCAGCCGATGCTTTTCCCAGTACCAGTACAACAGACCAAAATACCGATCCGTTCTCTCGTTCTAACTCAGATAATTTCAATATGTTAGACCTGGTTCATCGGGCAAATTTTGGTACTCTCAACTGGGATTCTAACCAAAAAAACGAACAATTAGACTCAGCCGCAGCAGTCTTTAGAGCAAGTCAACAAAAACGAATTCAACAAGGTCAACCACAACAAGCAACCCCCGCTTCGCCATCGGTTACGACGCAGCCATCGTTTACGCTGCCATTACCGTCAGGTAACTGAAATCAAATAAAGAACCCCAAGCCTCTAATACTTTGTCAGCTAGTTTTGTGGGTTTGTAGTAAGTACTTTAGTGCTTAGAAAATAAGGACTAAAGTCCTTACCCTTTAGGTTCGTTAGTCGCTCATGGGGGAAACCCCCTTGGTGCTAGCCTCTCCCTTTGGGAGAAGACCGCGCTAACTCACTACGAACTTGTTTACCCATCAATTTCAACTTGACAGATTATTAGAGCTTGGGATTGAGACTATTTCAAAAATCCTTAGTTATTGGGGTAAAAAACTACAGCCCAAGTGCTGCTAAAATATCGCTAGCATGGGTGGTGGTATTTACAGCAGTGTCAACATGGGTAATTTTACCTTTGGGGTCAATTACGTATGTGACGCGCTTGGCATAACCACCGCCATCCACATCGAAAGCTGTGATGAGTGATTTGTCGGAGTCAGCCAGTAGGGGAAAATTCAAATTATATTTTTGGGTGAATGCTTGATGAGAAACCTCATCATCAGCACTGACTCCCAACACTACAACATCTTTACCTTGATATTGAGACTGGGCATCCCGAAAACTACAGGCTTGTTTGGTGCAGCCTGGCGTGTCATCTTTGGGGTAAAAATATAAAACGACAGTCTTACCGGCAAAGTCAGATAGCGAGACTGTGTTGCCGTTTGTATCTTTGGCGGTAAATGCAGGTGCATCCGTACCAACTGCTAGAGGCATAATTAACCTTTCCTGTTTCAGATTGTTGATGCACTTGAAATTTTACATTAATTTATGGGGTGTGATGCGTAAAGCCCCCACGATTCATCCGGGGGATATAAGCGAACAGCCGAATTCATTCGGCATTATTATGCAAAAGATGCTAGCGTAATATAGTGTTTGCTTGGTCGAGCAATCGTGATAATTTACGAGTTCAAAGTCAAGGGAAAGGATAAGCAATATCGTGCAATAAATGACGCTATTCGCACATCTCAGTTCATCCAAAACAAGTGTTTAAGACAATGGATGGATGTCAAAGGGTTGAGTAAATACGACCTCAATAAATATTGTGCTGTACTTGCTGCCGAATTTCCCTTTGCAGACGAACTAAATTCAATGGCTCGACAATCTGCGGCAGAACGTGCTTGGTCAGCAATAGCTCGATTTTACGATAAGTGCAAGAAAAAAATCAAGGGTAAAAAGGGGTTTCCAAAGTTTAAAAAGAATTGCCGTTCAGTTGAATACAAGACTTCTGGATGGGCACTCTCAGAGAACAGGAAGGCGATTACTTTTAGAGACAAAAAAGGGATAGGAACTCTTAAGCTAAAGGGAACTTATGATCTTAATCATTACAACATCAAACAGATTAAGCGCGTCCGATTATTACGTCGTGCCGACGGGTATTATGCTCAATTTGCTGTCGATGTTGACATTAAGGTTGAAACTCAACCTACCTTACAGGTAGTCGGTATTGACTTAGGGTTAAAGTATTTCATTGCCGATAGTAAAGGTTCGGTTGAACCATCACCCCAATTCTACCGTAAATCTGAGAAGCAGTTAAACCGAGTCAACCGCAAGAAGTCCAAGAAGTTCAGTGCGGAACGGGATATTGCCAAAACTAGGCAATCATCCAACTACTACAAAGCTAGAGTTAGGTATGCGAGGAAGCATTTAAGAGTAAGTAGGCAGCGAAAAGAGTACTGCAAGCGTGTTGCACACTCCGTCATCCAATCTAATGATTTGGTAGCCTATGAAGACTTAAGTGTGAAGAACATGGTAAAAAACCGACATCTAGCTAAATCAATATCTGATGCTGGGTGGTCAACCTTCCGTCAATGGTTAGAATATTTTGGGTACAAATATGGGAAGGTAACTGTTGCTGTTCCTCCACATAATACGAGTCAAAACTGTTCTAATTGTGGGAAGAAGGTCAAGAAGTCTCTATCTACAAGAACTCATGTTTGCCCACATTGCAACTATGTGGAAGATAGGGACATCAACGCCAGCATCAACATTTTGAGATTAGGACTCAGTACCGTAGGGCATACGGGAACTTACGCTTGGGGAGATTTGCCCTCTTGGGCAGTTGGCGCAAGCCTGCTGTCTAACGGCGAGTCAGCGAACCAAGAATCCCCCGTTTTATAAACGGGGGAGTGTCAAAATGATTAAATATAATTGCTAAAAAATAGCATAACTATACTTTAGGTAACTAATTTTGGTTAAATGAGGTATACAGTACAAAAAAAATATATTCTTGAATTAATCTTTTTTAGAAGAAAAATTTCTCCCCGTACACAATGGCTGCTGCTGATTCCCAAAACCCAAATATTTTTGTCTATCCTCAAAATACAGTAGAAAGAGCCGAGCGATCGCTAGTGTGTTCGCCTTTCAATTTATCTTTATTTGAAGTCATGGGACACCAGAGTGTTTCATTAACCGCGATCGCCTTAGACAATGGACTCAAGCAGGGCTATACTAAGCGCCCTTTATCAGAATTAGCCTGTGACAACGCCTTGGGCTGGCTGATTCAAGTAGGTGTATTGCGTCGAGAAGTGGATGGTCAGGGGATTACAGATAGTTTTCGCCTTACTCCCTTGGGTCGTCAGTTAGTGGAAAAATATCAGGGAAAAAATTGGCGGACACCTTCATGGCGCGATCGTTTATTCGATGCTGTGATTCGTTGGTTGCGAATACCCTTTTAGAAGAAAAACCCAATAGTTAGGATTAGGCAATCAAAGGGAATAATATATACGGAAACATCACATCTGTTCATGAAGTCTTTACAATGTGGTGGTAATTGGGAATTGGGAACTTGTACTGAGCGAAGCCGAAGTACAAGTTCCCAATTCTCAAGTATCTTGAAAAACTAACTAATAAATAGCAACTATGAAATCAATTATGGTGGTGGGGACAACATCACATGCAGGGAAATCACTTTTAACTACAGCTATTTGTCGTATTCTGTCGCGGCGTGGTTGGCGGGTGGCTCCCTTTAAAGGTCAAAATATGGCTTTAAATGCTTATGTTACTGCCAGTGGTGGAGAAATTGGCTATGCCCAAGCAGTACAGGCTTGGGCTGCGGGAGTCGTACCTTGGGTAGAAATGAATCCAATTTTACTCAAACCTCAAGGGGATATGACTTCTCAAGTAATAATTAAAGGTAGGTCTGTAGGGAAAGTAAGTGCCTCAGATTACTACGAGCAATATTTTGAACTGGGATGGCGGACAATTGAAGAATCGCTACAGCATTTAGGAACAGAATTTGACTTACTGGTTTGCGAAGGGGCTGGTAGCCCAGCAGAGATTAACCTCAAGCACCGCGATTTAACTAATATGCGGGTGGCAAAATATTTGAATGCACCAACGATGTTAGTTGTTGATATCGATCGGGGTGGTGCTTTTGCCCATGTCGTTGGAACCTTAGAGTTATTAGAACCCGATGAACGCGCTCTAATTAAGGGTGTAGTAATTAACAAATTTCGAGGACAGCGATCGCTCCTAGATTCGGGGATAAAATGGTTAGAAGAACGCACAGGTATTCCTGTTGTCGGTGTTATCCCCTACTTACAAGAAGTGTTTCCGGCAGAAGACTCCCTTGATTTACTAGAGCGTCAATCGTCGTCAAGTAAAGCCCAAACAGACCTCAATATTGCTGTCATCCGCTTACCCAGGATTGCCAATTTCACCGACTTTGATCCACTAGAATCAGAAAGCACAGTTTCAGTAAAATACCTCAGTCCTAAACAAGATTTAGGACATCCTGATGCCGTAATTATCCCAGGCACAAAGACCACGATTGCTGATTTGCTATTGTTGCAAAAAAGTGGTATGGCAGAAGCTATTCAACACTATGCTGCCTCTGGGGGAACGGTTTTAGGTATCTGCGGTGGCTATCAGATGCTCGGTCAAATCATCGCCGATCCTGAAGGCATAGAAGGACAAGCTGGCAGATTTCAGGGGTTAAATCTTTTACCAATTAGAACCGTAATTACCGGACAAAAAATCGCCCGCCAGCGCCAAGTTAGCTCAAATTACCCACAACAGGGTTTGCCAGTCAATGGCTTTGAAATCCACCAAGGGCGATCGCGCATCGAACAGCAAGGAATAGACCCTCAATCCTACCATGCCCTATTTGACGATATTAATTTAGGATTAGTAGATAGTTGTCAATCAGTTTGGGGAAGTTACCTCCACGGGCTTTTTGACAACGGCCCTTGGCGACGCGCTTGGTTAAATCGCCTCCGTCAACAGCGCGGTTTAAAATCTTTGCCCACAGGTGTTGCTAACTACCGAGAACAGCGAGAGCAGATTTTGGACTCCCTAGCCACTGAAGTCGAAAGTCATTTAGACTTAACTCCATTTTTGTCTTAAGCTAGGCTCTGATCGGAAATTTCAATACGAATTATTAATGATTGTTCGCGTCCGCTTTTTACCAGATGATGTCACAGTAGATGCCGAAGTGGGAGAAGCCCTTTTAGATGTAGCAGACCGGGCTGGGGTATTTATTCCCACCGGTTGTCTAATGGGGTCTTGTCACGCTTGCACCGTCGAATTAGAGGATGGAGAAATCATCCGCGCTTGTATCACCGCAGTCCCGCCACGCGAAGAATTGACGATTAATTTGTTTAGCGATCCTACTTGGTAATGTCGCCCCTGTCATTGAGAATGATTGGTATGCTATGGCAATATTAATGATGATTATCCTTTTGATTTTTGAACAAAATTAGGTATTGTAGAGTGTGTTAGAACGGAGTTCGTAACGCACCATTATCAGGGGTTTGGTGCCGTACTCTCCGCGATCACACCCTACATATATTTTCAGAAATCAAACCGGATTCCTCTATATCAATTAGCTTTAACATTCAGCGCGTATTCTTTAAACCTTTCTAAATCAGCTTGAATTGTCGATTCAACTATCCGTCCTAAAAATAAGTTATCCATAATTTTGCCAATAATGCCGGGGATAGCGTAGGAAATACTCATTTTGACAATGCTACTATTGTGGCGATCGTAAAAGCGAATTGCTCCCTGATTCGGCAAACCATCAATCGATTCCCATTGGATAATTTGGTTTGGGATAACTTTGAGAATTCGGGATTTCCAGGTAAATTCCAGACCGCCACCAGCACGAAGTTTCCAAAGAGATATATCTGGATTATCTGGTGGAATTTTCACAGAATCAATCCACTTCATCCACAGGGGCATTTGCTCCAAATCAGACCAGAGACTCCATACTAAATCTATGGGAGCCTCTACTTCTACCTGCACAGTATGCTCTAACCAGTCTGACATCTCTACTTCTTCCTTTGCGCTCTTTGCGCCCTTTGCGGTTCGTTATCTCTTCAAACTTTCCAAAATCACTTTTGCCGCCCGCCGTCCAGAAATAGTAGCACCTTCCATACTGTCGATGTAGTCTTGCTGAGTATAACTCCCGGCAAGAAAGAAATTATCTACTGGTGTTTTTTGGTTGGGACGGTACGCATCCATCCCTGGCGCTTCTCGGTAGAGAGACTGAGCAAGTTTTACCACACTATACCAAGTCATATTTAGCTCCCGCGACGAGGGAAACAGTTCGTGAACTTGCTTGAGGACATGCTGTGCGATCGCTTCATTGCTTTGGGTAATAAACGGATCTCCCGGTGTCAGCACCAGTTGTAACAATGACCCCTGTCCTGGGCGATAATAATCAGCAGGGCTAGTCAACGCCAAATCGGCAAAACAAGAAAAGTCAGCATCGGCTGTGTAGAGTAAATTATCAATTCCAGCCGCGTGCAAAAGCTGTTTACGTTGTTCTCCATCGTTCAGTTCTGTTACCCAACCATCGAAGCGTAATTGCACTGTAGCCACTGGTACTGCATCCAGTTTGTAAATATTGTCAAATTCTGACCACTTACGCCACTCCTGGGGTAAGATACGTTGAATTCCTGGAACATCACAGGCAAAAACGTAAGCGTCAGCAGTGATAGTTTCTACTGCATCACCTTGAGCAACTGCTATACCAGTAACGCAGGTTTGTTCGCCTGACTCAGTAAATTGAATTTCCCGCACTTGCCGACGCGTATAAACTTTAGTGCCTCTGGCTTCTAAATATTCCAGAATGGGTTTGTGTAAATATTCAGATGGAGAACCTTCCAGCATTCGTAAAACTGAAGCTTCAGTTCTGACTGCAAATAACTGGAATATCGTTAACATACAACGGGCAGACATATTTTCGCAATCAATAAATCCCAATGCGTAGGCAATGGGATTCCATAAGCGCTTAATACTGCCATTACTCCCACCGTGACTGCGAAACCAATCGGCAAAGCTAATTTTATCTAAGTTACGGATAGTTTTCATCGCCCCATTAAAGTCTACCAATCCGCGAACTATCGGACTAGTACCCAAAGCGATCGCATTTTGCAATTTATCCTGCAACGATAGTTGGGAAGTCGTGAAAAATGCCTTTAAGCCATTGAAAGGCGCACCTGTAAAAAAGCGAAAATCCAAACCACCAGTGCGTCCCCCTTTATTAATAAAGGTGTGGGTATGTTCCTTGAGGCGTAAGTTTTCTAACACGCCCACTTTCTTCATCAAGTCAAATAGTTGGTAGTAGCACCCGAAAAATACATGTAAACCCATTTCTAGATGGTTGCCATCTCCATCAACCCAACTGCCAACTTTGCCACCTACAAACGGACGAGACTCAAAAATCTCTATTTCACAACCAGCATCAGCTAAATCTACTGCGGTTGCTAGTCCAGCAAGTCCCGCACCTACGATTGCAACACGCATTCCGTCGTTCCTTTTCAGTTTCTTTACAGATTGTAACTGGGTTGGTGTCGGAATTTGCTACTTGATATCAACTCTATCAGCATATCAAGTCCGGGCAATGTCGATGCTAAAACCTCTTTGATTACTTCTTTTAGTCCCGACAAATGACCAGACGCGTTTTTCTCGCGTCTGTATCAGTTAGACAAATTCTTGTCCATCGCGGCGCACTCAAAAAAGTATCAGAGCTATTTTTTAGTGGCAAAGCAGTTATCTCGTAAGTAGTGAAAGTATGTTATTACTTGTTTACATCTTTACCTTCGTCGGAGACAGGCAAACTTCTAATCAGTTCGCGAATCACGTCGGTTGCAGGTCTACCTGTTTGTTGGCAATATTTTTCTAGTTTCTCCGCTTCCTGTGTTGCGAGATTAACTGTTATGCGTTTAACGGCCCATTTTTTATTTGTCATTATCATGCTATCTGCTGTATATATTAGATTCTCGAAAGAGTGATAAGTTAAAGAGGGAAGATAAGATTATCAGAATTTGTCTCAGGAAACAAGTAATAGCATTAGTATCAAAAATTCTCGTTTTGTCAAATGATTCATCATTTTCTAAAGAATTCAAAAAACTACACTTTATTTGTTACTACTTTGACAGCAAAAACAGCACATAGTTCCTTTTGAGGATAATAACCCTATTAACATCATCAGTAAAGCCTGACAAATAAATTTTATAAATGAATTTGAGAGACATAGTATTGACTCAATCAAGATTTCCAAAGTTATTCTCCATAGAAAGGATTTGATCTTCTCTCTTAAGGAAGTTCGCTAAACTCACTTGGAGAGAAAATGCGGTACAACATCTGAAAACAGAGTTTTAGGATTATTATCGGGCTGAATAACTCTGAAATATTGGCTTAATCGCAGTTTGTAGTAGGATTATAGGCTGTAATCACTCACTTAAAATTAGGCAAATAGGCGATCACTTTAGAGCAAATATCCATCTGCACCCATAGCTGTAAACAATAAGCTAAGAGTTGCTTGAAGGTTAAGAACCTTTGCTTACCGCCATTAAGCTAATTGCTTACCCGTGATAATCTTATAGTCACAAACAAAGGCACAAGACTCAGTTTCCTGGGTATAAATAGCCAAGAATTTTAGTGAAATTTAACCATGCTATCTGTAATTACACACAGATAAATTAAGCCAAAATAGATATGATGTTACTTGATTGTTCCTGATAATAATATTTTAGTTTTGTTTCATTTTTTTAGGTCAATTACTCGTAAAGACATGATGAAATCTTAGATATATTTTCTCTTCCTCCTTCCGATATAATTTGCTTTAACTCAGTGATTTTTTTTCACTAATGGTATTCATCTAGTTTGAGGCTATACAAATTACTTTTTAGCCAACGAATGCGCTAAAAATTCTGAGGAAGAACAATTTTGTGGATCTCAAATAAAGAGAAAAATTACTGCGAAAAAATTAGATGCAAGTATTGTTAACTATATAGATTGCCCATAAAAATGGTTTTGTATTTTAATGTTTTTTTGGGTGTATTCATTATAGCCATTATCTCTGCGCTTTAAATAAACTTTATTCAGTCACTAAATAAGCTCATTTTTGCACTTTATAAAAAAATTACAAAGAAAGATATATGAGTTCAGCTTTTGCTTAATGATATTGATATATAACAATATCCTAAGCTCAAAAACTTGTTAAAGAAAAGATTCTGATATTGAAGTACATCGGCTAGGTTTGATTAAACGGACTTCGTAAATAATTGTCTACTATTTTGTACTGATTTATACTGGTAAATTTCCAAATGAAATTACTAGAAAAATATGAGAATATAGATACTTCATGAAATTTAGGTGAAGTTAGCTTCTGCAAATGTGGATAATAAGGGGCCCTAACCTGAGAGGTACGTAGATGGTTGAAGAAGGCAGAAAGCTTAGAACACAATTGAGTCATTCTGGAAGAACCTCTTCCTTAGCCTCATACCCTTGGGTTAATAGATACATTGCAATATATTGCAACGTCTCTACGAACTTAAAATCAATACTAAAAATCCTTAAGCTATAGGACTACTATTTGATTTTTGAAAAATACGTAGGGTGTTATCGCGGAGAGTACGACACCAAACCCTTGATAATGGTGCGTTACGAACTACGTTCTAACACAACGAACGCCAGTTTCTACAACGGAGGGAACCTCCCTTCGGGTTCACCAGTCGCCTAGGTTAGGAAACCCGCCTACAGCGATGTATTCACCGCAACGCACTGGCTCCGCTACAATACCTAATTTGGTTCAAAAATCAAATATGATTCCTATAGCCGTAATCTGACATTCAGGATTACGGCCATTAATGCAACTATTCAAATTTAAGTTGGGGCATGAGTTGGAGAGTACCAATACCTAAATCTTTCGGTGAAAGCGATCGCGTTTCAAACAAAGCCATCATATCCCGTAACTGAGGATTGCCACGAGAGGCTCCCGTTAGTCCTTTAGCAATGATTAAGCCACAGTAGCCCTTAGTATTTTTACAGCGTTGATTCCATTTTTTTCGGGCTTCTACATGAATTGGATCTTGATCTAAAAATTCACCGAATAGGAACAATTCACCATTTTCAGTTTGTAATAAACCGAGGTCGTAGCGATCGCCATCGAAAGGATCGGCACCTGGATTAAAGCAAATCGCTCTCAGTCCGCTTGCTGCTTCAATTCTTTCAATTACAATCTTCGCCTTGGGCCGAGAAGTTTGAATTAAAATCACCGGTAAACCGTCACCCACTTGTTTGATTTCACCAGCTTTATGATAAGTTACCCCCTTACGAAGGTATTCCAGCATTTCCCAGGACACTACACCTAAGCTGAGGAAAGAGTCTTCCGGTATCAAGTCATCTTGCAATGATTGGAAATTCGGGGAGTCAAGATTGTCAATTTCCTCCTCATCGTCACCAAAGCCTGCCATTTCTTCTAATTCTGCTGCTAACTCTGGCATGGTAGAGACTGTCACAGCCACAGATTTAGTTGATTCTTCTGACTGCGGTAGAGAAATACGATAGCGACGGCTGAGGGGAGGAAAAATATCCTCATGCAAATGGCGACGGTGATCGCGAATGAAGCGGATCAGGCTTTCGATCGCAACGAAGATTACCAGTGCTTCTTCGTCATACAAAACAGACCGTAATCCTTCTAAGGGGTGGATATTACCAAAAGTTGGGTCAATTTCTGATGATGGCAGATCCGCCAAATCACTTTCTTCGTCTTCGTCTTCGTCTTCATCAGCACTCTCAAAGGTGAGAAAGAGGCAATCTTGCTTGAGGAAAGCTTCTTCTAGATGTTCCGTTGATTCTTCATCTTGTAAAACCTCGGTACGAAACTGTTTTAAAGACTCTTCTGAGCGATAAAACAAAATCCCATACTCCATTCCCAGCATTCCCATGACTGAGGCGTAGAGTGTACCAACATCCCACTTATTAATCTCGATTGACAAAATCTGTTGTTCTTCCAAAAATTCCCAAGGCGCTGCTTGCCAAATTGCAAATGCTTTCTCTCGCAAAATTTGTGCGTACTGTGGGGGTAAGTCGGGGGTTTGACTATCGAGGATGTCAGCAAACCCGCGGAACAGTTCGTCAATTAAAGGTAGTTCTGGTGCGTAGTCGATGGCGATATCCAAATCTTGCAGCACCCCTCGCAGGTAAAATTGGATCTCGCGGTCTTTGACTACAATTCTTTGGGGTCTGGCAGGTCTCGCCGGACTGTGGGGATGTTCCATTGCTCGCATCAAGGTACGAACTATTGCTTCTGGGCCAACATCTGAAGCTACCACGTCCATTCCTCGGACAACACCTTGGGAATAATCTACCCAAAGAATGCATTCTCCCTTTTCCTGGGAGTCTGAGTGCTGGTTTGGTGATGACAACGGACGGCGATCGCCCTCCCATACAGAAGGAATTTGCGTTAATTTCTTCAAGCGACGACTGGTAGAGCGATTAAAACTTGTCATAGAGTAAGTTAATCAAAAGAAGCAATTTGGCAGTAAACTTTGGGAAATAGCTAGCCTCGGATTAGGTTTTTATGGCTGCACCTGATAGTTGCTTCTCAGACTTGCCATACTTGAACTCCAAACATACCGAATCTCTAAACACACTGAATCTCTCAATTCTAGAATAAAAATCTTTGGCTGCTTTTAACGGAGTGTTTACAATTTGGCATCTAAAGACATCTAAGCCGTTAGAATAAATACAAAAACACCAATGGCAACCCAGAGGCATTAACAAGCCAATATCGGGTAGATATGAGACTAATAAAGGAGTTAAAAAGCAGATGACACAAGCAATTCAGTCTCAACAACGCGGAATCCTGTTGAGCGAAGCCGCATTGCACCAGGTAAAATCCCTCCGGGACAAGCAAGGTACAGACTTCTGCTTACGGGTAGGAGTCCGTCAGGGTGGCTGTTCTGGGATGTCTTACATGATGGACTTTGAAGATACTAGCAAGATCACCCCGCAGGATGAAGTTTTTGACTATGATGGCTTCAAAATTGTCAGCGATCGCAAGAGTCTTTTATATCTCTACGGTTTAATGCTCGATTACAGCGATGCCATGATTGGCGGTGGCTTTCAATTCACTAACCCCAATGCTAACCAAACTTGCGGTTGCGGCAAGTCCTTTGGGGTGTAATATTGTCAGTTGTCATTTGTCCCTTGTCATTTGTCGTTTATCATTTGCAATTGCCTAATGACTAATGACTAATGACCAATGGCTAATGACCAATGACCAATGACCAATGACTAATGACCAATGACTAATACAGTTGAATCCCTGTTTGATACAGGTTTAGAACGCTATAAAGCAGGAGTTGCAGTAGATTCTTTAATCCCTGTCTTTAAAGAAGTGTGCGATCGCGCTCCGAAAACGAGTGCTGCTTGGATCTGTTTGGCGTGGTTATATCTACTCGATAACAAACCCAACTTGGCTTACAAAGCTGCACAGAAGGCAGTTAAGTTAAACCCACAAGACCCACAGGCTAGAGTAAATCTCGCT
The DNA here is from genome assembly GCF_026127265.1 of Nostoc sp. KVJ3. Classification (GTDB taxonomy): domain Bacteria; phylum Cyanobacteriota; class Cyanobacteriia; order Cyanobacteriales; family Nostocaceae; genus Nostoc. The sequence goes on from NZ_WWFG01000001.1 coordinate 2,089,408, forward strand.
TTGGCAATGCTTGAAACAGGTCAAAAAGGTTTACGGGAACATATTGACATAGCACAGCAGCTAATTTTTGTCAATGAAGAGTGGCAAGATGAAATAAAAAATAGTATTGAAGACGGTTTAAGTAGAAAACCAGATTGGCAGAGTTTGAAAAAAGTTAAAAATTGGTTGTTTGAGGAATAGGGAGTGGGGAGTAGGGAGTGGGAGCAGGGGGAGATCAGGGAGTAGGGGAAGAAGAATTAATAACCAAATTCCCAATTCCCAATTCCCAATTCCCAATTCCTAATTCCCAATGCCCAATGCCCAATGCCCAATGCCCCGTTCCCCATTCCAAATCATGAAAGATAAATTGTTAAATTGGCTAAACACAGTTTTAGTTGCGGATGTTTTTTTGGTTTTGTTTGGTTTTGTGTGGTTAGCGATCGCTGCGATCGGTGATTCTGTAGGGTTAGACCTGGGTTTAGATTTGTGGCATCAACTCTGGCAGCCCTTGTTTAATCCAGCGATCGGTATCCTTATGGGTGGTGCTATTCTCAGTGGTATTATCAGTTGGGTTTCCAAAAAATTTCTCTCTAGTCAATAAATGGAGAATTGGGCATTGGGCATTTGGGCATTTGGGCATTAGTTATTCTCCTCCCCACTCCCCACTCCCTTCTAATTAAGAATTTGTCTAAGTGCTGACTGTAAATTAGGGTATTTATACTCAAAGCCTGTTTCTATGGTACGCTTGGGCAGGACTTGCTGGCCTTCTAAAACAACTATAGCCCCGTCTCCTAAAAGAGCTTCGATCGCAAACCCAGGAACAGGCAACCAAGAAGGGCGATTCATCACTTGTCCCAAAGCTTGGCTTAAATCTGCCATTCGGACTGCATTAGGGGCAGTAGCATTGTATACACCTTCAATTTCCGGTTTAGTTAAAGCTTGCAGAATCAGGCTAACTAAATCTTCTACATGAATCCATGAGAACCACTGCCTACCACTACCAATGGGGCCACCAGCAAAGAGTTTGAAAGGCGGAATCATTTTACCCAAAGCACCACCATTGCCTAGAACAATCCCAAAACGCAGAATTACCAGCCGTACACCAGCATCTTTTACCTTTCTTGCTTCTGCTTCCCAAGCTTGGCAGACTTGAGCGAGAAAATCGTTACCAGATAGGCTTGTTTCATCAAAGGTTGCCGTTTCACTGGTACCGTAGTAGCCAATAGCCGAAGCGTTAATTAACACAGTTGGGAGACCGCGCGTTGTGGGGGTTCCCCCCGTTGTAGCGACTGCCGTCTTGGGGTTAGCGTTGACTATTGCTTCAACTATTTTTTGTGTACCTAACTTTCGGCTATTGAGGATTTCTTGTTTGCGTTCTGGCGTCCAGCGTCCTTCACCAATGGGTTCTCCTGCCAGATTAACTACGCCATCACAATTAGCAATGACACTTTGCCAAGAACCAGATTTATTTGGTGTATAGGCAACAATTTCTAGATTTGAGAAAGCCTCAGATGGGAAAACCTTTTGAGCAAAGGTGGTGTTCCGAGTTAGTACTACTATTTTATGACCTTTTTCGTGAAGTCGTTGTACCAAAAGACTACCGACAAATCCTGTTGCTCCAGTAATTGCTACTTTCATTCATTTTTTACCTCAGCCAAACCTTTATTGTAAAGTTTTTGATCGAACTTTTAGTCTTATTACTTTTTTACTTAGCACTCGTTACGGGTTAAACGCCCCGCTATTCGCGTACAGCACTCAGCACTGTTTCGGTGACTGTATATCTGGTAATGTCTAATCTCAAAACTCAAAAACTTTGCTTTTTGAATGACTTTCCGTTTAGATGCTTCGGTATTATAGGATGGACGGAGTGTTGCAAGGCGTGGGGCTATTATGGCTCGCTATACCTGTTCGTTTATTGTTTCTGTTCCTAGTGACCATCTGCTGCCGTTACTTGTAGAACTTCTACAGGACTGTCAGTTGGATATTCAATACCATACAGGCGATTACATTATCGCCCGTCAAGTTCCTGGCAATGTTCCTTTTCCTAAATTAATCACAGTAGAAGTACTGATTGATAAATCAAAATCTACCGAAACAGAAACCAAAATGAGTATTGTGATTAAAAATGAAGAACTACCACTTCAATTAGATAATTACTGCCGACAAATGTTTGAATTCATCAAACAGGCTATTGAAAATAGCCGCCATTGGCATTTGATTGAAAGTCTTGCAGGATAAGTAAGTCGGCGCTAATATTTCAAACTATGTTAGGAAATTCAATGTAGGGGAGCCAGCGTGTTGCGTTGTCGCCAAGCGTTGCACCGTCAACAATTCAAGGTGCGTTAGCCTACGGGATAACACACCCTACGAACAATTTATATTTCTTAATATACATGGAATTTTTTTCGCCGACTTACCGAAACAGTGCTGAGTGCTGTACGCGAATAGCGGGGCCTTTAGCCTGTAACTTGGCTTAGAGTAAAAAAAGTAATAATCGCACTTCATTTCAGAAGGTCTGTTCGCGCAGCGTCCCGTAGGGAAAGCAACTGCTTAAAAGTCATGGAAAAAGAAATAAATATTTATTTCGAGATGTGTAGCGTATATTTAATGCGTCCTTACTTCAATCCTCTAGATTTATCTCTCTTGGTTACTCACCACTCAGCACTCACCACTCCTGAATTAGATTTGGTGATTGAATTGACAATCCCACAACTTTCAGCCGTGAGAGCGTCAAACTGAGATTGGTAGCTGGAATTCAATCTCCAATATCTTCTAAATCCTCGGCCATACCGGGGTTTATTAATGTAATGTCGTACTCGCTCGAATCTGTTTGTCCCAAACGCTGAGTGTTTCTTAAAAGGTAATAAATGGCACGTACTTGAGGCCCAAAAACGATCTCGTCTTCATTTCTGAGATCGTGGGCTGGTATCTTTCGTCCATTAATCATCAAACCGTTGGAACTAGGCTTACCTCTGGCATCGCCATCTACAATTCGGTAATAGTAGCTTTGACTATTATGCTCTCGTGGCAATCTCACTAATGTGGCATGGCGGCGGGAGACAAACTGCGACATCAAACGGATATTACATTCGCGGTCTCTACCAATAGAGTAGACGGGTTGCTCTAGAGAAAATTCTTTGCGACCTTGATCGTCTTCAATAATCAGTAGATGGTTTTCATTGGTTTCTGCTGCCATTGACAAATCGGTGGAACTGTAATTGATCAAAAGTTGTTTAGTATCGGATTTTGCCATTTTCGCGCACCGTCAGTCTGTGGTGCTGATCTAAATAAGCTTTAAAATTGCATAATACATTGAAAGATGGAATTAAAGAAGAATTCAGAATTCAGAATCAAGAGGCTTGCCGACTAAGTATCTGCTTTTTCGGTCAGAATTCAATTCTGTTAGCGGTAGCGTGGCGTTTAGCCTATTCTGACTCCTGAATTCTCTTTTGATAAACAAGATCTGTGCTAGGAAATTTTCCGTGCAAAAAAGTATTCTAAGGGTGATGAGTTAATCGCCGTAATAATATTGAGTTTGTAACAACACTAACAGAGCTAAAAGCCATTAATGCAGCAGCACCAGATGGGTTAAGGACAAAACCCAGACTAGGGAACAAAACACCCGCAGCTAAAGGAATGCCAACTGTATTATATGCAAAAGCCCAGAATAAATTTTGGCGGATTTTGTTGAAGGTGGCGCGACTAAGCTGAATCGATTCGACGACATCGTTTAAGCGATCGCGCATTAGGATAATTTCAGCAGTTTCCATAGCCACATCTGTCCCTGAGTGTAAAGCAATTCCGACATCTGCTTGGGATAAAGCTGGAGCATCATTGATTCCATCTCCTACCATTGCGACAATTGAGTGCTGAGTACTGAGTGAGGAGTTAGGAGTTTTCTTTGTCTCCTTGTCTCCTTGTCCCCCTTGTCCCCTTATCCCTCCTAACTGAAGAGATTGTATTGCAGCCGCTTTTTTAGCTGGAGGGACACCTGCAATTACATCAGCGCTATCTAATCCTAATTGTTTGGCTATGGCATTAGCTGCTTCTGGGCGATCGCCACTGAGCAACATTACCCGTAAGCCCATCTGACGCAATTTGTCTACAGTCGATTGGGCATCTGCTCTGAGGGGATCAGAAACAGCAATTAGTCCGGCTAAAGTCCCACCAATTGCCATGCAAACGACTGTTTTACCATCTGTTGCTAAATCCTGTGCTAACTGTTGTGCAGTTTCGCTAATGACAATTCCGTGCCAACTCAACCAGTCCCAGTTACCCAGAAGTACAACTTTGTCTTCTACCACAGCAGATACTCCTAGTCCTGGTTCAGTGTGAAAGTCCACAGCCTTTGGAATAGATAACTGTTGTCGCTGTGCTTCTTGCTGAATTGCTTTTGCTAGGGGGTGGTGAGTACCGATTTCTACGGCTGCTGCGAGTTGTATTAGGGATTGGGCATTGTCATTCTTCCCCATTCCCTCATCCCCAGTACCCATTTCTGAAATTAACAGGCAATCGGTAACAATGGGATTACCTGTGGTGAGAGTGCCAGTTTTATCAAATACTACGGTGTCTAACAGGTGTACTTTTTCTAAAACGTCGCCGCCTTTGATTAACAGACCTCGTTCTGCGCCCATAGCAGTCCCGACAAGGATAGCTGTTGGTGTGGCAAGTCCTAAAGCACAGGGACAGGCAACTACCATAACTGCGATTGCTAGTTTTAAACTAATTAATCGCGTCTGTATAGAGTTGTGAGCGTGACCCATCATTTCTATATCACCAGACATGGTGATATCAGTCCAGATATGAGTGCCAAAAAAGTACCAAAAAACAAATGTTAATACAGATGCTGTTAGTACCCCGTAGGTAAAGTAACCAGCGACTGTATCCGCTAATTTCTGTACTGGGGCTTTCCGAGTTTGGGCGGCTTCTACTAAGGTGACAATTTGAGCTAGAGTTGTATCACTTCCAGTCCGAGTTGTCTGAATTGCGATCGCTCCTGACTGGTTTATTGTCCCTGCTGTCACCATATCTCCGGGTTGCTTAATTACTGGTACGGCTTCCCCAGTCAACATGGATTCATCAACGGTTGTTTGACCAACCACCACTTCACCATCGACAGGGATTTTATCACCTGGCAGCACTTGTAACCATTCACCAACCCGCACCTGTTCGGCGGGAATCTCTACACTAGAAGATCCCACTCCACCTTTTTCTGGATTGGCAATCAATCGCGCTACCTGTGGCTGAAGTGCTAGCAATTTCCGAAATGCAGCAGCTGCGCGACCTCTAGCTTGTTGTTCTAATGTTCTTCCTAACAGAATAAAGCCCAGCATCATCACTGGTTCGTCAAAAAAGCACTCCCAACCCATTTGCGGAAAAAGTAGCGCGACTAAACTAGCAATGTAGGCTGTCAGTGTTCCTAATCCGATTAGGGTGTTCATGTTAGGCGCATTTCGCTGCCAGCCCAGCCAGCCATCTACCAAAATCGGGCGACCGGGAATTAATAGCGCTACTGTCGCCAATCCACAGTGGAACCAGATGTTATTTAGCATTGGCAGCACTGAGCTACCAAGATTACCAAAATGTCCACTTGCCGATAATAATAGCAAGATTGCTGCGATCGCTAACTGCCTTAGAGAAGACCGCATTTCTCGGCGCTGTCGTTCTGCTTGGTCTGGTAAGGTAGATACCTCACCTGCGACTGTGCTACTAGCTTTTCGGGGTTGAGTTGGGAATCCAACGGCTGTTAATCGCTGTGCTAGTGCATCTGCATCTACCGCACCAGTTTCTGATTCTACAACTGCTACCTCTGTGGCCAGGTTTACACAGGCGCTTTTGACTCCTGGATGTTGGGTTAACTGTCGTTCTACTGCGTTCACACACCCCGCACACTTCATGCCCCCAACATCGAGAATAATTTTCTCTAGGATTGGGTCAAGTTCTGGGGCTGGGTTAGTTTTTGGGACAAGTTGCATGGCTTGTGTTTAGATTCGCTACAGAAATTCAACGCCTGAATAAAAGCGTCTCTAATTTGAGCGTAGGCGAAATATGGAACTACGACTGTATGTCAACCCTATTAAATTTCTTAATTTATCGTACTTTGTTAAGGGTCACTGACGGCTCCAGCGTAAATAAGTTACATAAATAATCGCTCCAACTTGCATAGGCATGAGGACAATCAGGCTTCTCCAAAAATTGTGAATTTCCAAATTAGACATAGCGGTGAAATAGCCAAAGCCTAACAACAAGAAGAGCATCCAGATCAGTTGTTTACGTTTGATGGTTAGCATAGCAGTAGGATTCAGAGTTTTTTAGGAAAAATATTTAGTTATACGTATCAATCTGTATAGAATACACAATCAATTTAATTAATAGTTAATCAAAAAAGAAGTTTACCCAAGGGAGAATTCATAAAATAAAAATACATTTCTCCAGTTTGTGCTAGCTTATACAACCGGAAAATATAGTAGATAAAAACTGCAAATGACCCTATAATCTGTAATTTTCTTTGTTTTACTACATGACAATAAAATGCTGTAACTCGACGTTTTATCAATAGTTCCAGGGTAATATGAACTGTTACAATCACAAAACTAGCAAATAAAAGTGGGCCGAATAAATGTTCTGCTACTGCTTTAATCAAATTTCCTTGAGCAATAGCCATAAAAGAGCGAGTCATCCCACAAGTTGGACATGGAATTCCAGTCAAACATCGGATTGGGCAAACTAAGAATCCAACTCTATAACCTTGGTGATAAAAATAAGTCCCAAGTAGGGGTGTACAGGAGAATCCTAGTAAACCCCAGCGAACTAATTTCCCGTGGGATGACAAAGGATAAGGAGATAATTCAAACACCAATGCACATTAAATTAAAACGGCAAAAAAATTTTAGATAAAGGCAATCAAAACCAGCCTTTCTTCTCGACGATGTAAGTATTGAGGAATTCTTCATCAGTCTTGGTTAAGTAAATTATACCTTCAACCAATCCGACAATCCCCATGACTGCCCCACCAAAACCACATGTAAGTATGGTAACAAGCAGCATGATCAGACCTTCGGTAGTGTAACCAAGAATAAACTTGTGAATACCTAATGCTCCTAACAAAATAGCGCAGATACCAGCTGCAATTTTTTTGCTGCTAGGATCACTGGGGTTAACATTAGACACTATGAGAATACTCCTCAACTATAAATAACATCCCCAATCTTAATGTAATTATTCTTACTTAGCACCTGCATATCTCTCATTAGTAATAAATTGTCAAATTTTAACCAATTCAAAAGGTAAATCAAAACTTAGTGTTACAGTAGGCAAAGTCAAGAGTATAATATTTTACTGATTATATTCAAAAATACACTCAAGATATATAACTTCACAGAGGAACCCAAGTATAAAATATAAGTTTTTAGAACCAGCCTTGCTTATTCACAAAGTAGGTGTTGACAAATTCTTCAGGGGACTTATTCAAATAGATCATGCCTTCAATCAAACCTACAAGTACCATAATTAACAAGGCAATGCCGTAGGTGAAAGAACCCCCGACTACAGAAATTACCAACATGATAAAACCTTGTGAAGCGTATCCTAGAATAAATTTATGAACCCCAAATGCTCCAAGGATAATGCCACAGTAACCAGCTAAAAGTTGTTTGATCGGGTGACTGGGGTTGAGATTTGCCATATTAAGTGTCGCTCCTTGATAAGTAAGGTATAAAAATAAAGTCTTTATTGTAATGAAAGCAAATACATTTACTTGCTTAATAAATAGATTTTTAATTTTTCAGTCCAAGTAAGCCCCAAGACAATGATCAAAATTAGCGTGCTTCTATTCCAGAAGGAACGCTAAGATGTCTTGTGGCATAGCCTGAAAACCTGACGTTCCTTAATGAATTTTTGGGGATTTGACATCGCAAACCCTGATGCGGCAGTTGTGCAGATTTTTAGGTAAGACATTTATCCTGAGAAGAATGAACCTCAAGAATCAGCAATAACTGCTACACCACTTTTTACAAGTCCATCAGTATTATTTCCGGATTTTTTTCCGATCGCACCAATCACAAGATCATCTGCTGGCTAAAATCACCCGGATGAAAATAAATGCTAGTAAGTTGTTCTTACTATGGAGATAAAAGCAAATATTTTAGTTTTTAGCAATAGTACTACCTTAGTGTCAATTGCTACCTAAAATAAATAGACTTAATAATGTACCGCTATTCCAGAGGCTATGGAGGAGCATAGGAGCAAGAAGGTTGCGCGATCGCGTGTAAACGACCCCTAAGACAATCCCTAACGCAGTGAGAGGAAGAATTTCTGACAAACTGAGGTGAGCGATCGCAAACAACAAACTACTGATTAGAATTGCTCCCCACACAGGTAAGTAACGAGTTAGAGAGGGTAACAAAAAGCCACGAAAGAGAATTTCTTCAAAAAATGGAGCTGCGATCGCGGCTGTGGAGAAAAATATACCAAGTGCTACACCATCTTGGCTTTCTAGGGCTAGTTGCAACAGAGGGTTACTACCACCCTGTCCTTGCCATAGCTGTTGATTAATCAAAGATACCACCACAACTATCGGTAAAGCGGTGCAATAGCCTCCTAGTCCCCACAAAAACCAGTTCTCTTGAAAACGGAAGCGAAACCAAAATTCTGGTAAGGGAAAAAAGCGCTTGAGAGAGAAATACAGCACTAACAACGCGCCTGATGCTACCAGTAAGTAACTAAGCAAAACATAAAAAGCCTGAAATCGCACATCAGCAACAGGACGCGGGATAGGGAGCAGCGATAGGGCTAAAGGCACAAAAATTTGCCCCATGAAGAAAAAGCCGACGACAAAAACCTGCAAAATCGTTTCACCATCCCAAGGCGTTGACCAAAGGACATCAGCATTTTGAGCTAGTAGCGAGGCTTTTCCTTTCAACAAGCGTTGAGCAAATAATAAAATTAGCAGTATTAGACCAATTAAAGCTGCCAAAGTGGGAATAGTGCCAATAACTGCTAATTTCACCACCGCTTGAGCCGCAGATTCTTGTTGTGCAGCTTTAACTGCTGATAAAGCGTCTTCTCGTTGCTGGAGTTGGTATAACTTAACCAAAGCATTGGAGCGAAACCAACCTTCTAAATTCTTTTGAATTCGTTCTTGAGCATTTTGCAGCAGACGGGGAGGATTGCTCCACAGTCCACTCAATACAGAGGCGGTTTCCCCAAATTCTGGATTGATATTTGAGCGTTGTTGTAATTCGCTCCAAGTTTTGAGAGCAGTATCCGTTTGTCCTTGCTGTGCTTGTAAAATTCCTAGACGCAAGTCTAATTCAGCCAGTAATTTTTGTAATTGCTTGAGAGACTGCTGTAACTGTTTCTCTCCCTGTTTAGAGGTTTTAGTAGTGAGAGGTACATCAGGTAGGGGTTTCGGAATTGTGGGAGTTATTTCAGGTTGAGAGCGTAATTGTGCAAGTTTGCTGTTAACTTTGTCCAAATTCGCTTCGACTGATTGACGCGCCTCCTCATACTGCTTTGTGGAGCTTTCCAAGGGTTGATCGCCAAGGATCGCTTCCCGAATCGACTGAAGATTGTCATCACCACTATCTTCTGATTGCCAAGCTGAGGCTTGGAGAGCAATATTGGTTTGGTACAGTTCCAGGCGACTTTGGAACTGAGGTTCTTGCCAACTACTGAACAAAGACGAAATTGCCAACAGAACTGCGATCGGTGTCAGTATAAAAATTAAAATTAACCGCTTGAGTGTCATCTATCCCCCTTTAACTAACCAGTGGAGAGCGCGTCCCCCTTGGGAATTATCGCAATAAAAAGTCAGAGGTGGATAGATATCATCAATATTATAGGTTTGCGATGAATTTGCTTAGGCGTAAAATTATAGATTGTGATTGCCAATGAAGCGTACCCCCTCCGGGGAAGGAAGCTAGGCTCGCTGTGGAATGTAACTGTGCGCGTTGGCTCGCACAGCGTCTTGTAGAGAAGCGTTAATTCAGATGGAAGGTTATAAATCTAAAGGTTTCGATGGAATGATATACATCAATTCTGCACCATCTGGTTTAATTTCTCTGGATGGAGTTAATTTAAGCCAGTCATGAAAGCTGATTCCTAATTGGGATATTGCCTGTACTTCTGTTTGGTAAGATTCAAAACGGCGATTGGTTTCAATCATAGATTCCATTACTTCAAATACTTGGGGAAGACGTTTGTACGCTTCTTGTTTTAAATCATCGTGACTTGGGCCAAACCAACCACCTTCAACCTCAACAGGAGTTAAAATTGCTGCTGGTATTGCATCTAACCATTTTTGAGGATCTTTAGCTATCTTAAACAGATTTTTACGCTGAAGCTCAAATACAGCATTTTCATCAAAAGCTGGATCAATCCATTGGTAAATTCGGGTTAATCTTCGCAAATCAATCTGACCTTTTAACTCAGGATCTAAGTATGCTGCGGGATTAGAGGTTAGGAGAATATCAACATATTTCTGAATACGAGAACGAATAACTATTGACCCTTCTTGGAAGCGACGAAATGCTGTATCATGTTCTTCTAATTCTAAATAGCAGCGTGCTTCAGCTAGATAGGCTAAAGATAAAGTCAGCAGATATTCATCAGCAATTTGGCTTTTTTGTTCAAGTTCGATATCCGTATATTGAGTGTAAATATGCTCTGCTTCTAAAAAGCGGTTAATAGCTTGTAGGGCACTGCTTCTACGATTTTCAGTTTTGGTCATTGTAAAGGCATTAGTTGCTAATTCGATTGCAGCACGAAAATTAGCATAGAAACTAAGGTCGATTTTACGGTTAATCTTATTTAACAGTTTTTGTGCTTCTTGTAAGCGTTTTTCTAATTCCTTAAGCCGTTGTGCTATTACAGCAAAGCCGATAACTGAGACACCAAGGTTAAGTATACTGACTGCACTAGCTACCTGCAAAATTCCTTGAGTGATTTGCACACTTTGCCCAAGCTTACCTAACTGATTTTCAATCCCACCTAAACGCTGATTAACATCAGCTAATCCTTTTCCTGTCACAGCCGCATTAGCCCCTGAAGCAACAAGATTTGCACTTGAGAAAAAAAGGTTGAATAAATTGTTAGGGGTATCAGTTAACGTTGGTACTTGGGAAGTATTTGATCCCTGCTCACGTAACCAACTAACGACTTGTTTTGTCCCTACATCTCTGATAACACCCCCTACCCTTTCAAAACTTCCATCTGCCAATCCTTTGGCAATCCAATCAGCAAGCATAAAGGTTACTGTCACTGGTAAACTCATAATTTTCTCCTAGTTGCTAAATTTCAGCCGTGTGATGTCTGGTAGCCAGTTGCTTCGATTCTCCACAGCAAATACCTGCGCTTTAGTCAGTATTCCCAAATTGAGTTGTAGTTTGTGTAATAGCCGCACTTTTTAAGGTGAAGATGAAGAGCGATCGCAGATACAATCATAAGTAAAAGACAAACTGGTAGAAAATCACTGAAATTGTGACCCTTCAACTCCCTGAAATCCTGGCATTGAGTGATGATGCAGATGCACTGGAAGTTCGCAGTTATTGGGTACTTGTGGGTTGGCATCCTCCAGAGGATTGAACAAAACGTAGATGAGAGAGCGATCGCTAAAATCTCATCTCAGTCAGATACAGTTAAAATATGGTGGTAATTTTTTTATTTCAATTAACAGCAATGACCAGGTTTTACATTTATGTAGAACATAAACACAAAAATCTATGAATAAAACACCCTCTCCCGATGAAAGTCAGCAAATGCTGAAGTGGTTAAACCAGAATCGTCAAATGTTATTAGATTTATATAAAAATCAATATGTTGCTTATAATCCTAATGGCTTAATCGCTCATGGTGAAAACTTGCATGAAGTTCTAGAATTGGCAGATGCTTCAGAACAGCCATTTGTAATTTACTTAGTTCCACGTCGCACTGCTTCTATCCAAATTCTCCCAATTCGCTTTCGTACAGTTGCTCGGCATGACTGGCAACCAAATTATCATGTAAAACTGAAGCACAGAGATATAGAAGTTTCGACAATAATGTTAGTAGACTCTGGTGCTGAATTAAGTTTAATTTCTTTTAAAGTCGGTCAAGATTTAGGCTATGCTTTGGCTGATGCAGAATCAACATTATTAGCAGAAACCATAGGTGGTAGAGTTGAGTATGTTTTACGTAATTTTGAACTGACAATTGATGAACACAATTTTATTGCCCCTGTAGCATGGTTACAAACTAATACAGGTGGAGAGCAATTACTTCTAGGAAGAGAAGTTGTATTTGATAAGTTTAATATTGAGTTTAGACAAGCTGAGGAACAAATTATTTTTACATGGCGTAGAGATAGTTAATTAGTTAACCACAGATACCCCTGACAACTTGCAGAAATTCCCTTAGTACAGGTGTCATATCTTCTTCCCGCCAGACTATAGCCGTTTCTACTAATGGTGTTTTCTCCTCTACAGCACGATACACTACACCAGCCCTCTGAAGATTTTGCAATGAAGACGGCGCGATCGCAATTCCCATTCCGGCTGAAACCAAACCGATAATTGTCTGCATCTGAATCGCTTCTTGCGTAACTTTTGGGCTGAAATTTCCTTGCTGACAAAGACTCACAATTTGGTCGTAAAGTCCGGGGCCTAAATAGCGAGGGAACATGATAAAGTTTTCGTTGACTAGCGATCGCACTGAAATCTTTTCTTGTTCAGCTAAGGGATGAGTTTCCAACATAGCCACAATTAGCGCTTCTTGTTGAATGCACTCTTGATTGAGTGCGTTCTCTTCTAACGGTGGATGAGCAAAGCCTACGTGAATGCGGCGTTCTTGTAGCGCTTGTTCTTGCTGAGTTGTAGTTAATTCTTGCAAAATCAACTCTACTTCTGGAAACTGTTCTCGAAATTGCCGCAAAATTACAGGAAGCAAATCGTAGGTTACTAAGCTAGTAAATCCGATTCGCAGTTGTCCCTTCTCACCTCTGCCGATTTTTTGGGTTAGCTCAATTGCTTTTTGGAGTTGAGCTAAAAGTTGATAAGCTTCTTGCAAAAATACTTGTCCAGCTTGGGTTAGCTGTACCTGTCGCTTGGTTTTGCGGTGAAAGAGTTCTACTCCCAATTGCGCCTCTAATTGCTGAATTTGTTGGCTTAAGGGCGGTTGAGCGATATGCAATCGCTCGGCGGCTTTAGTAAAGTGCAGTTCTTCAGCGACAGCAATAAAATAGCGCAGATGTCGCAATTCCATTTTTTTGATATTTTATAAGTTTCAATTCTCTATAAATATATATTGGACATCTCAAAAATACCTAAATATCATACTTATACAGATATCGTAGGGAGTCAAAGCTATGCCGGAAAAGTATACTCCAGGCTATTCGAGTAATGCGATGAATTTCATGGCAAAACGCACCTTAGATAGTCATGGTGCATTTTTCAAGCCTTATTTACGTCCAGGGATGAATTTACTAGATTGTGGTTGTGGCCCTGGGACGATCGCTTTAGGTTTAGCAAAAGCGATCGCTCCTGGTATGCTTACAGGTATCGATCGAGAAATATCTCAAATCCGAATAGCTGCTGAAAGTAGTTTCAGCCAAGGTGTTAGTAATACTAATTTTCTGGAAGGGAATATATATTCTCTGCCATTCCCAGATAATTCCTTTGACGCAATCTTTTCTCATGCGCTATTTGAGCATCTGCAAGAACCTGTGCAAGCGTTGGGCGAACTTCGGCGAATTTTGAAACCGGGAGGGATTGTCGGTCTTCGTAGCCCTGACTGGGGTGGATGTCTAATTACGCCTACTATACCAGAAATGGACAAGGCAATTACTTATTACAAATGGCTCCATGAGCAGAATAATGGTAATCCTTATGTAGGTAGAGAGTTACGTGCTTTGCTGCGAGAAACTGGGTTTAGCAATATCAAGGTTTGGGCATCTTATGAATGTTATAAACCACTGAGTGCGATCGCAGAATATTTAGGGGAGCGAATCAAGGCTTCTGCAAAGGAAGATCAAGCTGTGGAGAAAGGTTGGACTGATGAGCGATCGCTTACAGCAATGAGTAATGGTTTGCGAGAATGGAGTCAGCATCCAGATGGATTTTTTGCTCAAGCTTGGTGTGAAGTTGTAGGATACAAAAATTAGATTAGAGTACTCCAAGTAAAAAAATGCTCAATAGTCATTGCGAGCGAAGCGAAGCAATCGCAGCCCTTGGGATTTGCTTCGCTTCTCTACGAGACGCTCCACGAGCGTTCGCAACGAAGGGTTTTGGATCATTTATTTTTTGGAACACTCTTAATCCAAGATTTTCTAGAGAATTTGTGACAAAAACTTTTCTGGATTTAAAGCTGAGGTGGGTTCGTCAATCAGCAAAATAACTCCAGAAAATATCATCCACAGCCCAGGATGAAAATCTGTTTCTCCCATCTCTTCAATGCTCCATGCCCAATGCGCCATGCCCCAGGCCCTAATTGCATACTTTGATGCGATCGGAAGTAGCCACACCAACCTAAACAACAACCCCTAGCAGGTTAAACTAGGTCTGGTAACAGCTGCTCCACGTTCCTTATGAGGCTTTTATGGGAGCTAACCTCAAACAGATTGCCAACTATTTAGACAACCTTGGTTGGGACTACCGTTTTGATGATGAAGAAGACCGGATTATAACAGGTGTAGAAGCTGATAACCTAGAAGATTTTCTGATAGTTGTCCAGTTGGATGAAGAGGGGAAATTTTTTCGGGTATTTGCCCCCCAAGTTCTATCAGGAATTCAAGACCACCCTCACAAGGGAGTTATTCTACAGACGATGCTTGCCATTTCCTGGGAAACCAAAATGTTGCAATGGGAGTATGACCCATCTGATGGTGAAATTCGTGCCATTATTGAGTTTCCTTTAGAAGACTCGATTCTTACAGAAAAGCAATTTCACCGTTGTCTGAGTGGGTTAATTCAGATTGTGGATGGTATAGCAATACCTCGCCTAAAAGAAGTGATGGCAACAGGTCTCGATCCGGGGAATATAGAACTTGGGGAAAGACTGTTACTCAGTATCCAGGAAGAAGCGCCAGGATTACTAGATTTGTTAGAAAAGGCAATGGAGGCGCGAAAAAAACGAGGAAGTTTTCCCAGCGAGTGAGACGGATCATCACTTAAATAGCTATACTCCAAAGTGATACCCTCACTATATACTGAAATTTTCTGGGGCTGGATATTATGACATCCTATGCAACCTCCTCTGCCAAAGCGGAAATGAGTGAACTACGGCGGTTGAAAGGCTTACTACCGCCAGAATTACAGAGCTGGGTCACGGTTGAAGGCACAACTGAGGTCAATCCACCCCTGGTTCGCTGCGAAGAAATTGGTAAAGACCAGGTAGAAATTCAAATTGACTTGGTGAAATGGGATGCCCTCGCAATGGATCAGCGTAATCTGCTGTTCTGGCATGAAGTTGCTCGCGTTCAAAATGACACAATTCCTAAAGATGGTTGGGAAATGGCAGCATTAGCCATCGGTTTAGGTGGTGCTGTCGGCGAATTGTGGGTACAAGATGGATTGCTGCTGGTGTTAGCTTTGTCGCTGTGTGGCGTGTCAGGCTGGCGGCTGTATCAAAAAAATAGCGGGGAAAAGCAACTAAGAGAATTGCTCAATGCTGATGAGAAAGCGATCGCTTTGGCAACTCGTTTTGGTTATAGCCTCCCCAATGCCTACAAGAGTCTTGGTAGTGCCTTAAAAACCCTGATTGACAATACTCCTAGCAAGCGCCAAAGGTCGAAATACGAAGCAAGACTCTCTGCCCTCAAACGTAGTGCCAATAAAGCAAAAGCTAAATCCAAAACTCCAGATGAAGGCGGCTTCTAATTAGTTAGGAGAGACGCGATTCATCACGTCTGTATAGGAGAGACACGATTAATCGCGTCTGTACATTATTAGGATTTAGGAGTTAGAAATTATGAGTGAAATCCAAACCTCAAACTCCTCCTTCCTTATTCCTCACTCTGCCTTCGACTGGAAATGCCTACTGAGGGGCTGCTGCCTTGATGATCGGCGGCAAAAATGACTATTTCATTGAATCTTACTTTTTTCTTGACTACATCTTTATCAAACTCAAATTTTACAGAAGCTTTTACAACTGGTTCAGCATTTTATGCGTCTGAGGGATCACACGCACGTGCTTGATAAACCCTTTCATCAAAGCTTGCCACGCCAAAACTTGATCGGCTGTAGGCGCAAGCATCTGTATAGGGGAGAATTGTTCAGATACTGCTAAAGGCGTAACAGGTTGTAAAAATACTGAGATATCTGGGCTAACCTCTGCCACGAGCAAAGCTGAACGTTCCAACTCGGCTGAATCTGTGTTTTGAGACACAATTATCTTGACAAAAACATTTAAATATGAGTCATGACATAATTGGAGAAATTTAGCATGTTCTTGCCAATGACTTTCGCCACTAACACTGGGCAATTTAAAATCCATACCCACAGAGTCTAAATAGGGAAGAATCATCGCTAGTTGTTCTGGGCGATGCCCGCCAGTTTCTAAGTATATGGGTAGACCCGTGATGGCTCGTACTTTGGGTAGAAACTGCGTTAAAAATGGGGCATGAAGAAGTGGTTCGCCTCCAGTTAAGCTAATGCTATCGTGTAGAAAAGGTAGATTTTGCTGTTTTACCCATTCAATTAGTATGGGTAAAGAGACAGGGTTAGAGTGGATTTCAAAGTCGCGCAATCCAGGCGATCGCTCTATCCGACAACTAGCAGGTGCATTCCAAGTTTGGGCACTATCACAAAAGTGACAGCGCAAATCACACAAGGCAAAACGAATAAATATCTGACGCGTCCCGACATTGAGTCCTTCCCCTTGAATGGCAGAAAAAACCTCAATTAGGCGTGCGGTAGGTGTAACGGTAGTTTTAGCAATCATAAGATGAGAACAATGCGATCGCGCTGCGTCGGCACAACAGCAAGGATGTTTTTTGGCTTCTTGTTCTATTGTGAATCGTCGCTAGCGATCTCCAATCTCAGCCCCGGTAAATAAAAATTAGTCCTTATTACTACTGATTCTAAATATTAGGTTAGGTAATTTTGGAGGACAAAATAATGTTTGGCAGATTACATTATACATGGCAACGAAAGTGCAGAGCTTCATGACTAGCCAACCGACAGAGGTCGATTTTCCAGTTAATTCCCTAAACGACACGGCTATAATGCACGTGCCCGCGCGGTTGAGTGTGCTGGAGGCTTTAGGCTTTAAACAAACCTGCCAAAGCTTAATTCAGCCCAATTCCCATCCTAAACAAATCATCATTGACTTTCACCAAACTACTTTTATGGATAGTAGTGGTTTAGGTGCTTTGGTCAGTAATTTTAAATACGCCCAGACTAAAGGAATTACATTAACACTGCGGAATGTAACACCTCAAGTCATGGCAGTCTTAAAACTCACGGGATTAGATCAGGTTTTTCCCCTAGAGTCCGTTGATGATGGGTTACTACTAGAACCAGAAGACTTAGTAGATAATCGGAAGACAACTTCCCGTAAAGTAGAGCCATTACCCACTACTCATGCTTCTGTCGCATCTTGGATGAAACGGTTCTTAGATATTGTGGGTTCTATGGTCGGTTTATTAATTACAGGATTTTTGTTTATTCCGATTGCGATCGCTATTCAAATTAACGATCCAGGCCCCATTTTCTTCAGTCATACCCGTTGTGGTTGGATGGGGAAGCGGTTTGAAATTTGGAAATTCCGTTCCATGTGTGTGGATGCGGAAGCGAAGAAATCCGAAGTTAAAAACCAAGTGCAAGGTGCATTTTTCAAGAATGAGAATGACCCCAGAATTACCAAGGTAGGGCGCTTTTTACGGCGAACAAGTCTAGATGAACTACCTCAATTTTGGAACGTCCTTAAAGGAGAAATGAGTTTAGTAGGGACTCGACCACCTACACCCGATGAAGTGGAACGTTATGAAGTACCAGAGTGGCAACGTTTAGATGTGAAACCTGGTATGACTGGCGAATGGCAAGTTAATGGGCGGTCTACAGTCCGTAGTTTTGAAGATGTAATTCGCCTAGATTTGCAGTATCAAAAAAATTGGAGTTTGGTGTACGATTTAAAGCTAATTTTCAAAACTATAGCTATTCTATTTAATAGAAACAGTGGTGCTGTTTAGCTAACTACCCTTATTCACAATTTTTTGATAATTCCCAACTCTCGCAATAATTCTTAAATACACCCCAGCCCATAATGGGCTGGGGTAAATTTTAGGTTTTTACAGCACAAGTAAGTAAAATTATCCCACCGCCTTCTGAATACTAACTACTTCAATCTGTTGTACTTCTGGCAACAAACGCCTCACGCTTTGCTTAACAAATCCCTGCAAAAAACCAATCTGCTGATTTTGCTGAAACACTTTTTGTAAGGTTTGCCGCAAGTTCTCCAAATTCAAACCATTCCCAGAATCTATTGCTATTTCCTGCTGTTGGAAATACTCAATTAGACTTAACCCTGCAACTCTAGTCAGATAAGCTGCACTTACTCCCTGCACTACGCCACCAGCAACAAAAGTAACGGCATTACTTTTAAGAACAGTACTAATTGCCTTTGTAGAAAGCTCAACTAAACCCAGTTTCAGCATCAAACTTCCCATTGTTCCAGCTACAGTTTGTGCCTGTTCCAACGAAAATTTCTGCTGATAGATATTACCCAAGTCCATTACCATCTGAGCATTAATTGCCGCAGTCGCCAGAATATCAAGGGCTGGAACTGGGTTAGCAAAGGCAGCAGCCGCAGCTATCCATTGATATTGTTCAATAATTGGGGTGGCGCGATCGCGTCTGGTTGCATTTAGCCAGTTTTTTGCCTCAGTTTTCAACAACCCAGCTTTCCTCATGGTAGTTACCCAAACTAGCCGTTGTCCTTGCTGTGCCAAAACTTCACCCAACTGCTGCGCCAACTGCTGGATATCTGCTGCTGGTTGTTCCATCCACTCTTGCACAGTACCATCAGCCTCATGCTTTCGGACTTTGATGGCAATGGGAGAGGCGGCTGTTGCAACTACATTTCCCTGCATTCGCTGTTTCAATGACAGCAAGATACTAGCGCTTTCATCGGCTAAATACTGATCTTGTTTGTTAAAAACCAGGATTGTCGGCTGATTTGCTGCTTTTAGCTGCTGTAAGGTTTGAAATTCTGAGTCTGTCAAATCACCGTTTGTCAGAAACAGAACAAAATCAGATTTTGCAACTTCTGCTAAAACATCTACATCTGAATTGTCACCAGTTTCTCTAAACAAAGGTGCTGTCTCTAGAAAAGACACGAAATTTCGTGTCTCTACATTTTGTTCTAACACTTGAATTAAGGCGCTTTTACCTACGGATTTACCGCCAGTTACAGCCACTTTAATTTTTTGTCTGTCTAATTCCAACAACAATTGGGCAATTTGTTCTCGCAGTGTCGCTAATGCTGGATGGTTTTCTGCTTCTTGTGCCAGGTGGTTAATTACAGTTTCAGTTTTAGCGATCGCACTTTCCACAGTTGCTCGATCTACAAGCATACTATTTAGCTGCTCTAAACTGTCCTTCGAGCGATTTTGCTGGAATAACCACAAACCACCGCCTACAGCTAAGGCACTCAACAAACCAAACTCACCCACCTGCACTATCGAGTCGTGCCAACTGTCCAACATCCACAGAGAAAGGGACAGTCCCAATCCTCCCACTAAAATTGGTCGCTGCAACTTCACAACCATGATTCTCCGCGCCTTTTAGATGGCTATTTCTTCCAGAATAGATTAAAAACCTGCTTCTTGGAATTGAACAGGCGATCGATCGCAACTTTCTTTACCTAGAGATGCCTGTAAAGTTAACTCCAAAACCTCACGATGATAAGTAGGTCAACTTAATTCAACATAATTAAAATTTATAGTTTATTTTCTGATAGCATGATAACCGTGTCATCGTGCTAGTTATGATAGTATCATTTAAGGACAAAGCAGCTGAAGACATTTTTGATGGTAATGACTCAAAGGAAGCCCGAAAACAGTGTCCTAAAAATTGTTGGGAAGTTGCACAGAGAAAATTAGATCAACTCAATGCAGCCTTCTCTTTGGATGATATGAAAGTTCCTCCAGGTAATAGGTTAGAAGCTTTAAAAGGCGAACGCAAGGTCAGCATAGCATTCGGATTAATGACCAATACAGGATTTGCTTTACATGGACACCCGAAGGAGCATCAGAAGTTGAAATAGTAGACTACCATTAGGATTTAGTAAGAGATGAGAGTTCCAAAGCATAGATCCCCATCACATCCCGGCGAAATATTACTCAAAGATTTTTTAGAGTCAATGGGAATATCACAACGAGAACTTGCAGATGCAATTTACGTTCCTTATCAGCGAATTAATGAGATTGTAAATCAAAAGCGGGGTATCACGCCTAGTACAGCAGTACGGTTAGCAAAATTTTTTGGGAATAGTTCAGAGTTTTGGTTAAACCTCCAACAAAACTGGGAACTCTACCATGTTTTAAAGAAAGAAGAATCGGAATTAAAAACTATTGCACAATTTAAAAGTTCTGAAGCAAATGTTTGAGGTAGGGTAGTGTCAATTAAAGTGATGGCAATCAGCATAAAACAAAACCCTGTAATCTTTTATGAAAACAGGGTTTTGTTTTATCTTTGTATTTGGTGGCGGGAAGTGGATTTGAACCACTGACCTTCGGGTTATGAGCCCGACGAGCTACCAGGCTGCTCTATCCCGCGTTGCTCTCGACTTATTTATAGTAACCTATAGTCAAGAGTTTGGCAACTACAAAAACGATAATTCTCCAATTACTTCTAAACGCGTGTATTTTCCCAAGGTGGCAAACTTTTCTGAAAGGCTTTCGGCGGCGCTAGGACTAATCCAACCCATTTGCTTGAGTAAGTGAATCGCAACGGCATGTTTGGCTCGTTTTGCCCCATCCATGACTTTGATTGCTAATCCCAAGCCTTCACCGAGTCTACCAATGCACTGCACTCCTTCAGCACCACTTTTACTAACCAGTTCCCCTGGAGTTAAACGCATCAGTTCCGTATCAAATTCTCCATCTCCTGCTACCATTGCGGGGTGATGAGTCATAGCCCGGACGATGCGCTCCATATCCAGATTGGTACTAGAGGCTAGCAGTGCATATAAAGATGCCATATGACCGAGTTGCATCACATAAGTGGGTGCGCCACAGTCATCATGAGCATTGATAAATTCTGCGGCTGGCATTCGCAGTAACTCTGCTACTTTGCCCAAAATCAATTGCTGTATTGGGTGCTTGCGATCCAAGTAGTTATTTAAGGGCCAACGGCGTTGCTGACAAACAGCTAACATTCCCGCATGTTTTCCAGAGCAATTGTATTCCAAAGGACTGTGTTTACCTTCAGGAGTTGGACACTGGAGGATAGTGGGGTCAAGATCAGCCCGCCACAGAATATTAAATACCTGTCGGACTTGATCTATGCTTCCTTTATGGGAACTTGTGATAATTGCTAAGTCGCGATCGCTGAGGTCATAGCGTTCCAGTGTACCTGTTGTAGTGACTGCGAGTGCCTGAAATGGTTTGAGGGCTGAACGGATAAATGCAGCAGTTTCAGAATTTCCGGCAACGGTTAGAACCCGTCCTCGTTCGTCGCATACAACAGCCTGGACTATATGCCTGGATTCAATAATACCTTCCCGCAGCAACCGGACTTCCAGTGCTGTGGCTTGAGTTCGTTTTCCCATTGTCATGGGTTTATATTTATTACCTTTTTTAATTAATTTAGTCATTGGTCATTAGTCATTAGTCCTTAGCTAATGACTAATGACCAATGACTCTTTAAAACAAATGCCAAACTATCGTACCAGTAACGTACATTCCCGCCAAGCCAGCAAAGGTAAATTGCAACCGCCGCAGAATGGGTTTGATTTCGTATGCAACAATTAAGCGATCGCGGTTAAGGATTTCCTGTGGTTTCGTCCAAGTTTGGCCGTCGTACCAGCCAGACTCCTCATAAAATACTGTGGGGCTGGAAAGGCGATCGCACACGTAGAACCAGCCTAAGTATAATCTTACCAGTGCCAGTACGACACCGACACTGGCGGCGGCGGCACCACAAAGGATAAAATGTGCAATATATTTGTGGGGAGGAAAACTTGCTGCGGCCACAGGGGCTGCAATCAGCCAAGATAAACCCCAAATCCAAGCAATTTTCGTGATATACTCGCGCAATTCTAAAGTGCTATCACGAAACAGCCAGGAGGTTTTTAACTCTTCGTACTCATTGAGTGGTTGTTGATCTGTGGGAACTGGGCAATTTGAAACCGAAGACCTAATCATGTTGGCTTACCTTCACCCTCATCAGATTCTGGAAGGGAAATGCGTTCTGCATGAATCCAGAACGCTTCTAAATTATAAAACTCCCGTTCTTTGGGCATCATGATGTGAACGATCACATCACCATAGTCTTGTAGTACCCAACTCCCCTCGACTTTTCCTTCTGTCCTTAGGGGACGACGTTGCAACTCAGTTTCGACTTTTCCTTCAATTGCTTGAGCGATCGCTCTTACTTGTGCCCTAGAATAGCCAGTCATCATCACAAAGTAATCGGCTAAGTAAGATACCTCTGCTACTTTGAGCAATAAAATCTCACCCGCTTTGCGATCTGATGCAGCAGCTGCGATCGTTGCAGCTAATTTTCCGCTCTCCTCTTCGGTATGGGCGTGGCTTTTTACCACACTCTTCGTCAGTGGGACAGATTGTAATGGGAAATTTCCTTGGAAATAGTCAGTCATTAAACCTCAGGTGCTTTTTTCCTTTGAAACAATTGTTTACATTTACTTACAAATAACAAACAATTGATCTGACAAATGTGTCAATAGGTTTTTTTGAATACTAACAAAAAAACAGGTGTCTATGGAGGCTAATTTGATAATTACTGTCTACTAAAAACTACAATACAAAACAACAGATTCATACCTGGTCTATCAAAAGTGTTGCTAGTACCAGTAGAGAATTTAGCAACAAATAATACTAAAATACTACTAATCTATAGTTAAAAAATTGGTGTTCCCACAGATTTAATGAAGTGAAGCTGTGGGATTTTGGGTTCAAAACGCACTTGGAAACCCCTTCTCTATTGCTCAATGTGCTTGAATTAAGCTTTTTTCATTTCTCCCTGCTTTCTTTGCTTGCCTTAAAAGATAACCCAAGCGTATTAGTCTACACACATACATCAAGAGTATAATTAATCACCCTAAACATCAGTTGCTATTTAGATAGTGAGGGTAGAATTGCGACTTTGTGAGTCAGTCGCATCCTCATGGGCTTTCTGCTCTAGATACTGTAACTCTTGTAGACTGAATAGCTGCACGATCTGCCGTCAATGAGTAACACAACGACTCATACTGATTTAAAGCTTGCTCAAAAGCATAGTTCTCAACGGCATATTGGCGGCTTTTATAACCCAGAGTTTTGACATTTTCGGGATTTTGATACAAGTCTAAAATTGCCATCGCTAAAGCTTGAGGATCTTCTGGAGGAACGATAACTCCGCCACCACTTTGCCTGATTGCTCTTGCTGCTGTACCATTATCAGGCACAGAGGCAACTAAAGCCGCTCCACTGGCAAGTAGCACTTGAATTTTTGATGGCATATTGAAGGATACAATATTTTTCTTTTGCACCACTAAGCCAACATCGGCAGCGGACAACATTTGTGGTAAAGATTTGCGGGGTTGAAATGGTAATAGCAAAACATTATCCGCGCCACAGTCTAGACATTCTTGTTGTAATCGCTGTAAACCTTTTGCCTCTCCAACGATAACAAAAACAATATTTGGAATATGGCGCAATATAGAAGCAGCTTTAACAACGCTTTCTAAGCCTTGGGTTAAGGCAATGTTGCCAGAATAAAGGACTACAAATTTACCATTTAGATTATGTGCTGCGCGGAAAGGGTTATTTTCTTTAGGCAAAGGGCGGATAAAACTTACATCAACCCAGTTGGGAATTTGCACAATTTTGTCAGTTTCTACGCCCTTAGCTCGCAAATTGTCCACAAATCCATCGGCGATAACGCTAATTTTACTGGCAGTGTGGTAAGCAAATTTTTCCAACACTGTAAATAACTTTATAAGCAATTTATTTTTCAGTAGACCGACATGTACGGCTGCTTCTGGTAATATATCTTGTAGATTTAAGATTACAGGACAAGCACGTAGCCATCCTAAAAGAGCAACTGGTACACAGCTTGGTAAAGATGGCGATGTTGACAGAATTACGTCTGGCCGCCAACCGAAGAGGGCAGGTACAAAGCTAGTGACAACGAAACTAGCATCTAGTAACACCCGATCTAATAGATTGGGTTGGGGACGAATCCAAACGTAACTGCGTTGGATTTGAACACCATTTTTGTATTCGTTGAGATACCACTTGCCCCGATATTCCTGGTAAATTTGCCGCTCCGGGTAGTTGGGCATAGCGGTGACTACGCGCACTTCATGCCCACGCTTCACAAGTCCCTCTGCTAATTCAGTCATCAGTGGGGCAATACCAATTGGCTCTGGATAGTAGTTGTAAGAGTAAATTAAAATCCGCATAAAAGTTAGTCTGAAGTACCCCGGTTTTTTGTTTAACGACAAATATTTGTCTTCAACATTGTTTAGAGCTTAGAAACTCCTATATTTAATTGTGACTTCAGACTCTTTTTCTGTCAGGGATTTTCCTTAAAGATTGAGTAAACTTGGATATTAAATACTTAGAGTAATTGTGAATTTTTTTTACTATTTAAGTAATCTTGAAATTTTCAACTTTTGATTGGTACGTAAGTATAAACCCTAAATATTCTGAATATTAATTAAGACTGTTTCGTAATATTAGTTATTGAATGAGCGATCGCCCTTGTATTTTCTCCTTTTTCGCTGGTTCAGGATTCCTAGATTTAGGTTTTGAAACTAGCGGTTTTAATATTGTTTACGTCAATGAAATTTTTTCACCATTCATGGCAGCATACCGCTATTCACGCCAGATTCTCAATCTCCCACTGCCAGAATACGGGTATCATTACGGAGAAGGAGGAGATGTAACCCAGCTTCACGAAGGTTTACAAACACAACACCTCCGCGAGTTAGTACAAGACTGCCGCAAATCTCATAATATTGTGGGCTTCATTGGCGGGCCTCCTTGTCCTGATTTTTCTATTGGCGGGAAAAATAGAGGAAGTTTAGGAGATAATGGCAAGCTTTCCGCTTCTTATGTTGAATTAATTTGCCGCAATCTTCCAGATTTCTTTTTATTTGAGAACGTTAAGGGCTTGTGGAGAACGACAAGGCACCGTTTATTTTTTGAATCACTCAAACAACAATTACTAGAAGCAGGATATATCTTAACAGAGCGATTAATTAATGCTATTGAATATGGTGTACCCCAGGATAGAGAAAGAATTATTCTTATCGGTTTCCGAAATAATTTTATCAAGGATATAGGAATAAAAGTCAGCAGTCAAAAATTCCTATCTGATGGAGATTTTCTTTGGAAAAACAATATTTTATACCCTCAAGAAAAGGTTTTTACTTACCCTTGGCGGAAGTGCGATCCATTCCAAGAAAATTCCATCATGTCTTGTCCTGATGGCATCCCTCAAGAATTAACAGTTGAGTACTGGTTTAGAAAAAATAATGTGCTGAAGCACCCCAATGCTAAAAACTGTTTTCAACCAAGGGCAGGTATTACAAAATTTGCTGCTATTGATGAAGGAGATGATTCTAAAAAGTCTTTCAAGCGTCTTCACCGATGGCGTTACTCTCCGACAGCTTGCTATGGAAATAATGAAGTCCATTTGCATCCCTATAAAATCCGCCGGATTTCTGTGGCGGAAGCTTTAGCTATTCAATCTTTGCCGGAAAATTTTGTTCTTCCAGAGAATATGTCACTTACAAATATGTTTAAAACTATTGGTAATGGCGTACCATATTTGGCATCCAAGGCATTCGCTAAAACTATTGCTAACTTCTTAGGAATTGGTGTAAAAAATGCTGTTAATATTTATAACCTTACTAACCCTAATGTCAACTTAAACACTTATACTAATTCCGCAACATCTACAAAACCAACATTCAAAATAAGTTAGCAGCTTGTTTTCAGGATAAACTCGTAATAAATATGGTTTAATATATATATAAGAAATGTTTTAATTTTTTATAAAGTTTAATAATCAATTACTGGCAGAAGACACGATGGCAGCAGACTATCCAGATATTGATATTGCGCCATTTATCGATCACTCCCTCTTAACGCCAACGGCTACTCCAGAGCAGGTTCAGCAGTGGTGTGAAGAAGCATATAGATTCAATTTTGCAGCAGTTTGCTTGTATCCCGCCTATGTCAAACAAGCTGTCGAACTCCTCCACGGTAAGAATCCGAAAGTGTGTACGGTGATTGGCTTCCCTTCTGGTGCGACAACTTCAGCAGTGAAGTTGTATGAGGCTCAAGAAGCGGCGGATAATGGGGCCACTGAGTTGGATGTGGTAATGAATTTGGGCTGGTTGAAAGCTGGTAAAACCGAAGAAGTCCACCGGGAAATTGCCGAAATTTGTGAAGAGACTGGGCAAACTGTGAAAGTAATTTTGGAAACCAATCTGTTGACAGATGCGGAGAAAAAAATAGCTGCTGAAATAGCTATGGAGGCGGGGGCGACTTTCTTAAAAACTAGTACGGGTTGGAATGGCGGTGCAACAGTGGCAGATGTACGATTTTTGCAGGAATTGGCAAAAGAAAGGGTGGGAATTAAGGCTGCGGGTGGTATCCGCACTATCAATCAAGCTATAGACTTAATTGTAGCGGGTGCTACTAGATTAGGCACATCTCGCGGTATCGATTTGATCCGCCAGCGCGATAATCTGGGGAAGGGTGAATAGTCATTTGTTTCTCGTCCTAACCTGCGAAAAACTGCGGGCACATCTACGCCCCTCGTCCTAACCCAATGACCAATTTTAGATTTTGGATTTAAGGATTGAAGGATTCAAAATTTAAACCTGGTTTCAGAGTACCTAGTTTCAACTATGGAAAAATCTAAAATCCTTGCATTTCTTTTGCAAGTCCCTACTTTTAGGTATGGCGTTAATCCAAAATCTAAAATTGATTGGCTAATGACTAATGACTAATGAGTAGAACCTACAAAGCAACCGGAATTAATCTTAAAACTCAGGTGCTGGGAGAATCAGATAAAATAGTGACGATTTTGACACCAGAATTCGGTCTGATTCGAGCAGTGGCTCCAGGGGCACGTAAGCACAACTCCAGCTTGGGCGGCAGGAGTGGTATGTTTGTTGTGAATGAACTATTGATCGCGAAAGGGCGATCGCTTGATAAAATTACTCAAGCACAGACGTTAAAAACTTATCCTGGTTTAGCTAAAGATTTGGGAAAATTGGCTGCCAGTCAGTATTTAGCAGAAATAGTCCTCTCTCAAGCTTTGAGCGAACAACCCCAAGAAGAACTTTATGAGTTGTTCAATGAACATCTCCATCGGTTGGAAGCATTGTCTAGTGCAAATGCATCTGGTGTTTTGGCTCATCTGGCTCATGGCGTGTTTCACCTTTTAGCCTTAGCAGGAGTAACGCCGCAAGTGCAAGTATGCTGTTTATCTGGACGCTCCCTCAAGCCAGACTTTACAGACCCCAACTGGCAAGTAGGATTTAGCGTCCCTACAGGTGGAACGATTTGCTTAGAAGCTTGGAAACGTTTACGAGCAGAAGGAGAGAGGGATATGAGGAAAGACCAATCCCCCATTCCCAATGCCCCATCTCCTATGCCCCATGCCCAAACACTTATTGTGCATCGGCAAGAAATACCTTTAATTTCTAGTCGTCTGAGTGCTATGGAACTAGCTTTGCTTCAACATCTGTCACAACCAGAGATAATGCAAATTGATGGAGCTAAAGACCATAACTGGTTATCTATTGAGCAGATTTTACGCCAGTATGCTCAGTATCAATTAGGTCGCCCTATTCGCTCTGCTACCTTGATCGATTCTTATTTTGCTGCCAACCATGATGCAACCATCTGATTTGGATAAAAAAATCCTGCCTTTGTCACCAAGTCTCATTAAAAAACAGAATAGGGTATCAGATCCTACGGTCAGAAATCACTTAAGTGCCGTTTCAAAGTGTATACCTAGTCAAATCAATAGCCAAGAAATGTCTCCAAAAGACGTTTCTCAAAACGATCGAGATTGGACAGCCCAAATCCCAAAAACTGATGTTCCAAGTCAACCAGAAATACAATCTGAGGAGAAATTAACTAGTCCTGAGTTAGATAGCAATGGGCAGAGTTTGTCAGTAGCCACTATTCCAGAAAAAGAATCACCCAATTTAGATGGATCTGGTTCAGGTGGAGAAGGTGCTTCGGGGAATGTAAAACAGCAGGGGTTTTTGCCTGTATTAAAAAACCCTAATTTCCTGGCTCTTTGGGGCGGTCAAGTTTTCTCACAACTAGCCGATAAAGTTTATTTGGTGCTGATGATTGCTTTGATTAATACTCAGTTTCAGGCTAGTAATCAGAGTATTAGTGGTTGGGTATCAGTTTTGATGATGGCTTTTACGATTCCAGCAGTATTATTTGGTTCTGTTGCTGGCGTGTTTGTCGATCGCTGGTCAAAAAAAGCTGTGCTGGTGGCAACAAATATTTGGCGCGGCATCCTAGTTTTATCAATTCCCTTTCTGCTGTGGTTAACTCACGACTGGAAACCCATAGGAATCTTGCCAGTGGGTTTTATAATTATTCTGGGTGTCACTTTTCTAGTTTCCACACTGACGCAGTTTTTTGCACCGGCGGAACAGGCGGCAATTCCCTTAGTGGTAGAAGAACAGCATTTACTCTCAGCTAATTCGCTTTATACGACAACGATGATGGCATCGGTGATTGTTGGGTTTGCTGTTGGGGAACCGTTGTTAGCGATCGCAGATGGACTTTGGTCGCAAATTGGTGGTAGTGGTAGTTTGGGCAAAGAACTTTTAGTAGGTGGTAGTTATGCGATCGCTGGACTAATTTTATTTCTCCTGGCAACTAAGGAAAAACACCACCACCCCGATACAGAATTCCCTCACGTATTCTCCGATCTGCGAGATGGTTTTGCCTACCTCAAAGCAAATCATCATGTCCGTAATGCTTTGCTTCAGCTGATTATCTTGTTTTCTGTCTTTGCAGCATTAACTGTTCTAGCTGTTCGGATGGCAGAAATAATTCCCAACATGAAAGCCTCTCAGTTCGGCTTTTTACTAGCAGCCGGTGGTGTTGGCATTGCTGCTGGGGCAACAATTCTCGGTCAATTTGGTCAACGTTTTTCTTATACCCAGCTAAGTCTGTGCGGTTGTATGGGTATGACAGCATCCTTGATTGGTCTATCAATCTTTACAACCCAACTGTGGCTAGTCCTGTTACTGGTGGCGCTATTAGGTGTCTTTGGGGCTTTAGTGGGAATTCCTATGCAAACTGCAATTCAAACAGAAACACCTCCAGAAATGCGGGGTAAAGTTTTTGGCTTACAAAACAATGTAATTAATATTGCCCTCTCCTTACCTTTGGCATTAGCAGGGGTAGCAGAAACCTTTGTAGGATTACAGGTAGTTTTTTTGGGGTTAGCTGCGATCGTCTTTTCAGGAGGTATATTAACTTGGTATAACTCACATAAGTAGTTATCAGCGAAGAGGAGTTATTATTCATTACCTTGACGTGATTAATAATTTACTTAAAGCTTTTCTGTTCATGGTAAACTGTGGTCAGTGAAAATTTATCATATACTTGTGGGATATCAATCTGACATTAGTCAGAATAAGTTGTTTAAGTATCAGAAATTAACAACTTGTAAGTAAAATAAATAAAGCCATCAATCCACTGGTTTAATCAGCGTAAAAGTATGCTTTTTAAACTTTAATCTGGTGGGAATTTCTAGTAAATAAAAAGCCAGCAAGTATAGCTAGATAAAATAAAATCACAAAGGGCACATAAATAATTAATAGCTCAAACCCGCTTTTCTTTTTCTTACAGCTAAATAAAGAATGCGTATAGCCTGGATTGGAAAAAAATCACCCTTTTGCGGCAATGTCACCTACAGTCGAGAAATTACCAATGCTTTGCTAGATAGGGGACATCAAGTTAGCTTTCTTCACTTCGCCCAGGAAGAGTCTGAACCTGACAATTGGCCGAATCTTCGAGAGGTTTCCCTCCCTTTCATTTACAAGTCACAGGTTTACACAATTCCTACTTTTAAAGCAACTAAAGTTTTAACTGATTCACTGCGGGAAATTAAGCCAGATGTAGTACACGCTTCCTTGACGTTATCTCCTCTAGACTTTTTTCTACCGGAAATCTGTGAGGAACTGAGATTGCCTCTAATTGCCACTTTTCATACACCGTTTGCTGGCAAGGGGGCAAAGCTAGTATCGGGAACACAACTTTTGGCTTATCAGCTTTACGCACCTTTTTTAGTTAACTACGATCGCGTGATTGTATTTTCCCAAATTCAGCGAGAATTATTGGCAGGGATGGGCGTAAGGGAAGAAAATATTGCCGTAATTCCCAATGGTGTTGATACCGTTAAGTATTCTCCAGGATTTTCTCAAATCAAAGCGGAATTTAAAGCCGAACGCTTGTTTGTCTATCAGGGTCGAATAGCACCAGAGAAAAATGTTGAAGCCCTTCTCCGGGCTTGGAAGCAGTCTGCGATGGAGCCTGGTACTAAGTTGCTAATTGTTGGCGACGGGCCTTTAAAGTCTTCCTTAGAGCCGTTTTATGGTTCAGAATACGGCATTATCTGGTTGGGATTTGTTGCTGATGAAGACCGACGCATTGAGATTTTGCGGGGCGCAGATGTATTTGTTTTGCCTTCATTGGTAGAGGGTTTGTCCCTATCTTTGTTAGAAGGAATGTCATGTGGGTTGGCTTGTTTAGCAACAGACGTGGGTGCAGATGGAGAAGTATTGGAAAAGGGCGCAGGTGTAGTTATTAGTACTAAAACAGCGCGATCGCAGTTAAAAACCCTTTTGCCTGTGTTGCAAGATCATCCAGAGTTAACAACTTTACTGGGGCAAAAAGCCAGACAGCGTGTATTAGACCGCTATACCCTCAGTAAAAATATTACTCTGCTGGAAGAACTTTATAAAGAAGTTTTAGCACAGCGACCTCTACCGCTAAGTCGTAGAGCGTAGGGAAAATGAAAAAGTGCGATCGCACTGTAAATCTTAAGATGGCAATGAGTGCGATCGGGTAAAATAGAAATACCTAACTAAGAATTCTCTTACCAGTTTTACAAGGCTATCTAAAGTTAAAAAAAATGAAGTATCAGTATCATGCAAGTCAGATAAAGGTGAAAAATATCCCGTTTACAAGATAACGAAGCCAGAGTTCGTGTTTTGACAAATCAACCAGAAGAAGATTGTATTTACATCTTTGGGATATACAGTTTGCCACGCAAAATTGAGGAAAGGTTTGGAATTGTACAGTCGATTCAGGGCGAACAGCGAGAGACTTGGATTACTGACAGACAGTAGGGTAGAACTTTTGCTTGATTGTTCTTCTGGGAGTCGCTGGATATCTTCTGACTTAACTTATGGGTGCTATGTATGTTTTTTTCTGGGCAATTATCGGCAAAAATTAATAAATTAGTTAGAATGAAATAATAAATAAAATTAAATTAAAGCTACAAAATGAACAAATGACTGCAATCATCGACATAAAAACATTATATGAATCCAATTACCTGCAATGGTTAGAGGAGACTATTAAATGTCTCAAAAATCGACAATTAGCAGACGTTGACTATGAAAACTTAATAGAAGAACTGGAAGATTTGGCTAAAAATGAAAAAAGGCGAGTAAAAAGTTTATTAGAACAGATTATTAGACATTTATTACTTTATCAATATTGGGATTTAGAAAAGCCAAGAAATGCTAATCATTGGGCTGCGGAAATTATTAGTTTTCGGAACCAACTAAATGAAGATTTAAGTGCCAATTTACGCAATCATTTAGAGCAGAATTTCAGCATAATTTATAGCAATGCCTTAGATTATGTTAAAGCTAAAACGAATTTAACCAATTTACCTGAATTATCTGCTTATACCTTAGAGCAAATTTTGGATAAAAATTGGTTGCCTTAATCTGTGATTCTTTGCACGAGACATATTCATATTTTAACTCAGCAACATTATAAAATTAAGTCACTACAATTTATCAAATTCTTCTGGTTCTACGTTAGGCACTTTATTCAAAACTTGCTGAAATTTTTCCCAACTACCGCTTTTGGCTTTTTCTCCCAAATAGTCTTTGGTCATCCATGCGGAAACTTGTGCAGATAAAGCAATAGTTGCAAGTTGTTCAATAGAAATATTTTCTCTTGCTGCTAAAGCTTCAATTTGTTTATATAAAGATTCAGGTAGCTGTACATTTAAGTTAGTCATGGGATTTCTCCTACTATTTGCAAGAATTCTTTGGGTGAAACTACCCTCAGTCCAAATTTTTGTGCGTCTTGTAAATCTTTTTGATTGTAAGTGATGATAAAGTCGGCTTGACATTCAACAGCTAAATCGATGAGAAAATCATCATCAGGGTCGCGTGCTATTGGCCGCCATAAATAGAAAATGCTACACTTGTTAGCAATTTTACAAATAGCTTCAATAACGTTGTCAATATCTTCATCGCTCAATCCAAGCTGCTCTTTTTCTCGTTTGAGAATTTCTTCATACTCGAAAATTAAGGTGGTAGAGACATTTAACTGCCAACGCCTATCATTAAGAATTGTTAACAGTTTGTAAGATGCACCACGGTTAGATCGTAAACCAGAAACCAATACATTAGTATCAAGTACGAGTTGGTACGGATTTGTCATTATTTCGCTGTTAGTAGCATTTTTGCCGTAGTGACGAGCTTATAGCTACCTATCGATCAATTAATATTTGAATTATCCACTAAAGACCATCCTAAACTGGTTGGCTGTTCATAAACCCGTTTTAGAGTATTTACATCTCTGGGAGAAATAGGCGACGGGTTACGAACTTGGGAAAAGTATAAAGCATCAGTTTGTAGCGGACTATGACCCCAAATTCCTAGCGCATGACCAAATTCATGGCGGGTAGCTGCAATGAGATAATCACCTGTTTGACTGGGACTTAACAAGATAGTGAAGCGGTGGGATAAAACATTGTTGCTGGTGTATAACTCGTAAGTAGTTTGTGCCGATCGCGCACGAGGTATATTGCTACCAGGCGAAATTTGTAGAGGTGGCGCTTTTCGTGCGATCGTAATATCAGCAATTTCTGGCTGTTCGACTATTGTTAAAGGTAAATAAGTACTCCACTCGTGTACACCCTGCAAGACACCGTTAATCCATACTTGAGCTTGTTTTTCATTAACAGCTTTTGGTGGTTCTACGTAAACTCGAATAGGAAATTGTGACCAGACTAAATAACCAACTTGGGTGGTTGTGACTTGGGAAAAGTAGTCACCACTGTTAGTACTATCTTGCCACTGTGCAAGTGTGGGCGGTAAGGGATGGGGTTTTGGTGGAGATGAGGAGAGAGAAATTATTAAGTCTGAGTATACAGATATTGGTATTTTTGTCAATCCCCTACTAGACTGGAGATTAGCGAAAATGATTAACAGCCCTGTGCCAAGAAAAAAGGCAAGGGCTGTAATTAACCGTCGTGAAATTAAATTTATTAGGGTGTTAAGTATTGGGTGTTTGGTTATTTTCCCCATTGACCTATCCTTATTTAGGCAGCCAACCAGCACTTAAAACTACTGTTAGACCGAGAAAAATTACTGTCAATGCCCAAGTAATTCGGTTTAAGGTATTTTCTGCACTTTTGGTACTGCTAAATAACTGGGCTTGTCCACCAATAGCCCCGATACCATCACCTTTGGGGCTATGCAGTAAAACTAAGATAATTAGACCGGTGGCGGAAAACGCCCAAATGCCTTGCACGATATTAGTAGCTGTCATGGTAGGAATCTCATTTATAACAATTTTTCAAAAACAGAATTCAGAATTTAGAAGTTAGGAGTTTTTAGTAAACTCCTAACTCAGGATTGAGAAGTCTTTTACAGCCCTACTTGCACGGGGGTGCGAGTGCGTTGCAGATCATAATCTGCTGTTTTCAGCAGCGATCGCCCGGTCATTTCTGATGGTTGAGGCAGCTGTAAAATCTCTAGAATTGTGGGGGCGATGTCGGATAGCTTACCATCGCTTCGCAGTTCGACATTTGTGCCATATCCAGGGATTTTGACTTTCTCGCCTTCTACCAAGATAAAGGGGACTGGGTTGGTAGTGTGGGCTGTCCAGGGATTACCCCCTTCATCTAGCATATACTCAGCGTTACCATGATCGGCAGTAATAATTGTTGTACCACCGGCTTTGATGGCGCTCTCTAATAAACGTCCCAAACAGCGATCGACTGTTTCAATTGCTGTAATGGTAGCGTCGATTTGACCAGTATGCCCTACCATGTCTGGATTAGCATAGTTAATCACGACTAGAGAATATGTACCCTTTTGAATCGCAGCGATCGCCACATCTGTAACTGCTACTGCTGACATCGCTGGGGCGTGATCGTAAGTCGCTACCATCGGGCTGCTTACCAGTTCCCGATCTTCTCCAGCAAAAGGTTCCTCCAGACCACCATTAAAGAAATAGGTGACATGGGCGTATTTTTCTGTTTCGGCGGTGCGGAACTGATTCAGACTGTGATTGGCTATGACTTCTCCCAGAATATTACTGAGATTCTGCGGCTCAAAGGCTACAGCCACAGGTAAGTCTGAATCATACTGCGTAAAGGTAACAAAAGATAGCGGTGTGATTTGCTGTCTTTCAAAACCGTCAAATTTGGGACTGATTAAAGCTTGAGTTAATTGCCTGGCGCGATCGGGGCGGAAGTTGAAAAATATCACCCCATCTCCTGGTTCTATTGCACCGGGAGCAATTCTAATAGGGTTGACAAATTCATCTTTTACACCTTCTGCATAAGATGCTTGCAAGATTTCTACAGCTTTGCGATTATCACCCGTACCATCTTGAGTCATCACGTCGTAGGCGCGTTTGACCCGATCCCAACGGTGATCGCGATCCATCGCGTAGTAGCGACCGCTAAGGGTGACTATACGCCCAATTCCGGCGCGGTCTATATAATCTTGTAGCAATGTGATTGCTTTTACACCGTCAGTTGGGGCGGTGTCACGGCCATCTGTGATCGCGTGGATACAAACTTCTGGAATTCGCTGGTCTTTGGCTAAGTCAAGTAGTCCGAATAGATGGGTGATATGCGAATGTACCCCTCCCTCAGAACAAAGCCCGATTAGATGCAGCTTGCTATTCCGAGAACGAACTTCCTGGCAAATTTTGACAAGTGCTGGGTTAGAGGCAATAGAACCGTCTTCAACCGCATCGGAGATGCGTACTAGTTCTTGCGGTACAACTCGCCCAGCACCAATGTTCAAATGACCAACCTCAGAGTTGCCCATTTGACCCTCTGGCAACCCTACGGCTTTTCCTGATGTGCGGATGAGGGTATGCGGGTAAGCTGCCCATAAACTGTCCATAATGGGAGTTTTAGAAGCAACAATAGCGTTTCCTCGCTTTTCCTCGCAGTAGCCCCATCCGTCTAAAATGACTAGCACCACAGGAGCAACAGGTGCTTTGGTCATAGTAAAATTGCCCTTTACTTTTTGTAATACCCGAATGATACCACTGCTAATCCACGCCGCAAGTGAATTTTTGCTTATTAACTTCTTTTATGAAGGACTTGCGGTTTTTTGAAATATTTTTTAAATTTTAGTAGTTTTTCTATGATGTTTTAGGACGCTAATAAAGGAGTGATTACTTAGTAGTAGCGTTTTAGCACTACTACTAAGGTAGTATCTAATCCTTTATTTCCTTTTGGTGGAAGCCTTTGCAGCTTTTTTAGCAGCTTTTTCGGCTTCTATTGCAGCTAACTTTGCTTGTTCTTTTTCTTCGGCAATTTTCTGGAGATAGTAATGATAATCTCCTAAGTAAACGCGGAATTCACCATCACGAATTTCGACGATTTTATTTGCTACTTGAGAAATAAAATAGCGATCGTGGGAAACTACAATTGCCGTACCATCATAATTTTTGAGCGCTTCTTCCAGCATTTCTTTAGCTGGAATATCTAGGTGGTTTGTCGGCTCGTCTAAAATTAGTAAGTTGGCGGGACGTAAGAGCATTTTTGCCAACGCCAAACGAGCTTTTTCTCCTCCACTTAATGCCCCAACTGCCTTAAATACAGTATCACCAGTGAATAAGAAGCGTCCCAAAAGCGTGCGGACTTCTTGATTATCCCAGTCTGGAACTTCATCATGAATAGTTTCCATGACAGTTTTCTTCAAATCTAAGGCTTCAGCTTGATTTTGCTCAAAGTAACCAGGGATAACGTTGTGATCGCCTAATTGAACGCTACCTTCTGTGGGTGGTTCCATACCCATAATTACACGTAGAAGGGTAGATTTCCCAGCACCATTGGGGCCAAGAAAAGCAATGCGATCGCCTCTTTCAATTAGGAGATTTGCCGATAAAAACAGGATTTTCTCACCATAAAGATGAGTCAAATCTTTAATGTCCACTACCTCGCGTCCACTGCGGGGTGCAGGGGGAAAACGGAAGTGTAGAGTTCTCATACCACCAACGGGTGCTTCAATGCGCTCGATTTTGTCGAGTTGCTTTTCCCGGCTTTTTGCCTGGGTACTGCGGGTAGCACTGGCGCGAAATCTATCAACAAAGGTTTGCTGTTTCTCTAATTCTTTTTGCTGGCGTTCGTAAGCACTCAGTTGTGCTGATTGACTTTCGGCTTTTTGTTCCAAATATGCCGAATAGTTACCAAGGTAGGTACTGGAAACGCCACGTTCGGTTTCGACAATTTGGTTGCAGAGGCGGTCAAGGAACTCCCGGTCATGGGAGACTATTACCATCGGCGTAACTAGCCCTCTGAGGTAATTTTCCAACCACTCAATGGTTTCTAAATCTAGGTGGTTAGTCGGTTCATCCAGCAGCAACAAGTCGGGTTTTTGCAGCAGGATTTTACCCAAACTCATCCGCATTTGCCAACCACCACTGAAGGCACTGACGAGGCGATCGCCATCTTCTAGCCCAAACCCCATCTCTGGTAATATTTTTCCAATGCGTGCGTCTAAGTTGTAGCCATCTAAGGCTTCAAATTTGCGCTGCAAGCGATCCAACTTATCGATCAGTCGATCCAGTTCCTCTGGGCTAGCCGTTTCCATCTCTTGTGGTATGTGCGCCAGAGATAACTGTACTTCGTTGGCTTCTTGGAAGACAGTCCAAAATTCTTCTCTAACGGTGCGGGTGGGATCTACTTCAAACTCTTGGTTAAGATAGGCTATATGTAAGCTATTAGGGCGAATGATTTCGCCGGCGGTGGGTTCCATTTCCCCAGAGATGATTTTGAGTTGGGTGGATTTTCCAGCACCGTTGACACCGACTAAGCCAATGCGATCGCCTGGTTTAACTTCCCAGTTGATATCTTTGAGAACTTCGCCTGTGGGATAAATTTTACTTATATGTTCTAATCGCAGCATTAAGTTTCTCTCAGGTAGGGAGTGGGTGGTTGAGGACGAAGTACTAACACCGCCTCTAATATTAACAAAAATTAACTATAAATTCGTCGTGAGAAAGTCTGGAAGCCGCAAACCAAATTTGGCTTGAGCCACGGATAAAATTTACCACATCTATATTAAGGCTGACTTTGTGCTACTTGTCTAACTTCTTCGACACTCAAATCTAGCGCCTGTGCTACTTGTTCTACAGTCAACCCTGCTGCCAACATTGCTGGTACTGCTTTGAGTTTACCTTGCTCAATGCCTTGAACCTTACCTTGTTCAACACCTTCCTGAAAGGCTTCCTGATAAAATCTGGTTTGCTTTAACTCGCTTAAGCTAAACATTTGCTCAATCTCCTCCCTACTCATTGTGGGAAACTTGTAAGCCAAAATAGTCTCTATAAATTGTAGTAATTGCTGCTGTTTTGGTGGTGAGCTTATCTCTGACTTGGTTCTGTCTATCAACTCCGTTGCTTGTGCGATCGCTATATCATCAGTTGCAATTACTAATTTAGCAGTTGCAATGCCAATTGGAAGCGATGCACCTTCACCTAATTCATCCAAATAAATGCGCCTGACACGCCCACTTGTGAAAAACTCACGGTAATGTTTGATATCTCCTGTATCTACATTCCTGCTTGGGTATAAAACCAGAGCACCCCAGTCATTTGATGGTTGATTCTGACGGAGGTATAAACATATTTCTGCAATTAGCCGTGAATAAATTTCCCCATCAGCTTGAAATTGCACTTCAACAAAGTAAATCGGGTTTTCATTTCCTTGTGTAGGTAGAAACACACCATCGATTCTGAAGGCTGTTTGTTTGATTTCAACTGATGAAAATCGATAAAAGCTAGCTTCTTCTGGAGGATTACCAATAAGTTCAAATAAGATATCAGGGAATTCTTGAAACAGCCGATAAAAGATGATGTCTGTTTTCACAATTTTATATCATTTGAAAATTTTGATTTGCTGTTCATGTATTACTTGATTCTTCAGAACCATCTCGCACTTTCAGCAATTGCTCTTTTGCCATCCCTAATATACGTGATAGTGGTGCTAACAAACTATCATCAAAGGCTTCTCCAGCATAAATATTATTCAGTTCAGTCGGAGATAATTTAAAGGTGTCGCAGAATTTAGCAAACTCCTGGTTACTCAAATCAAGCTCTTTTTGCCTATCTTGAAGTAAAACTGCGATCGCTCTAGTTCCATACTTTGGACGTTCACTAGTTTTTACATATTTTTCCATTAAATAATTGACTTTTCTGGTATCGCCACCAATTTTTTTAATTAAATCAGTACAAGCCATTTTTAGTGCTTTCTTTAAAACTTCTTCTTCATTTAAAACTTTAATAATTTCATTGGCATATTCTGGTTTAAAAAATCCCACCAAATTACCTTGATGATAAACTGGTATATAAGGATTATTCGTTTCAAGTTGCCAATCTAAAGGCTCATTGCGTAGCGACATAGCTGCACCCCTAAATATTTTAAGATTGCACCATTTTAAAACCATTTATTAGTTACCCGCCAGTGGTTATATTTTGGTCATATATAAAAATATGGTTTTATTCTTGCTAAGTCAGGACTTACGTAAGGACTATGGTTTTACGTCATAACGATTGTTCGCGTTAGCGTCTCGAAGAGAAACGAAGTAATCGCAAAGGCTTAGTTTTTCGTCACGAGTGCGTAAGTCCTACAAGTATACTTAATCTGGTATTATCCTTGACTAAGTATTACAATTCAAGTTATAGTATTGCAGAGCTTATAAGATTATCTAATAAAACCTGATTTAGAATGAACACAGATGATATAAATGCTCGAATAGCGAGAATAGATTACAAGTTAAGAACTCAGAAAAAATCTGTTGCTGAAAGAATTTTTCTAGTACAAGGTGAATTATGCCCTGATATAAATGATTTAACAGACAGATTCATCAACAATAGATTCCCAGCATTAAGTAATGACGAATTAGAACGATTTCTTCATACATTGAATGTTGATAATTGGTATCGAGAAAATTATGGATTTAAAATAACACCTGACTATTTAAATCTCAAAGAAATTCCATTTTTTATGCAAGGCAACATTTATTACTTTATATATCCTGAAAAAACTGAAAATTGCAATATAATTGACTGCACAAATTTACCGCAAATAGTAAAACAAGATTTAACAGAAGTAGAAATTGAATATTTACAAAATTCCTTTAAATGTGGGAGAAGAAAATTATTAGCTGTAGAATATCTAGAAGATGTTGTTCAGTATCGTGATAAAAAGAAGAATAGCGAAAATGATTTTTTTGTAATCCCTGACAAACTCAAGGATGATTTCTATTTGTCTACTGAAACAACAGATTTTATTCGTTTTGCTATTGAGGATT
Source organism: Nostoc sp. KVJ3 (assembly GCF_026127265.1). Classification (GTDB taxonomy): domain Bacteria; phylum Cyanobacteriota; class Cyanobacteriia; order Cyanobacteriales; family Nostocaceae; genus Nostoc. Next base: position 2,129,392 of record NZ_WWFG01000001.1, read on the forward strand.
TAAATCTTGCTATCGTTGCTTTAAAAAATACCAGAAGTTATCAATTTATAATTTTTCCAGCTTCACAAGCAATTGAAAAACTATTAAAAGCTTGTATATTATCAGAAAAAACAATGCTGGTAAAAAAAGATGATTTAAGGAAAAATTATGGACATAACCTATTCAAAATAATTAAAGACTTCAAGCAAATTTTTCCCTTACCTGAAAAAATAAAATCAGAAATACAAAATTTTCCAAATGCAAAAAAAATGTTTAAAGACTCAACTATAAATCCTAGATATGATCCAATAGAACTTTCTCCCGATAAAGCTGTAAAGATTATAGACGCTACATTGAATATTTTTGAATTAGTAAGCGAGAAGTTTGTTACACCTTTACACAGAGTAATGTATTATCCACAATTAGAGGAGTATTATCCTCAATTAGAGGAATATTATGATCGATTAGAGGATGATGATTCCTTTCTTGACGAATGACGAATAGGGTTTAAATTTTCGATTGGTGATTGCTTTAAGTAGTTTTAGCAATTCCTATGTTATGAATTAACAAGAAAAATGGTAGTAATTATCCTTCCCAGTCTTGACGAGTATCGCACAGAAAATTATCTGCGATCGCATCATCAAATAAATAAGAGCAATGCTCTGTAAAAGTCCGTAATGGTAAGTTAGTTTCTCTTAGCGACAAATTAACTAGCCTTCGCTTCATCCCCAGAAGCTTCAGCCACAGCCGCCAATCTATCTGCCGCAGCTTGCACAATTTGAGCCACTTGTGCCAAAGGCATGTGTTGGATTTGTCTCAGAATCAGACTCAAATCTGAGGTTTCTGAAATTGGCTTACCATCAATGCAGCTGATTAACTCTTCCATTGTGTAGCCTGCTTTCGATGCGATTTGAGCCAAATTTTCTGTATCTGGAACCTTCACACCTTTTTCCCACATCTGAACAGCAGTAGCAGATACTCCCAAAAGCTTACCAAAGGCTCGCTGACTCATTGAACCGCGAGCTAGTTTAATGATTTCAATCAGTTTTTGTTTGCTTTCGATCTTCACTGCTTATATAGCTAGCCAACTTTATTTACAAGTTTACTTTCAATATTACAAGTTTACTTTTATATTGACAGCCTTGTGTTTTAGTACTAAACTATATCTCTGGTTGTAAATCGGCAACTACAGGCATCAAGCTAGTAGACTAACCCATCAATCTTTAAATCAACCCAAAAAACTTAGTTTCCTACGGCAGTTCAGCTAGTAGCTAGACTTTGCTGCGAAGAAATAATATCGAAGGTGCATCATGTTTCGCAAGCCACGCAAAATTAACCAATATCGCCGCAAAGGTAAAAACCTTATAGCCACTAATAAAATTAAACCAGAAAAGTGGAATATTTCTGAAGCAGAAACCAAAGACGCTTTAAAAGTTAAAGGCTACGATGTTAAGCAAATCAAAAAAATCCACCTTTTAAAACATCAAGTGTGTATTTCCTACTGGGATGCAAAAGGCAATATGTGCAGCAGCTTTTTTAGCTACCGGATTTTTGCACGTTGGCAAGAAGAAGCGGAAAAGCTAATTTATACCTGTCAAACCCTGAAGGAATGGGCAAAGCTAAATTACGTAATGAAGTACGAATTTGCCTATTACCATTATCCTAACGTAATGGAAAATGCACTCCATACGATATTAGAAAACCACCTGTGTATGTTAAAAGCAACAGTACAACAAGTGGTTTTACAGTAATATTAACAGCAAAAATTAGTTAGCGGCAGAAGTCGCTAACTCCGCGAGACGTTCTTGCTGGTCTAGAGATATACAAGATTGGATCAGCGTCTCTAAATCACCATCCAAAACAGGGTTAAGGGAATAATTCTGACCTAACCGATGATCGGTAGCCCGGTTATCTTTATAATTATAGGTGCGGATTTTTTCCGATCGCGATCCAGTACCAACTTGCGATCGCCGCATAGAAGTTACAGCTTCTTGTTGTTCGCGTAACTTCATCTCATACAACTTCGCCCGCAGAATTTGCATCGCCCGTTCTTTGTTTTGCAACTGGCTGCGTTCTTCTGTACAGAAAATCCGAATCCCTGTCGGTTTGTGCATCAAATCGGCGGCTGTTTCCACCTTGTTGACGTTTTGCCCACCAGCACCGCCAGAACGGGCTGTAGTCATTTCAATATCTTTCGGGTCAATGTGAATTTCCACATCATCCACCTCTGGCATAATCGCCACGGTAGCTGTGGAAGTATGAACCCGTCCCCCAGATTCAGTTGCCGGCACGCGCTGCACGCGATGCACTCCAGCTTCAAACTTTAACTGGCTGTAAACGTCATTACCTTTAATTTCTAAAATGACCTCTTTCCAGCCACCCATTTCTCCACGAGATTCGCTCACTAGAGAAACTTTCCAGCCTTGAGTTTGGGCATAGCGGGTGTACATCTGCATCAAATCGCCAGCCCAAATACTTGCTTCATCGCCACCAGTACCAGCGCGAATTTCCAACATGATATTCTTTTCATCATTGGGGTCGCGTGGTAGCAGTAAGACTTTCAAGCGAGACTCTAAATATTCTATTTTTTCTTCAAGTTCCTTTACTTCCAGTGCTGCCATTTCTTGCAACTCTGGGTCACTTGCAGATTCTTTGTAAACCTGACGCGCTCCAATCAGGTCTTCTTGGGCTGTTTTCCAAATTTCATAAGTATTAACGACCTCTTCCAAAGAAGAACGAGACTTAGCAATTTCTTGATACTCATCAGGATTGCTAGCGGTATCGGGGTCGCCAAGACGACGGGTTAATTCATTAAAGGTTTGTTCAACGGATTTTAGTTTGTCCAGTAAGTATGATTCAGCCATGACGAGTGCGATCGCTCCTTAAAAAATAACAGATTGGCTCGAGCATATAAATGACAATCGACCCAGCTGATGCAGGGCCGTCGTTAACAGCAGAGCCAACCCGCTACTTTTTGGTTTGTTCGTCGCCAGATGTTTGAGTGCTGCTCATACCGTACTTGCGGAGGAAACGCTCAACTCGACCCTCAGTGTCAATAATCTTCTGAGTGCCAGTGTAGAATGGGTGATTTCCAGACCAAACATCTACGTGCAATTCTGGCTTAGTAGAGCCAATGGTCATAACAACTTGACCGTTGCAGTAAACTTTAGCATCTGGATACCATTTAGGATGAATATCAGCTTTAGCCATTGTCTTTTGTGGGATGAATCTATATAAATTATAACTTTCAGCGTTCAATAGAAGCTAGAAGAAGGGAACAGGTTACACGTTACAGAAAACTATCACCTGTCCCCTGTAACCTATCACCTTCTTCACCAATGCCCTAACGCTTAGAGTACTGAGGCGCTTTCCGAGCTTTATGTAAACCATATTTCTTCCGCTCTTTTGCTCTGGGATCGCGAGTCAAGTAACCTTCGGTTTTCAAAGGTGGGCGGTTGTCTGGGTCTAGTTGGCACAAAGCACGAGCAACGCCCAAGCGAACAGAATCAGCCTGTCCGGTCAAGCCGCCGCCTTCTGCTTTCACCAAAATATCATATTCATTTTCTAATCCCAGAGTTTCCAGGGGCGCTTTAATGACTCCCAGGTAGTTGGGGTTAAATTGGAAATACAAGTTTCCATCTTTACCGTTGACAGTCAGTTGACCGGTACCTGGAACCAAGCGTACCCGTGCTACTGCATTCTTCCGGCGGCCAGTACCCCAGTATACGGCGCGACCGCTATTGGCATCTGCTACTACCATTAATTTTCTTCTCCAGGAATTGTACTAACTTTTAGTTCTTTAGGTTGTTGAGCATCGTGGGGATGCGTAGGGCCAGCGTAGACTTTTAGCTTAGTGAACAACTGCTTGCCCAGGCTATTTTTAGGTAGCATACCTTTAACAGCCTGTTCTAAAATCCGCTCTGGTATGCGCTGTTGTAGTTTAGCGAAAGTTTCCGTTTTCATTCCACCGGGACGACCAGAATGGCGACGGTAAAGCTTTTGAGTACGCTTTTTACCTGTGACTGCGATTTTTTCGGCATTAATGACGATTACGAAGTCACCTGTATCTAGGTGGGGTGTGTATTCGGGTTTCTTTTTGCCTCTTAAAACCTGGGCGATTTCGCTGGCGAGGCGACCGAGGCGTTTATCGGTAGCATCTACTATGTACCACTCACGCTCAATCGACGCTTGAGAAGGAAGGTATGTTTTAACTGTTGTCATTTGTTATTTGTCCTTTGTCATTTTTAATTTGTCATTAGTCATTTGTCTTTTGTCATTACTAAGAACCAATGACTAATGACTCTTGACTAGTGACGAACTTTGGTAAGGTGTCGTACCAAATCTCTTTTGAAAAGGGAAAATCTGGATAGCCGACTCGCAACAAGCACAAGCCTTGAGGCGGGGCGGCGTGTTTCACTTCTTCCCGGCGTTGTTCTTTCCAGAGTTCGGTGAAGCTAGAAAGTGTCCGTTGTCCAGAACCTACCTGTACCAACATCCCTACCAACAGCCGTACCATGCCATACAAAAATCCATCTGCCTGTATTTCAATATGGATAAATGGCCCACTGCGACGACACTCTGCTGCTTGCACCTCTACCCAGGAATGCGATCGCTTTGAGCCAGCACGGTGAAAAGCAGCTAAGTGATGCTTTCCCAACAGAGGTTTCAAGGCAGCTTGGATTAAAGATTCATCCAGGGGTGCATAATAATAATGCCAACTGAAGGGTCTTACAAACAAGTTAAGCCGATCTTCAGTATATATTGTGTAGCGATACCGTCGATAAGCTGCACTAAAGCGAGCGTGCCAACGGTTATCGACACTAGCTGAAGCCCTGATTAATATATCTGGCGGCAGATAGCTGTTGAGGATTGTTGCCCACTTGTGAGGCGGAATTAAACCTGTAGCTTCAAAATGGGCTACTTGAGCAGCAGCATGAACTCCCGAATCGGTTCGCCCAGCACCATGTAGTGTTACATGATACCCAAGAATAGTCGCGATCGCTATTTCGATCTCTTCTTGAACTGTCCGCTGTTTTTTTTGCCGTTGCCAGCCATGAAAATGAGTGCCCAGGTATTGGATTACCAAGGCTACTCGATGAGTTTGTGTCGGCTGGGGGCTTTCTAACATACAGATTTTGTCCTTTGTCATTTGTCATTTGTAAATAACCAATGACTAATGACTAATGACTTAAACCAATTCAATTATGGCCATTTTTGCATTATCACCCCGACGCGGTACGGTACGCAGGATGCGGGTATAACCGCCCTGGCGATCGCCATATCGAGTTGGAGCTTGCTCAAATAGAGCGTGAACCAGTTGTTTGTCGAAGATATAGCCAAGGGCTTCCCGACGTGCTGACAAGGAGCCATTTTTGGCTAGGGTAATCATTTTTTCCACTTCACTTCTTAGAACTTTCGCTCTAATTAAAGTGGTGGTGATCTTACCATGACGGATCAGCTCGGTGGCGAGCGATCGCAGTAAAGCACGGCGTTGATCGGCTGGTTTACTGAGTTTTTTGACGCGACAACGGTGACGCATAATTATGCACTATGAATTATGAAGGTTTTTCTTAAGGGTGTTTAGAGCCTCTTTCCATTGGCAGGGTGATGCCCAAGCGTCGTTGCAAAGCTTCCACAACTTCTTCTGCTGACTTCTGACCAAAGTTCTTAATTTCTAAGAGGTCTTCTTGGGTATAATCCAACAAATCTGCCACAGAGTTAACTTGTGCCCGTTTGAGACAGTTATATGCCCGCACAGAAAGTTGCAACTCTTCGATGGGTATCTGGGCAGTTGGATCGTCTGGAATATCCGAACCTGTATCTGTTGGCTCTAGGGAGATATCTTTCAACGGGTTGAATAAATCTACCAAGATCGCAGCAGCAGAAGATAGTGCTTCTTGAGGAGAAATACTGCCATTTGTCCAAACTTCCAACAGTAGTCGGTCTTTTGGAATCAAGCCTTCCCCACGAGATTCTTCAACACTGTAGTTTACTTTTCGCACCGGCATAAATATCGAGTCGATTTGGAGAAAATCCAACGATGTGGCTTCCTCACGTCCTCGCTCTACAGTGCGATAGCCTTTGCCTTTCTCGATCCGAAATTCCATTTCCAGCTTGCCACCCTCAGCGATGGTGGCTACATACTGGGTCGGATCGATGACTTCTACTTCACTGGGTAAATCAAAATGCGCCGCAGTGATTGTTGTTGGGCCGGTAACGAGTAATCTCCCAATCTGAGGCTGCGAAGAATAGTTTTTGAGGATAACTTCCTTCATTTTCATGAGGATTTCCAGTACATCTTCCCGCACGCCCGGAACTGTGGCGAACTCATGTGAAACGCCCGCAATCCGCACTGCTGTAACTGCTGTACCTTCTAAATTAGACAGTAAAACCCGCCGCAGTGCGTTGCCAACAGTTGTTCCTTGACCGCGTTCTAGAGGTTCCAAAACAAATTTACTGTAATGGTTCCGACTTTCTTCGGTATTCGACTCTACACATTCAATTTGAAACTGCGCCACGGATGAGCCTCCCTTCTTCTAAGGTGCTGCTAGCAGACAAATCAATTGCCTCCCGAATTGATTGCCAATTTTCGATTTTGGACTTTGGATTTTGGATTGTGCTTCTTTCGTTCATGCTCCGCCTCTGATTGGCGGAACAAATCTTAAATCATCAACTTAAAATCCACGAGGCCCAGCACCCTTATAGTTGGGTTCAATCTAAAATCGCAAATCTAAAATCCAAAATTGATTAATAATATTTTGAGTAGCCCAAAGCTTAACAGCTTTCCCAGTGGGAAAATCTGACACGCTTCTGGTCGCCCAAGCTTTGACTCAATGACAATTTGCACGTTAGACGCTCAAGTGGTCATTGCTGGCTGTCACTTTTCGCCCTCGCTGCCCAAGTCTTAGTATTTAAACTCGACGGCGCTTGGGTGGACGACAACCATTGTGAGGAATCGGGGTAATATCCCGAATCAATGTAATTTCTAGTCCTGCTCCTTGAAGTGCCCGGATAGCGGTTTCTCTACCTGCTCCTGGCCCACTGACCATTACCTCAATTTGGCGCATTCCTTGATCGATAGCTCGACGGGCTGCACTTTCAGCTGCGGTTTGCGCTGCAAAGGGAGTTCCCTTTTTTGCTCCCTTAAAACCGCTAGAACCAGCGCTAGCCCAGGAGATGACATCTCCGTTTTGATCGGTAATGGTGACAATGCTATTGTTGAAAGTAGACTGGATGTAGGCCATTCCACTGGGTACATTCCGTTTCTGCTTCTTGCTCCCGGTTTTTTTAGTTGGTTGTCTCGCCATACTTGTTTAGTTGATTTAAGGTAAAACTTGCTCGGATTAGCAAGCGTTGCAAAATTATTTCCCTGGAGCCTTTTTCTTCCCTGCCACTGTCTGCCTTCTGCCTCTACGGGTTCTGGCATTGGTGCGAGTTCTTTGGCCTCTGACTGGTAAGCCCATACGATGACGACGACCTCTGTAGGTACCAATGTCAACTAAGCGCTTGATGTTCAAAGACTCCAAGCGCCGCAAGTCGCCTTCAACTTGATAGTTGGTTTCTATTTCCCCTCGTAGGGCTGTCACATCGGCATCACTTAAGTCCTTAATGCGGGTGTCTGGGTTCACACCGGTAGCCGCTATAATTTCTTGAGCGCGTGATAAACCAATTCCGTAGATGTAAGTCAGACCGATTTCAACGCGTTTATCGCGTGGAAGGTCTACTCCGGCAATCCGTGCCACAATGAACTCTCCCTATTGTTTTCGCAATTACTGTTGGTTGGAAAAACGTGATTAATCGCGTCTTTTCGTTTTAATGATGATATGCGTCCTGCAACTCACTCTGTTAGTAAGAGTGTTATCCTTGACGTTGTTTGTGCTTAGGGTTCACGCAGATCACCATGACGCGACCACGACGTTTGATCACGTTGCACTTTTCACAGATTTTCTTGACTGAGGCTCTAACTTTCATGCCTTTTATTCTTTGACTCCAAATATAAAATTATAGCATTTTTAGGAAAAACAATCCACTAAGTTGACTAGAAAACAGTCAAAAAGATGGTTTTATGGTAAAATTCTCTACATATAGTTACTTCTTTCGTAATCGATAGGTAATTCTGCCTTTGGTCAAGTCATAGGGGGTTAACTCTACCTTGACGCGATCGCCGGGCAAAATCTTGATATAATTGCGGCGAATCTTGCCGGAAATGTGAGCTAGCACGTTAAATCCATTGTCCAAGTCAACGCGAAACATCGCATTGGGCAAGGACTCTGTAACAGTGCCTTCCATTTCAATCAAATCTTGCTTAGACAATTTGTTTTTTCCTCAACTCAACAATTTCGTGTTCAGTTGCAGCGCTTCATCTGCAAGAGAACACATTTTAAGAAATATATCAACAGTTTATTAATATATCTTAGCTAAAATTGATCTGTTTCTTGGGAGGGGGCATTGAGCATTGGGCATTGCTTATTTTCCCCCTGTCCCCTCATCTCCCTCATCTCCCTCATCCTCAAGCGATTACCTTTTGCAGTTCACCAGTGACATCTTCTTGGGACTGATTACCATTGACTGTTAAAAGTTTTTGGCGATCGCGATAATAATCAATTAAGGGTGCAGTTTCATCGCGGTAAACTTGTAACCGCCGACGAATCACCTCTTCGGTATCATCTTTTCGCCCTCTAGCTAGCAAACGCTCTATCACAACATCATCTGGTGCATCGAGATTGACCACCCTTTCGCCAGTCTGATGTATTGTTTCCAGCAATTCTTCTAGAAAAGCCGCTTGCGTCACTTTGCGGGGAAAACCATCAAGAATCCAACCTTTTTCTGCATCTGGTTGGTTGAGGCGCTCCTGTACCAAATCCTGAACTAGCTGGTCAGGGACTAACTCGCCGCTATTTACATAGTTTTGAGCCTTGATTCCCAAATGAGTTTGCTCTTTCATGGCTTGTCTTAATATTTCACCAGTAGAAACATGGGGAATATTCAAGTGTTCTGCCAATGCTTGAGCTTGTGTTCCTTTACCAGCTCCAGGTGGGCCCAAGAAGATTAGTCGCGTCACTATTGTTTCACCATTCCTTCATAGCGCTGAGAGATCACATAAGTTTGGATTTGTCTTGCCGTATCAATCGCCACACCAACTAGAATTAACAATGAGGTAGCACCCAAACCCTTAAAGGTGGGGACTCCTAAAGCTCTTTCCACACCGGTTGGGATAATAGCAACCAGTCCCAAAAAGATTGCACCCAAAAAAGTGAGTCGGTTTGAAACGCGCTCGATATACTCGCTAGTTGCTTTGCCGGGACGAATACCAGGAATACTAGAACCCATTTTCTTCAAGTTTTGCGCTACATCTACCGGATTCAGAATCAACGATGAATAGAAGTAGCTAAAGAAAATGATGGAAATCATGTAAACCAAGGCATAGACCCAAGAGCCAGAACCGCTTGGACTCAAATAAGTGTTAATTATATTTGCCAATTCAGCATTCTTGGCGAAATTTGCAATTAGCAATGGCAAACTGAGGATGGCTGCGGCAAAGATAATTGGCATTACACCGCCTTGATTTAGCCGCAATGGTAAAAAGCTCCGTTGCTCTGCCAAAACTCGGCGACCTACTTGGCGACGAGCCGAAATAATCGGGATGCGGCGCATTCCTTCCTGCACAACCACAATACCAACAATGGTTGCCAAGAAAACTAAGATTAGTACTATGACGCGACCCACTGTTTCCCGACCGCCGACTTGCACCAAATCGATAGTATCGCCTAAAGCTTTTGGTAATGAAGCAACAATATTGACAAAAATCAACAATGATGCTCCGTTGCCAATTCCACGCTCTGTAATTAGTTCTGATGCCCACATGACGAACATAGAACCAGCAGTCAGAGCGATCGCAGTTTCAGCTACAAAGATTGGCCCTGGATTTAAGGCAAATTGCTGGAGGAATAATGCCGAAAAAGCTGTACTTTGAAGAATTGCCCAACACACAGTTACATAGCGGGTAATTTGCGATATTTTCCGCCGACCTGCTTCGCCTTCATTTTTCTGTAAATTTTCTAAAGATGGAATCGCAGCAGTGAGTAATTGGATGATAATGGACGCATTAATAAAGGGTAAAATCCCTAGAGCAAAAACGCCCAAAGTCGAAAGTCCTCGCCCAGAAAATATATCCAATAAACCGAATATAGAATTACTACCCGATATGGCTTCGGTAAATCTAGGTCTATCAATTCCTGGTACGGGCAAGAAGATGCCCAGGCGAACCAAAATTAGAACACCGACAGTTACAAGCAGCCTACCTCTAAGTCCGGCTGCTTGTGCCATCTGCATAAAAGTTTCTTGAGCCGTTGGGGCTTTGTCTCGACTGATCATAGAGTGCTACCTTTATAGTGAACCAGGCGCTGACAGCGAGTTGGCTTCCATTTAAGTGCGCTGTTCCGGCTCACTCATAAGACTTCACAACTACCACCAGCTGCCTCAATTTTGCTACGAGCTGTACCTGTGAAAGCTGCCGCTTGTACCTTGAGCGGAATGCTCAATTCCCCGTTACCTAAAATTTTCAATCGCCCTTTGACAGCAGTCAGGATACCTGCTGCCTTCAATGAGGTCAAAGTTACTTCCGTATTAGGGGGAAGGGAGGCTAGCTTCTCTACATTAATCGTAGTGTAAATCTTCTGATTAACAATGGGAAAGCCCTTCAGCTTAGGTAAGCGGCGGTACAATGGCTGTTGACCACCTTCAAAACCGGGTCGAGTACCGCTACCAGAACGAGATTTTTGGCCACGCATACCTAGACCAGCACTAGCGCCTTGACCGGCAGAAATACCTCTGGCTACACGCTTCTTGCGTTTCTTTGAGCCTTTTTGCGGCTTAACATCATGGAGTCTCATAAGTTACCAAGTTGTCATTTTTCGTTTCTCATTTGTCATTTGTCATTTGTAGTTTGTCATTTGTTCAGAACAAAGGACTACTGACCAAGGACAAATGACTAGTTAGATGTAGAGATTTTGAATAGGAATACCGCGATCTTCGGCGACTTCAGAAAGAGTCCGCAATGTAGATAAAGCATTGACTGCGGCTCTAGCATTATTGAGCGGATTGTTGGAACCAAGTTGCTTGGCTAAGACGTTACGAACTCCTGCCAATTCCAATACAGTTCGCACAGCACCACCCGCAATTACCCCAGTACCAGGTGCGGCTGGACGCATAATCACTTTTGCACCACCACCGACACCATCAATGGGGTGAGGGATGGAGTTAGATTTGGTGATTGGGATATCAATTAGGTGTTTTTTGCCGTCGGCTACGCCTTTTTTGACTGCGCCGATTACATCTGAAGCTTTGCCTACTCCGACACCAACTTGACCGCGTTCGTTACCTACAACAACGATCGCTCGGAAGCTAAGTTTTTTACCGCCTTTGACGACCTTGCTCACGCGGCGGATTTGGATAACCCGCTCTTGCCAAGTAGTTTCTTCTTTTTTGGCACGCTTTGTTCTACTTTTACGCTCTGTTGCCATAATTTATGCTCTGGTGAACGTCATTTGTCAGTTGTCATTTGTCATTTGTCTTTTGTCATTTCTCCAATGACTAATGACTAATGACCAATGACTTTAGAAATCTAAACCGGCTTCGCGGGCTGCATCAGCTAGGGCTTTGACACGACCATGATATAAGTTACCACCGCGATCGAAGACTACTTTAGTGATGCCTTTTTCTAGTGATCGCACTGCGATCAACTTACCAACTTGTACCGATGCGTCGCGGTTTGCACCTGACGCTAAACTAGATTTTAAATCTGGTTCTAAAGTCGATGCTGCCACTATGGTTTGATGCTGACTATCATCAATTACCTGGGCATAAATATGCTCATTAGAACGGAATACCGCTAAACGCGGACGTTCTGGGGAGCCAACAACTTTACCACGAACCCGGCGATGACGACGGTTTTTTGATTCTCTACGAGTAAGTTTCATTTCTACTTCTTACCACCCTTACCAGTCTTACCAGCCTTACGTCTTACCACTTCACCGGCATAGCGAATGCCTTTACCTTTGTAAGGTTCTGGTGGACGAACGGCGCGAATTTTTGCGGCTGTATTACCTACAATTTCTTTGTCGTAGCCGCTAACAATTACGTTAGTGGTGCCTTCGACTGCAAACTGAATTCCTTCTGGTGGTTCAATTTGCACCTGATGGCTATAACCCATGTTTAAAACTAGGTTACGCCCTTGAAGTTGTGCCCTGTAACCAACACCTTGGATTTCCAAACGGCGCTGAAAACCTTGGGAAACACCCTCGACCATGTTGGCAACTAAAGTGCGGCTCAAGCCGTGCAGTTGCTTCGATGTCCGAGTTTCATCCCGACGATTTACGTGTAATATTTCTCCCTCTTGAGAGAGTGAGACATTATCTCTGAGAGTGCGAGAAAGTTCTCCTTTCGGGCCTTTCACTACAATATTCGTACCATCGATCGCTACTTGAACTTTTGCGGGAATAGTAATTGGACGTTTACCAATACGAGACATTACTTTTTGTCCTTTGTTATTTGTCCTTTGTCCTTTGTTACTTGCCGTTTGTTATTTGCCTTTTGTCCTTTGCTCAGACAAATGACCAATGACTAATGACAAATGACTAATGACCAATGACTACCAAACGTAACAAAGCACTTCGCCACCCAAGTTTTGACGACGCGCTTCGCGGTCAGTCATAATCCCACTGGATGTAGAAATAATGGCAATGCCAATACCGCCTAGTACTCTTGGTAATTCTTTTCTGTTGGAGTAAACACGCAAGCCTGGCTTACTCACTCGCTTTAAGGCGGTGATTAGAGGCTGACGATTCTTACCTTTATATTTCAGGGAAATCACTAGGTTGTGTTTTACCCCTTCTTCTGCTTCTTCGATTTCAGCAATAAAGCCTTCCTCCCGTAGCACTTTGGCAATGCTGCGGGTCATTTTTGTAGCTGGCACTTGTGTAGTTTGATGCCGCGCCAGGTTGGCATTGCGGATGCGCGTCAGCATATCTGCAATTGTGTCGTTAGCCGCCATCGTTCCCTCTATAGATGAACTTACTGATCGCGAAAGGGCATTCCTAATTCTTTAAGTAAGGCGCGACCCTCTTCGTCGTTTTTTGCTGTGGTGATGATGGAAATATCCATCCCACGCACTTGATCAACGCTGTCGTATTCGACTTCTGGAAAAATTAGCTGTTCTCTTACACCCAGAGTATAGTTACCCCGTCCGTCAAAGCTTTTAGGGCTAACGCCACGAAAATCTCGAATTCTAGGTAGTGATAGGCTAACCAGCCGGTCGAAAAAGGCATACATCCGCTCGGATCTAAGAGTAACCATGATCCCGACGGGCATCCCTTGACGAATCTTAAAGCCAGCGATCGCTTTTTTCGCCCGCGTTACCACTGGTTTTTGACCAGTAACAAGCGCAATTTCGTTGATGGATGCTTCCAGTGACTTCGCATTTTGAGCAGCTTCACCCAAACCTCGGTTAATAGTAACCTTTACCAACTTCGGTACTTGATGAACGTTGGTATATTGAAACTGATTGATCAGTTTGGGGACGATTGTCTCTTGATATAAGCTTTTGAGTCTTGTTGCTGCCATAGTTTTTTGTCCTGATATCCCTGGGCTTGGTCAGGGAACAAAGTTATGAGTTATGAGTTATGAGTTGTGAGTTATGAGTTAAATTTAATTCCTAACTCTTAATTCCTAACTGCTAACTATTTATCCAGAATCTCACCAGTTTTCTTGAGTTTTCTGACTTTCTTGCCTTCTGAGGTAAAGGTATAACAAACACGACTAGCAACGTTCTGCTTAGTGGAATAAAGCATCACGTTAGAGCTATGAATTGGGAATTCCTGGGTGACAATCCGCCCTGATTCCCCTTCTTGCTGGGGTTTGACGTGCTTGGTCTTGATGTTGACACCTTTGACGATGACTTTACTCAGTTGGGGAAGTGCCTGGACAATTTCACCAATTTTTCCTTTGTCTTTCCCAGCAATCACTTGTACAGTGTCGCCAGTTTTGACGTGCATTTTGTGGAATACTTTGGGCGTACCTTGTTTGGTTGCCATTAAAGCACCTCCGGAGCCAGAGAAACAATTTTGGTAAAGTTTTTATCGCGCAGTTCCCGTGCAACTGGGCCAAAAACCCGTGTGCCTCTGGGATTACCGTCTTTGTTGATAATCACAGCAGCGTTATCATCAAAGCGAATACTCATGCCACTGTCACGAGAGACAGCTTTCCGAGTGCGGACAATTACTGCTTCCACAACATCAGACTTTTTTACAGCCATGTTGGGCGTAGCATCTTTGACAACGGCGATAATTTTATCACCGATAAAACCATAACGGCGGTTGCCTCCACCTAAGACGCGGATGCACATTAGTTTACGAGCGCCGCTATTATCAGCAACATTTAAATAAGTCTGGGGTTGAATCACAATTATTCTCCCTTGTGGTGTTGTTAGTTTCTAACAACGATGAGGTTTAAGCGGGCTTGACGTTCAGGACTTCTGTGATTTTCCAGCGCTTGGTTTTGCTCAGGGGTCTAGTTTCCTGAATGCGAACGCGATCGCCTACTTTACACTTATTTTCTTCGTCGTGAACTTTATATCGTTGGGTGTTAACCACAATTTTGCCGTACTTGGGGTGAGGAGCGCGGTTTTCTATGGCAACTACCACAGTTTTTTGCATTTTATCGCTCACTACCAAGCCAACTCGTTCTTTAACTGCCATAATCTCCTACTTTTTTTCTTTAGCCGATTGACTTGCTGCCCGTTTGCGTTCTGTCTCTAATGTCAGCAACTGGGCTAGGCGGTGTCGAGCCTGTTTAAACTGGTGGGGCTTTTCTAATTGTCTTGTCGCTTTTTGCAAGCGCAACTGAAATAGTTGTCTTTTGATGGCGACAATTTCATCAGAGAGCTTTTCGTCACTTAATTCTCTAGCTTCTGAAATCTTGGGAAGAGGCATAAGCTACTCCTGCTCCTGTGGTTGAGGGCGCACAATAAACTTGGTTTTTATAGGCAGTTTAAATGAAGCTAAACGCATAGCTTCCCGGGCGATTTCTTCAGTCACTCCGCCGATTTCAAACAAAATCCGTCCTGGCTTGACTACCGCTACCCAAAACTCTGGATTACCTTTACCGGAACCCATCCGGGTTTCAGCAGGACGCATGGTTACAGGTTTATCAGGGAAAATCCGAATCCAGATTTGTCCACCCCGACGAATATAACGAGTCATTGCCCGACGAGAAGCCTCGATTTGCCGGGAGGTAATCCAAGCAGGTTCTTGTGCTTGGAGTGCAAAATCACCGAAGTTGAGGGTGCTACCACGGGTGGCTAGTCCCTCCATCCGTCCGCGCTGTTGTTTGCGGAATTTAGTTCTTCTAGGGCTTAACATGGTTTGTTACTTGTCATTTGTCATTTGTCCCCTCTTACAAAGTTTTGATCGCCGGAAACCGGCGCTCCGACTTTGCGCTTTGTCATTTGTCATCTGCCATTTACTAATGACTAATGACTAATGACTAATGACGATTTATCCTTCATTTGAGCGGTCTTCAAATTGCTGGCGACGACGTTGTTGTTGACGGCGACGGGGTTCACGATCGCGATCGCGGGGATCTCGTTCGCGATCGCGGCTTGCGGGTGGTAGCGGATCTGGTTCCTGTCCAGGAATAATTTCTCCCTTAAAGACCCATACTTTGATACCCAAAATTCCGTAAACAGTTTTTGCTGTGCAATAAGAGTAGTCAATGTCAGCGCGTAATGTATGTAAAGGTACTCTACCTTCACGAGTCCACTCTGTCCGGGCAATTTCTGCACCGTTGAGCCGACCGCTGACTTGGATTTTAATCCCTTGAACACCAGCGCGTTGGGCACGCTGAATTGATTGCCGCACTACCCGGCGAAAGGAAACTCGGCGTTCTAATTGTTGAGCAATGTATTCGGCAATTAGATAGGCATCAGCATCAACTCGTTGTATTTCGACTACGTTAATGCGAATTTGGCGATTACTACCCAACAGTCCTTGGAGTCCGGTACGCAAGGATTCAATACCTTGCCCACCACGACCTACTACTACACCGGGTCTAGCTGTACGCACTTCTAAGTCGATTTGGTCGGCTTTGCGCTCAATCCGCACTTCGGAAATACCGGCGTTGTTTTGAGCCTGTCTACCGAGCTTTTGTTCTATGTATTGACGGAGTTTGTAGTCTTCTTGTAAAAGTTCTGGGTAACGATCAGGAACAGCAAACCAACGGGATTGATGCTCATGTGTAATACCCAGGCGAAAACCAACTGGATGAATCTTCTGTCCCACGAATGCTTCCTCTAAAATTTCTTACTTTACGCAATTTATTCGTGTAAAAAAAGCTTATTTTTCTGGAGCGGCTGCAACAGCCACAGTAATATGACACGTTGGTTTGCGAATTTGGTAAGCTCGACCTTGCGCTCTTGGTTGGAACCGCTTCAGAGGTGGTCCTTGATCGGCGTAAGCTTGAGTAATCACTAGTTGAGTCCGATCTAACCCAGCATTGTGTTCAGCATTAGCGGCAGCGCTTCTGAGAACTTTCAATATGGGATCAGTGGCGCGATAGGGCATGAATTCTAAGATGATTAACGCTTCTCGGTACGATCGCCCCCGGATTTGATCGAGTACCCGACGCACTTTGTAAGCCGAGATGCGGATAAAACGAGCGATCGCTTTTACTTCAGTAGTATTAGTAGCCATAATTTTCTCCAATTTTGTCATTTGTCATTTGTCATTTGTCACTTGTCTTTAGCTAATGACTAATGACTAATAACTAATGACTACCTACCCGCTTTTTTGTCGCTTTTTCCATGACCCCTGTAGGTGCGTGTCGGGGAAAATTCACCCAACTTGTGTCCCACCATCTGTTCATTCACAAATACTGGAACGTGTTGCCGTCCGTTGTGAACAGCTATGGTATGACCTACCATTAGGGGCAAAATTGTCGAAGCTCGTGACCAAGTTTTAATAACTTCTTTTCTGTTGCTGTCGTTGAGCTTTTCAATTTTCTTGAGAAGATGATCCGCAACGAAGGGACCTTTTTTTAGAGAACGACCCATATTTTTAAGTGCTGAGTTCTGAGTTTTGAGTTTTAAGTTTTGAGTCTCAAGTTTTGAGTCTTGAGTTTTAAGTGTTGAGTTTGAGAATTTCACTCAGCACTCGTTACTCGGTACTCATTACTGATTAAGACTCACGACCACCACGACCGCGTTTAGAAGACTTACGGCGACGACGCACAATGAACTTACTGCTAAGTTTCTTGCGATTGCGTGTCTTCGCGCCCAATGTGGGTTTACCCCAAGGCGTAACAGGCCCCGATCTACCGATAGGTGCTCTACCTTCACCACCACCATGTGGGTGATCCACTGGGTTCATGACGCTACCCCTAACCTTCGGACGACGACCTTTCCAGCGATTTCTTCCTGCTTTACCTGCACTCAGGTTTCTCGCATCGGTGTTGCCTACTTGTCCAATGGTGGCGTAGCAATCGCGCCGAATTAAGCGGACTTCTCCTGAAGGCAACTTGAGAGTTACATAATCACCTTCTTTTGCCACAACTTGAGCGCTAGCACCAGCAGCACGCACGATTTGACCACCTTTGCCAGGAGTCATTTCTACGTTGTGAACACTAGTACCCAAGGGAATCCTTGATAGAGGCAAAGCATTACCATCTTCAAAGGGAGATTCAGGGCCAGAAACAATTATTGTTCCAACTTTCAACCCGTTGGGATGAAGGATATACCGTTTTTCGCCATCTTGGTAATACAAAAGGGCAATTCGGGCATTGCGGTTAGGATCGTATTCAATTGCTGCGACTTTGGCAGGAATATTATGTTTATCCCTTTTAAAATCGATGATCCGGTAAAGTTGTTTGTGTCCGCCACCCCGACGACGACTGGTAATCCGCCCGGTATTATTCCGACCTTTGGCGCGATGCTTCGAGGTAGTTAGGGATTTCTCTGGCTCGGTTTTTGTGATTTCCGCAAAGTCAGAAACTGTAACTTGGCGAGTGCTGGGGGTATAAGGGCGGTAAGAACGAGTACCCATAATCTATTTTGGATTTTGGATTTTGGATTTACTTAAATTTCGGATTTTGAATTTTGGATTTAATGAGTGTTTAACTAATTGCAACCATCTTTGGTATTTATTCAGTCAACTCCTCAATCTAAAATCTAAAATCTAAAATTCCTAGACTTCTGGGAATAGAACTTGTCTAATCTTGTCTTCATCCCCAGGTGCGACTGTAACAATAGCTCGCTTATATTGGGGCTTATAACCGATAAATTTACCAACGCGCCGCTTTTTACGTGGTGGTAAGGTGGTGTTGACTTTTACAACCTTGACCTGAAATAAGTCTTCGATCGCAGCCTTGATTTCTGGCTTAGATGCCTTTGGAATTACTTCAAAGGTGTACTTATTTTGTTCCATCAAGATAGTCGCTTTTTCGGTGACTATTGGGCGACGTACTAAGTCGGCAAGATCGCGGGGGTCAAAGCTAGGCACTGTAGACCTCCTGAATTTTTTCTAGGGCTGATGCCGTAACTACAATTTTGTCAGCGTGCAGTAAATCAAAAACATTTAGCTGGTCGGCTGCAATTAGTTTTAAATTTTCAATGTTGCGGGCTGACAAATAAACATTATCTGTATCCGCAATTTCAGACAAAATTAAGAGTGCCTTGCTTTCTGGTGCTACTCCCCAACGGGCAAGTGCTGCTACTAAGTCTTTAGTCTTCGGGCGAGATAGTTCGGTGCTAAATTCTTCTACTACGATCAAGTCATCAATACGACTCACAAATGCTGTCCGCAGTGCTAAACGTCGCTCTTTGCGGTTCAACTTGAGGTTAAAGTCTCTGGGTTTTGGCCCAAAGATCACACCACCACCACGCCACAGAGGTGAACGAATAGACCCAGCACGAGCGCGACCAGTACCTTTTTGTCGCCAAGGTTTGCGACCGCCGCCTCTAACTTCCGCACGAGTTTTTGTACTGGCATTTCCTTGACGAGCATTAGTCAATTGCCGTACCAAGGCGCGGTGTACAATGTGAGACGCTGTTTCTTCCTTGGCAACGCGCAACTCGAAGGTCGTCTCGCCGACCTGTTCTCCTTGCCAATTTTTAACTACGCTTTCAACCATCTTTCTTATTTGTCCTTTGTCATCTGTCATCTGTCATTTGTCTTTTGCCATTTGTCCTTAGCCAATGACTACTGACTAATGACTTTTGACTAATGACTTTTGACTATCCCACTACTTTTGCAGGTACAACACTTACTAGAGCGCCTGGTTTACCAGGAATGGCTCCCTTAATTAGTAATAAATTGCGTTCTGCATCAACTCGCACTATGGTCAGCTTACGGATTGTGATGCGTTTACCACCTAAACGTCCTGCCATCCGCTTACCTGGATAGACACGACCGGGCGTTGTACCAGCACCAATAGAACCTGGCGCTCTGTGGTTTTTGGAACCGTGTGACATAGGCCCACGAGCAAAGTTGTTGCGCTTCTGGTTTCCCGCAAAACCGCGACCGATGCTTGTGCCGACTACATCGACAATTTGACCCGCACTAAAAATATCTGCTTTAATCTGTTGACCTAAAGCATAATCACTAGAATTATCAGTGTGATATTCATTTAGGTGACGCAATGCTGGGGCAGATGATTTAGCCAAATGACCCAGTAGTGGTCTGTTGAGTGCCTTTGGTTTAACTTCGCCAAAACCAACTTGAATGGCAAAGTAACCGTCGGTTTGTTTCGTTTTAACTTGTGTTACGGTGCATGGCCCTGCTTGAATGACAGTCACAGGAATGGCTACTCCTGCTTCGTCAAATATTTGGGTCATGCCCAGCTTGGTGCCGAGAATACCTACAGACACAGTAACTGGTTCTCCTTTCTACTTGCTGACCTTGGAATTGGACTCTAGAGGACACGCTTTGTACGCATCAGTTTAGGCTGGGTTAGCCTACGAAATTTGGAATGGTTTTAGTAAACCAATCCAAATGCTTTTGGGACACAACAAACCGTGTCCGTACTGCTTGGTGAATCTGTTTAGCTTCACTCAATAGATCACCAGAACAGCTACAATTCTCTTCTCTTTGGAAGGAGTAACTTCTGGAATCAATGCAAGGCGCTACAGTTTTAAGCTGTGTGCAGCAATGCTTTCGTCCAAGCAATTGCTTTGGCACGTTCTGGAGGCAGCGCTGTCGGCGGGTTTTCCGATTGGTATACGCCCTTCTAGACGTTTTCCCGGAGTTGGCTACTGCCGTGTTGCAGTTGGACTTAAGCGGTTTTTACCGCCCAGTATCCGTTAACTGAGACTGACGTAATGCCATGAAACCAACATTGCTGCTCAGTTTTACTTCCTTAAATACCTTAAACTATTGTTTAAGATTTAGCCGCTTTTTCAGAGGCACAGGAGTAAATTGACTCTGGAGCTTAGGATTGGCTTTGATTGTTCATCCATAAGTTCCAATGTTTACCTGAAAGCTTTCTTAGTTTACCAGTCTACGAGCAATCTGAGTTAGATTATCCAATTTGGATTAAATCATCAGCTTTTAATGCTAACACTACCTCAGAATGACAGTAAAATGTCTACCTAATTTGCGTGTTTGGTCACAATCTAATAATATAAATTATTTATTTATGTTTGTCTAGTAATTTATAGAGTTATTTTTGGGGAGTGGGGAAGAGGCAGGGGAGCAGGGGGAGTGGGGAAGAGGCAGGGGAGCAGGGGCAGGGGAGCAGGGGGCAGGGGGCAAGGGGGAGAATAAAAAATTACCTCCTTTTCCCCTCTGCCTCTTCTAAATGCCCAATGCCGAAAAAAATGCTTTGAATCTATCGGTTCAAGGTAAATAATAGAGATATCTAAGTGGGATAACGACGAAAATCTATGGCACTAATTACCACTGGCAACGGTTTAATCCGCGATCTGGAAAAATTTGGCGCTCTTGGAGTGTATACACCTCTGGAAGGGGGTTATGAAGGTCGATATCAGCGCCGACTACGCGCAGCTGGCTATACTACCCTCCACATTACTGCTAAGGGACTGGGCGACGTAGCTGCGTATCTCACAAGAATTCATGGAGTTAGACCTCCTCATCTTGGGAAAAAAAGTACTGGTAGTGGTGCGGCGGTAGGTCAGGTGTACTATTTACCACCTATTCTCAATTCTCATCTAGAACAGCTACCACCAAAGTCAAAGGGGCTGGTTTTGTGGATTATTGAAGGGCATATTCTTTCCAATGAGGAACTTGAGTATTTAACGAATTTGCCTCAGTTAGAACCACGAGTCAGAGTAGTAATCGAGAGAGGAGGCGATCGCTCTTTCCGTTGGACTTCTCTAGAAAAAACTTTGTTAGCTAGTTAGTCCTTTGTTATTGGTCATTAGTCATTTGCTTAAAACTAATGACTAATGACTCAATTCCATCAGCATTTCAATAATGCTGAGTCGAAAACCACAAGATAAAAATAGTCGCCGTGAAGCTTCGTTAACACCTGCTGTATCTAGATAAAGCAGAGGTTGTAATTAAGGTTTTAATGTTGTTGGTGAGCGAATTTATAACCACCCCATAGAGAAAGAGCGATCGCAATCACTAGCAAAATCGGTATGCTATACCAAGGAAACTGGGATAAGGGTAAATGGGCTGCTGCACGCAGTCCGATGCTGGCGTAGGTCAACGGTAATATGTAAACTACAACTTTCAGGGCAACTGGTAATGTCCCAGGATCAAAGAAGGTTGCCCCTAAAAATGACATGGGGATTATTATAAAATTATTGTAGAGTCCGACTGATTCGAGCGATCGCACACTCAAGCCCACAATTACGCCTAACCCTGCAAATACCGAACAATTTAGCACCACCAACAGTAGAAATAGTGGGTTGAGAAAATTCCAGTTTCCAGTCAACAGCAGCGCTACCAAAATCACGGAACTAGATGTCATCAACCCCCGCACTATTCCCGCCAGCATTTTTCCGATATGTAAGGCTAAAGGATGTATAGGAGTTAACAATAATTCCTCGAAGGTTTTGCTAAATAGTCTGTCTCCACAAATCGAAAATGTAAAATTGGTATTAAATTCTAGTAAGGGCTTTAGCCCTGAAATTAGGGTTAAAGCCCTTACTGCCAAACTTTGATTATTGACACATATTATATTTAGATAAGTTGCTATTTTTCTCAATAAAAAAATATCGCATAGAAAGTTACAGGCAATTACAGCCAAGACTAGGCATACTGAAAGAGCGAGAAAACTTTAGACCACTCCCTAGCAAATCGGCGTGAAGGTGATTAAGCAACAATGAGACGTAAAACCACTGGTAGATCGGCTACTACTTCTAAACCCTCTATTTTCCAATCCCCTATGTTTAACCTCTTCACTATTGCAATTATGGGAGGGGTGTTGATTTTGGGGATTGGGATTGGCATTGCTTTTAGTTCTACAACCACGTTAGCCCCCTCAAATGTGGCTTCTCGTGAATTCATTGACACTAAAGCACCAAACCCTGAAATTTGTGTGCAGTATGGAGCTAGCGCGATGGTAATGGACGCTAGACTATTTGTTACTCTCAACCCCTTTAATGTTTATGTTGCGCAACCGAGTATGCGTCCTGGATGCGTGATCCGACAAAATAACTGGGCGCTTTTAGAGCAACGCAAGTTGGTGACATCAGATCAGGTAAATGAGTGCAAAAATCGCCTGAACACCTTTGGTTTTACAGGTAACTTAGACAGTGACAAACCTGATATTAGGTGTATATATCAAAATGAAGCTGCTCAAAACTTCTTTACAGCTCAACCGGGAGCAGTTGGAACACCTCAAGAAACTGATAGATTTTAGATTTGGGCATGAGGCATGGAGAAGAGACAAGGGAGACAAGGAAGAGGGGGAAGACAAGGGAGAGAGATTGATTCAATAATTCCCCCTTGTCCTCCTTGTCTCCTCAATCCCTAATCCCCAGTCCCTAGCGATCGCATCTGCTCGCATCAGATCGTGGTTACTCATCGCGGATAATGGTTAAACCTAAAGCTTTGTAGGCACTCAGCATACTATTAGAGACTGTAGGTGCTGTTACAAGGTAAGTCAGGGCATGAATGGACTCCACTAGATAAGGAGCAGCCGTGTCCAATTTTTCTGCTGTCACTAATCCTACTACCTCAGCCGATCCAGCAATCATGGCTCGTTTAACGTGGGCTTCGTCTAGATTAGGTACACTAATCCCAATCTCTGGATGCAAACTGCAAACCCCCAACATGCACAAATCTGCACGAATCATCCGTAATGTTTCAATGGTGACAGTACCCACATTCACCAAGGCTTTTTTGTAAAGTTGTCCACCTAACATCACAACCTCTATATGAGGATGTTCTGCTAAAGCAAGGGCGATGGGCGGACTATTTGTGATCACTGTCGCTTGCAAATCTAGGGGCAAATGCCGTGTCACCTGAAGAGTTGTCGTACCTCCATCTAAAATTACCACCTGTCCTTTACAAACTAATTTTGCTGCTGTCCGAGCGATCGCTTCCTTTTCTTTGGGTGCTTGCTTTTGGCGATCGGCATAACTTGCGGTGGCTGGAGATTTAAGCAGCGCTCCCCCATGAACACGTTGCAATAGTCCAGTTTCTGCTAGTTCTCGCAAGTCCCGCCGAATCGTATCCTCAGAAACCTTCAGAACAGCACTAAGTTCTGTCGAAAGTACCTTTTTATCACGACGCAGAATTTCTAAGATGAATTGTCGTCGTTCAGCAGTTAGCATAATTAATTTTCCTGAAATTGCGTTTTTGAACTTGAAATTGCACGTTTGTGAGTTTATACTTATTGGTATGCAAGTTTGTGTACGGTAATCCGTAAGTTCAATTGAATTCAAGCATATTCATGCACAGTTAAATGTATTGATTGTGGCATTTAATGAAACCAGATACTTCCAAGTACTTGGCTGACTTTAATTTGAAAAATTCTTGGCTAATTGTTGCCCAATCTGGGTTTTAACAATTTTTTTTGGTAGTGCGCTTATCCGTTCCGTGTGTTCAAATAGCTTTTTATTCAGTAAATAAACCATGACTATTATTGATACTCAATTTCCAATTGACCTCGGTGCTTACCAATTTTTAGCGCTCAATCCAGCAAATTCGAGCCTGACAGATGAACAGCGAGAGACTCTAAAAGCAAATATTCAACTCTGCCGGGATGCGATCGTCTTTTTCACTGCAACTGGCGCTGCTAGCGGAGTGGGTGGTCATACTGGTGGGCCATACGATACAGTTCCAGAGGTAACGATCCTCGATGCCTTTTTCCGGGGAGCATCGGAGCAATTTGTGCCGATTTTCTTCGATGAGGCAGGACATCGAGTTGCTACTCAATATCTGATGGCAACGTTGCATGGTGACTTACCTGCCGAGCAACTTTTACGTTATCGCCAAGCAAATTCCCATTTGCCAGGACACCCCGAACTAGGATTAACCCCTGGTGTGAAATTTAGTTCTGGCCGCCTGGGACATCTTTGGCCTTACATCAATGGTGTAGCAATGGCAAATCCAGGCAAAGCAGTTTTTTGTCTCGGTTCTGATGGCTCACAGCAAGAAGGTAACGATGCTGAAGCTGCTCGCTTGGCTGTTGCTCAACATCTCAACGTCAAGCTGATAATTGATGATAATGATGTAACGATCGCTGGACATCCTTCTAAATATTTACCTGGTTTCAGTGTCGCCAAAACCTTAGAAGGTCATGGCTTGAAAGTACTTCAGGGAGATGGCGAAGACTTAGACGATTTATACCATCGCCTGTGTGAAGCTGTAAATACTCCCGGAGCGATCGCTCTCATTAATAAACGCCCGATGTGTCCTGGTATTGAAGGTTTAGAAGGCTCTACTCATGGTCATGATGTAATTTCTGTAGATTTAGCAATTAAATATCTAGAATCTCGTGGACAAACTGCGGCGATCGAATACTTGAAGAGTATTGAAAAACCCAAGCAAACATACACATTTCTAGGTTCCAGTGATAAATGGGGCGCTAACCGAAATGTTTTTGGTGAAGCAGTGGTAGCTGTTCTCAGTCGCATGAGTGAGGCGGAGCGCAAAGAAAAAGTCAAGGTCATCGATAGCGATCTAGAAGGCTCCTGCGGGTTGAAGAAAATTCATGATGCATACCCGGAAATATTTATTTCCTCCGGCATTATGGAACGGGGCAATTTCTCTGCTGCTGCTGGATTTGGTATGGAGAAGGGCAAGCAAGGTATTTTTGGGACTTTCAGCGCCTTCTTAGAAATGTGTATCTCAGAAATCACGATGGCACGGCTGAACTATTCCAATGTCCTTTCCCACTTTTCCCATGCAGGTATAGATGACATGGCAGATAATACCTGTCATTTCGGTTTGAATAATATGTTTGCCGACAATGGCTTAGATGATGGCTATGCAACACAATTGTACTTCCCGGCAGATGTTAACCAAATGACAGCTTGTGTAGAAGCTGTGTTTCATGAGGCTGGACTGCGGTTTATTTTCTCCACTCGTTCCAAAGTGCCCAATATTCAGGACAGCAACGGCAATGATTTATTTGGAAGTGGCTACAAATTTGTTCCCGGTAAAGATGAAGTTATACGAGAGGGAACGCAAGGCTATATCATCAGTTTTGGTGATGCTCTCTACCGTGCCGTTGATGCTGTAGAGCGTCTTAAGCAAGAAGGGCTAGACGTTGGTTTAATTAACAAACCGACTTTAAACATCATTGATGAAGAAATGATTACCAAAATTGGTAAGGCTCCTTTTGTTCTTGTAGTAGAAGCCTTCAATCGGCGGACAGGGTTAGGCAGCCGTTTCGGTTCTTGGTTGCTAGAGCGCGGGTTGACTCCCAAATATGCCCATCTTGGAACTCATAAAGAAGGTTGCGGTGGCTTGTGGGAACAGTACCCATATCAAGGCATCGATCCAGTGAGCATTATCAACAAGGTGAAGGAGTTAGTTGGGTAGGGAGTGGAGAGTGGGGAGTCAATACGGTTCGGTTAAGGTTTTTTGATGGAAATTCTAGAGCGTAAAGACGCGATAAATCGTCGTCAAGACGAAAAAATCATTATTGTAGAGACGGCGATTCATCGCGTCTCTTGCCTTAACCGAACAGTATTGAGTGGGGAGTGGGGAATGGGGAATGGGGAAGAAATTACCAATGCCCAATGCTCAATGCCCAATGCATAGCTGCTTTCAATAAACGGATTAGCTTATATCCCGATTTTGAGAATTAGTAACTTGAGTTTGGTAATGCCGCCATTTTTCCTGTTGACGCGCTCTTTTCTCCTCGGTCAGGTTATCAAAACAATAGGGACAGGAGATACCCTGCTCATACTTGTCAGACAGCTTATCTTCTTCAGAAATTGGGCGACCACAGCAGAAGCACCGCTCACAACTTCCTTCCTCTAAACCATGACTGACAGCTACCCGCTCATCAAAGACAAAACATTCTCCTTGCCATAAACTTTCTTGGGCTGGAACTTCTTGCAAATATTTGAGAATGCCGCCTTTGAGATGATAAACTTCTGCAAAGCCTTGGGCAAGCATGAAAGATGAGGCTTTTTCACAGCGAATACCGCCTGTACAAAACAGAGCAACCTTTTTGTGTTTAGTTGGGTCGAGGTGGCGTAGCACATAATCAGGAAATTCCCGGAATGAACCAGTTTGAGGATTTTCTGCCCCTTGAAAAGTACCGATATTCACCTCATAATCATTGCGGGTATCAATCACGGTTACTTCTGGATCGGAAATTAAATCGTTCCATTCCTGGGGATTAATATAAGTGCCAACTTGCTGAGTTGGATCAATTTCAGGCAATCCTAAAGTAACAATTTCTGGTTTTAACCGCACCTTCATCCGCTCAAAGGGAGGGGTTTCGGCATGGGACTCTTTATATTCTAGGTCTGCTAAACGAGGATCGGAACGCAGAAACCAGAGAACTGAGTCAATCGCTTGACGCGAACCCGCAATTGTACCGTTAATACCTTCTTGTGCCAGCAAAATTGTCCCCCTAACACCTTGCGCTTGGCAGTAAGACAGCAGAGGATCTCGTTTTTCGGCAAAATCTGGCAGCTTAACAAATTTATACAGTGCTGCGACAATCTGGGTATTTTCTGGCTTCATCCTCTTAATAATGGAACAATATAGGTTACAATACTAACGGCAACTAAAGTTACCGACTATTTTAATTTTATGGGGGTTTAGCTCAGTTGGTAGAGCGCCTGCTTTGCAAGCAGGATGTCAGCGGTTCGAGTCCGCTAACCTCCATTGGATATGATTTATCTGAATGTGCGATCGCTTGCAGTAGGTAAGTTAGTATTGCGTCCAATTACCCCGTTCTTCAAAGCCCTACTTAGTTAGAGAAATATTTGCGAACATAGTCTGAGAAAGGACGCTAGAATAAGCATCTTAGTTGCCATCGTTAAGAGCCAGCTAATTAAAATTTGATTTATTTATATATTTAGGGGGTTGTTTGAAAAAGCGTCCATTTGGGTTAGTAGCAATTGTTCTCTATAAAACATTTACCGCGTTGCTGCTTATGGTTACTGCGATCGCTTTATTATTGACGTTAAAAAATTATCAAAATCTAGAGGATTTCTCAGACGATTATGTTTTAGAAGGTAAATCAATAATTATTGATTGGGTTTTACAAAAAGTTATTAACTTAAATCCTCGAACTCTGGCATTTAGCGGTATTGGTGCAGGAATATACGCTATTGTAACTGGGATTGAAGCTGTTGGTTTGTGGTATGAAAAACGTTGGGCGCATATCTTAGTATTGGTACTTGTCGGCATCAGTATTCCCCCAGAGATTTATGAGTTGGTTCGGGGAATATCTCTTCTAAAAACATTTATTTTTTTGTTGAATTTAGCAGTATTTGTGTATCTATTCCGCAATTTTCCTAAACATAAAAACTAATTTTCATCGGTTATATACTCTATTGTGGGAGAGCTAAAATTGATGCTTTAAACACAATGCAGCAACGGGAGGATTGTTTAAATATTACCAGCATTAAAAATCTGCTGTGCCGTTAAATTAAATTCTGGGAAAGTGGGTGAAATAATGCTATCGCTCCCACGAAAAAGGTTTAACTGGTACTCACCATCAACAAGCCAGTAAAGCGAAATTGTGGGCAGTTTGGGATTGCCAATAAATCGCCTTCCTCCCAGTGCAGCGTAGTCTAAAATCCAATATTCAGGGATACCCATTTCTTCGTATCTGGCTAGTTTGATGAAATAATCATCCCTCCAATTAGTACTAACGACCTCAACAACTAATGGAATTGAAACGGCTTGAGTTACAGTAGATGATTTTTTCCAGAGAGGCTCATTTACCAAATTAGGTTGATTTAATATCAGTATATCTGGTGAAAAGGCTGATTCATTTTCAAGTGGCTTAATAAATGCTGTTTTTGGGAAGATATAAGGTAGATTTAATCGGTCTGATTCAACACTCAATTTTCTAACCAAAAATCCTGTAATTTCTTCATGTAGCCCAGCAGGAGGGGTCATTGTAATTATTATTCCATCATGCAATTCGTATTTCTGCTGTGGATTTTCAGGATACCAGGTAATAAATTGATCGAACGTAATTAGTTCATGTAAAGTTTGAGCCATATATTGCTTCCGTGAGTTTTGAAATTATTAGGACTTACGCAAAAACCCTCTCAAACTCTCATTTCTCTGTGATCTCTGCGTTCTCTGTGGTTCGTTTTCCATTATCTATGCGTAAGTCCTAATTATGATTTCAGATGCACTACTTACCTTTTTATCATTGTTGACACTAATGCCCTGCGGTAATACCTTACTTTAAGCCAATACTCTTTTATAAACAAACTTCTAACGCCAAACCAAGACCCCCATGTTGTACAATCACTAGAAATACAATCTGGAGAGCGACTTGCCTAAAACGATTCACTCTACTCAACCACCACTGAAATTTATTCCCCAACGGTTTAATCGGCTGATACTCCAGATTGTTCGGTGGTTATTGCCGATCGCACTACGGTTTCGCACTCGCCCTTGGCTACCGGCTGGAATTGTCGATATTGAAGCTAAAAATGTTGAGGTATTAGCTGAACTTTATCAGCAATTCCAATCTGGAAAAATTCGTTTTTTGTTGGCATTTCGTCACCCAGAGGTGGAAGATCCTCTCTGTATGTTGTATTTGCTTTCTCACATTGTGCCAAAGGTTGCTCGTCAGAAAGGTATTACACTACAATCTCTTGTTCACAGCTACTTTCTTTACGATCGAGGGATGACTGTTTGGGCTGGAAATTGGCTAGGTTGGTTGTTTTCACAAGTGGGGGGTGTGCCGGTTCGTCGCGGTAGGCGACTAGATCGGCAAGCTATCCAAACAGCACGGGAGTTGTTTGCTAATGGCAAACTACCGATCGCAGTCGCACCCGAAGGAGGTACTAATGGCCATAGTGGAATTGTTAGCCCGCTGGAACCAGGCGTTGCTCAAATGGCCTTTTGGTGTGCAGAAGACTTACAAAAAGCTAATCGGAGTGAGACTGTTGTAATTGTGCCGATCGCTATCCAGTATCGCTACGTTGAGCCACCTTGGTCTAAACTGGATTGGCTATTGAGTAAGTTGGAAGCTGATAGTGGCTTGGTAGTTCAGGAAATTAATCAAGGTGATAGCGAAGAGATTTACTATCAACGCCTCTGTAGGTTAGCTGAATATCTCATTAGCGAGATGGAAGAATTTTATCGTCGCTTCTATCATCAAAACATTCCAAAAACCATCTCAACTGATGAATCTGCTACTCCTAATCAGGTATTAATTGCTCGACTTCATCGCTTACTTGATAACTCTTTACAAGTTGCCGAGCAATATTTTGGACTCCAAGCACAGGGTAATTTTATCGATCGCTGTCGCCGTTTAGAAGATGCTGGCTGGAACTATATTTATCGAGAAGATTTCGTTGATATAAATGCTTTATCACCTTTTAAACGCGGTTTGGCAGACTGGATTGCTGAAGAAGCAGACTTGCGGATGCGGCATATGCGGATAGTCGAAAGTTTTGTGGCAGTTAGTGCGACTTATATTCAAGAAGAACCGACGGCGGAACGGTTTGCAGAAACAGCTTTGCTCATCTTTGATATGCTTTCTAGAATTCAGGATACAACACTTCCAGGGCGACCCCGGTTAGGTTTGCGACAGGCACAAATCACTGTTGGAGAGCCAATTTCAGTTACAGAACGTTGGTCAAATTCTCAGAGCGATCGCAATACATCTAGACAAGCCGTGAGCGATTTGACAAAAGATTTGCAAATCGCTTTAGAGAAGATGATTAGATAACGAAACTTCTAAGATTTTTTCGCTCTAATTTTGTCAAAAATTGCACCTTCATCGAAGAATTTCGCTTGAATTTTGTCCCATCCTCCTAAATCTTCAGCTTTGAAGATAGTTTTAATTTTAGGAAAAGTGCCTTCTACTTCTTTGGCAATTGTTAAGTCAACGGGACGAAATCCCAATTTGGCAAACTCTCGTTGCGATTCTGGGGTGTAGAGAAATTTAATAAATGCTTCGGCAATTGAGCGAGTTCCATGTTTATCGACATTTTTATCCACAACAGCAACAGGATTGTCGATAGAAATATTGACATCTGGTACAACGTATGAAATTTTATCGCCATCTTTTGCTGATAAAAACATCTCTTTTTCATAGTTGAGCAGAACATCACCCTGGCCATCTTTAAAGAATAGTTCGCTAGCATTCCGAGCAGTTTTAGGCAACAAAGGTGCATTCTTATAGACTTTGGAAATAAAGTCTATTGCTTGATTTTCATTTCCACCAGCTTTGGTTACATAACCCCAGAGATTAAGGAAGTTCCAGCGAGCAGCGCCAGAGGTTCTAGGATTAGCTGTGACTATTTTTATGCCATGTTGCGCCAAATCTGCCCAAGTTTTGATATTTTTAGGATTACCGGGACGGGTAGCGATCGCATCTACAGATTTAGTAACAATTGCATTATTAGGCGCTTCTTTTTCCCAACCTGATTGAATGAAACCTGCTTCAACAAGTTGATTAATGTCAGCCGCAAGTGATAGATGTACTACATCGGCTTCTTTACCCTCAATTACCGCAGCAAGGGTTTGGGAACGTGACGCATCATAGCTTTGATTAAAAGTAATGTTTTGGTTGTGTTCTTTCTTCCACTGTTCGATAAATTCGGGAATTATCTGCTCGTATGCTGCACTTGTAACGGAGTAGGAAACAAAGGTTAGAGTTACATCACGTTGGTAAGTTACACTAGAATTATGAGTATTATCGACATTACGTAAAGAGCAAGCAGCTAACAGGATACTCAAACTAATTCCAGCCAAAAATAGGGGCACAATGCCCAATAATGAATACTTATACAACCAACTTTGTATTAGTTGTATGCACCACCGTCTTATAACCTGCAAAGGTTTAACAATGCAAGTGGAAACTAATTCAGTTAAATATGTCCTAGATTTAATAGTAAATTGCCACTGCTTCATGAAATTCTTCCCTTTTATCTGTAGTATCTTAAATAACTTGCTTAAAAGGGTATTATAAAACATTGGCTAAGGATAGATAAATAATTTTATTTTTGATTCGGATACATTTGAACGACTAATTAAATTCCTAATTAGGAGAACTGGTTTTAGAAATTTCTGGACTGCTAATTATGATATGTCCCTTATCACTTTCTTGAATAGCCAAGAAAGAATCGACAAACATATCATTAAGTTTGCGTCCCACAGCAAACTTTTCTTCAGGTGTAATTAACGCTACAACTGATAAGGTGGAATTTTGACTAGCATCTCGTCGTGCATCTGTAATACCTTGCCAACGAGCTAACCAAAATACCACAATTAATACTCAGGATACTATTACTATTTCATTGATTAGCGATCGCAGAAAATATTTGAGAAATTACCATTGGGAAAAAGGGTGTTTTACTAAATTGCTGTTGAAATACCTGGAGTCATCAGAAACTTCTTGTCCAATCCAGGTTGGTAGTTCAATTTGTTGATTTTCATCATTGAGTTCAACTTCTGCTAATATTAACCCTTTATTAACACCATCAAACTCATCTATTTCCCAAATTAAACCACCCGACTCGATTTGATATCTAATTTTCTCTATAAAGGGACGTTCACACAATGTCTCAAGTATTTCTTGAGCATCTTCAACAGGAATAGGATACTCAAACTCTAATCTTGAATATTTGATACTGGGGCCTTTAATCGTCAAATAACTTTTTTCACCTACGATCCTTATACGTACAGTTGCTTGGTCTTGTGTAGCAATATATCCTTGACGATATACACTACCTTCAGCTAATCCTCTCCAACTATCTCCTCTGACTAAATATTTCCGCTCTATTTCTTGCGCCATTTTACTTACCTGATTATTTACTTTTGTCTAGAAATAAGCTGAGTTATTTTCAAAAAAAAATCCATGCGATCGCTCCGAATTCAAGTTACACCATACTCAATTACATTACCAATTTGATCGGCATTCACCGACTATTCTACAAGAATGGCTTGATTGAGTAGGAGTGCTAACCACCGTGCATCATGATGCTGAAACTAGACACACAGAAACATAAGTGCGATCGCAGCAGTATATGCGACATTACAAAAAAAGTATGAGGAAAGAAGTATCAATCAAAAGTTTAGTTGGGATTTCGAGCCGAAAAGATTTGTGTCTAGCCAAGAGTGGGATGAGATAAAAGATTTCCAAAGTCAACCCCAGGTTTTTAAGCGTAGGTTCCTTTTTGATTCTGCCTCCTTCAATCTGTAATATAATACTTATGTTTTTATCAGGTATGGTTTATGCCTTATCGGAGAAAATTTTTAAAAAGAGCAGGATACACAACTCTTTCTGCCTTATTGACTATGGCCTTTTTACAAAAGGATAAGGAGAAAGAGGATCGCAGCATTTATGCTGCTACGGCAAATTATGCGAGTGCAAATACAAATCCCCCCCTTCGGAAATTAGCCGCCGCCAAGGGAAAGCTTTTTGGCACAGCAATTTCTGGTGAATTTTTGCAAAAAGAGAAGGATTACGCTAATCTAATTGCTCGTGAATGTTCGATTGCAACACCCAATGGTGAATTAAAATGGAATGCCACTGAACCACAGCCAGGAAAATTTACCTTTGAATCAGCAGATGCGATCGCTGATTTCTGCCAAAAGCATAATATAGAATTACATGGGCATACTCTTTTCTGGCACATGGGAAAACCAGACTGGGTTCCTTATCCCCCCACTCTTAAGATGCTCGAACGGCACGTTACAGGAGTCATGGGGCATTATCGCAATAGCCCCGTTTTAAAGTCTTGGGATATTGCCAATGAAATTATCGCTGATAGTGAAAATGAAACTGATAACCCTACCTACGGTTTGCGTAAAGGCGTAAAACCAGAATTGGTTCGAGACTTGTTTAAAATTGCCGCCTCAGTTGATAACACCAAGAAATTTTACCTCAACGATTTCGGCATCGAAGGCGCTACATGGAAATCAGACCATTTCTTAAAAATGGTCGAATACCTGAAGAATAATGGCGTTAAAATTGATGGGGCAGGTATCCAGTCGCATCTATGGTTTTCTACTGCATACGGATTTGATGCAAAAGGATTTAATTCTGTCTTAAAACGGCTTAACGATCTTGAAGTTAAACCAATAATCACAGAATTAGATATTATCATTGATACCCCACTCCCCGATAGTATCAAAAAGCTAGACCAGATGGTAGCCGATAGTTACAAGCGATATCTTGATCTATGCTTTGCGGCTGGAGTTGATACTGTGATTTCATGGGGGCTTACAGACCGTCATACGTGGATACGTCATCCCGACTGGATGCCAAGAAAAACTTATAGGAACAATCCAAGCCTCTGGAAATTTCTGCGCCCGCTTCCCTTCGATGAAAATCTTCAACCCAAACTTGCTTGCAACGCAATTGCCCAGGTTTTTCAGCAAGCAACTTAATACTGCGCCCAGACCTAAATAGCATTTTTCAGTGTCATTCTGAACGAAATATGTGAGGAGATTCATCCTTAGAAATAAGGATGAAAGTTGGATAATGCATCGTAATTATTGATTAAGCCTTAATACAGTATTTCATAAATTCGTAACGAATTGAGCGACTTACTGGTAAGGCATGGCTAGATTCAATCACGCGACAAACTTGTGAAATCTTGTACTGAGAAATAGCAGCATTCTATTTTTTTTTTGTTGGCTTGGCATACTCCAAATTTCTCTTAAAAATAATGTGGCTACAAACCAAGGCTCAAGTAAGTAACGTCTCCAAAGTCTTCTCGGTTCAGAAAACAACCGATACAACCATTCCAAGCCAACCTTTCCCATCCAGCGAGGAGGAGTAGGTATTGCCCCTGCTACATAGTCAATGCAAGCTCCACTAGTCAAAATAGTGTTGGTATGAAGATGTTCAAGATTTTCAGAAATCCAATGCTCTTGGCGTGGCATACCCATCCCCACCATTAATACATGAGGTTTGTAGGCATTAATTGCAGCTAAAATAGCGAGATTTTCTTGACTATTTTTATCCATGTCAATGTAGCCATGAGCGCAAGCAATCTCTAAACCAGGAAATCTCTGGCGCAAAATACTTGCTCCTTGTTCAGCAACTCCTGGCTTTGAACCTAGATAAAATACACGCCAGCCTTTATTAGCTGCTTCTGCCATTAGAGGCCATACCCAGTCAGCATAAGTTACCCTTTGCTCTCGTTTCATTGGAAACCCTAATAGCTTTCCAATAAATAACAGAGGCATACCATCAATATGGATATATTCTGCCTTGGCATAAAAAGCTTGCATTTGTGGATCGTTATGAAAAAGATAAAGACTATGCAAGTTGTGATTAGCAATAATCCATTTCTGATTCTTTTCAATAGATTCTTCAATCAATAAATTTAATTCTGGGATAGAGAGTGCATCCACTTTAACACCAAGAATTTTATAAGAAAATCGATTGTTCATAAACTTACAATTTTTATTTTAGAATTAATAGAGTTAATGTCGCAGTAGAGGTGGGTATTTAAAAAGTTGTTGGTAGCAATATTTAAATATTTAAGAATTTAAATATTAAGAAAAATTCAGTTTTATTTTAGTTAAATATATATTTTAACCTAACTAAGAATAACTAACTTTCATGAGGACTTCCGCAATATTGTGCGCTCTTGCATTCCAGGAATATTTTTCTGTAATTAAGTTATATGCTGTATCTACAAGTGGTTGATATTTATCAATATTTGAAACTGCATCCAGCACTGTATTGGCGACTTCTTCAGTAGAGTATCCTGTCACTAAAAGATGTTCTAAGTGGCGGAATTCTTCTAAACCTCGCAAGCCTTCTGGTGTTGAGACAACTAGCTTTTTACTCGCAAAATAGTCTAACGCTTTATTGCGAGCGCCACCTGCTACTGCCTGTTTTGAGAACGGTAATAAAGCAATGTCTGCATATTGAAGATGGGCAACAAAGTCTTCTCTTTTAGGTAAAAAACCTAAAAAAGAAATGTTAGAAGGTATTGGCCCTGAAATATCACTACTATCCCTACCAATGACAATCAAATGTACTTTCTGCTGATGAATTTCAAGATATTGAGCAATCTCAATACTCATTGACACAGACATATCATTACTTGGAAATTGAAATGTTTTTGGAGCAACAAGAACTACTATTTTAGCCGGTCTAAATGCTTGATAGGGGTCTTTATCCTGAAACAGTTCAGTATTTAGTAAATCTTCAGTAACTCCATTCCCGATACTATAAATCTGCTGTGGAGTTTTACCATACCACTGAGAAATTAGTTTAGGAATTGAGTCACCTGCTGCAATAATGGGACTACCAGAGAATATCAAAATTCCCTGGGCAATATATGTCTTAATACATTGTACAAACTCTTTGAAAGGATTGGCAACTGAAAACAAGCGCATCCAGTATTCATATGCTGAAAATGTATGAAAATCCAAAACAAGAGAGGATTTACTACGTTTTTTAAGCTTTAATGAAATTAAAGCAGCCAATCCAGGTAAAGTTTCTTGAGCATAAATGATATCTGGACAAAACTCATCAATGCACTTTTCTATAGCTTGGATATATGACTTCAGGCTTCTTGAACCAATCGAAGTAGAAGGTGCATAATTAACAGATGAACAATCTAATCCTAGCTGAAAAACATCAAAATGCTCAGTAAGATACTGTCCTAGATAAAAAGGTCTAGTAAAAGCACCAAATGGTTGACTAGAATCGAGTGTTGAGACAATTAGTAAGCGTTTACCCATAATAATGATTGTTGATTATTTTCAGATTTAAGAAATTTATTTTTTAACTGCATTTGTCACCTGACTAAGATGTTCATGAATTATCCAAATTCTATTAGCTAATAACCTAATAGAAGGATCAAACTTCTGAGTTTGTTTGGTTAATATCCTCTGAAAATGTAGGAGAAATTGCCAAATTCTTATAACCAATGATGGCTCTGATATAGGGTAAAAACCAATAAAATATCCAAAATGGCCCAGAGTGTCTGCTACAGAATACAGTCCAAGGTTTTAATGGAAATCCTTTAATTTGCAGTACCTTCTTCAAGCGTTCTAATATACTTAAGTTAGTATCTACCCAACTATTACGGATAGAATTTTTAGTACAAGTACCAACATATCCGGGAGCTACCCATATTTTACAACCCAATTTACGGGCTCTCAGGGCATAATCTAAATCTCCTAAACTGTGAACAAAAGCTGTGTCAATATTGCCAACTTTTACAGCAACAGTTTTAGGGATTAGCACACAGTTACCATACATAGCATCGCATTGTTGGATAACCGAACTTGGTTCTAAAAACTCAAATTTGTTAGAATACCACTTTTTAGATTTTACTGCTCCTCCATAAGTTGCTTTCCCTGTCATTGGATCTTTAGTTGAACCA
The DNA here is from genome assembly GCF_026127265.1 of Nostoc sp. KVJ3. Classification (GTDB taxonomy): domain Bacteria; phylum Cyanobacteriota; class Cyanobacteriia; order Cyanobacteriales; family Nostocaceae; genus Nostoc. Next base: position 2,166,350 of record NZ_WWFG01000001.1, read on the forward strand.
ACTACAATCGAATCTGGATAACCTTGTTCAGTCAAATTTTGATGAATTTGTAATAATTTACTGAGAACATTAGCTTCCAGAAATGTGTCATCATTCAACCACAGATAATAATCATACTGATTCTTTATCGCCTCACCGAAGGCGAGATGCATACCTCCCACCCAGAATAAATTACCATTACCCTGAAGAATACGTACCTCTGGATATTCTGCTTTGATAGCCTGTGCAGTCCCGTCAGAACTACCATCATCAGTTAAATAAACATCAAAATTATTTTTTTGCTCATATAAAGTATGTAGACAGGCGAGAGTTGTATTACGCCTGTTATGGCAAGTCATAACTACCGCTATATTGGCTTGTTTCATCCCATTGACCTCATGTTATTTCTCTAGAAAAAATCAATACAAATAATCAAGTTAAACATAATTCTTGCAATTACTTTTAAAGTTTCGCCATCTTTTCTATCCAGCTACTCAGGTTAATGTCTAAATTAAAGTTTCGTAATTTTTGTTCCATTCTTCTGACTACCAACATATATCGATGTAAAACTGATACACGAGGCATATTAAGTCTGACAACCTCTTGACACAACCATTTATATTTATCTGAATTGATATTCAATCTTTTCAATTTTTTTATTTGTGCATTCCAATCGTTATAAAAGAATAAGTTGAAATAATGAATAGATATAATATCATCCCAATGTTGAATTTGTATTTCTGTTGATAAACGGTTATGTAAAGGTAATGGATAACTATAATTAGGAGGAAGATGTTCAACGTTTTCTTCCGAGGCACATAAAGTTACAGACAAAACAGATTGCTCAACAAAATAAATACCCTGGGGAGGAGTTATATCAAGGCGCATTACTTTTTCAAAATTCTCTTTCCAGGCTGTAAATATACCTGCACTCCTTCTCACCACAATCAAACCAGAGTTCCAGTAGGCTCTGATTTTTTTCTCACCAATTGGTGTATCAACAAATATCTCACGCTTTACTCCTAAAACTTCATATAATTTTTGCCAGTACCATTCTTGAGAGTCTCGCGGGCCTGTAGAACCAATTCCTTGACCATACTCAGGACGCAACCGAACGTTACAATTCACTGGCAATAAAAATTCTTTTGGCTCAGAAAAAAAACATTTGTCACTGTCTAGAAAAACTAAGATTTCTGCATCGATATTTTGTTCTGCATAGGCACACGCCAGAGGCTTATTGGCTAAATAATAATCATGAAATTCTCGATTTATGGGAACTTGTTGATGAGTTACTTGCAACGCTTCAAATGCTTTTTGGGTTTGCTTTGCTATCGGTTCACCCGCTCTAGGATGAAAACTATATATAGGTGTATCTTTTAATTCACCACAGAACTTACGAATACTTTCTGCGAGCATTAAAGATTGACCTTCTAAGCGGCCAGGTTCTGTACAAATTATAAAAGCTATAGGTATTGACATATTATGAAGTATTTATTTCCTAAATTAATTCCTAAATGAAGATTTATTTGCTTCCATCAATGATTTCCTGAAATAAAGCAGAGTAACGATGTGCTTGAAGTTCCAAAGTGAATTCTTGCTCGGCTTTTTCACGAGCATAAAATGACAGTTTTTGCAGCCTCTCCTCATCTTCAAGTACCCAAGCAATTCCTTTGGCTAAATCCTCAACTTGATAAGGTTTAGCTAAATAGCCATTTTGCTGATGGTCAACAATATCTTTTAAACCAGTTGCATTAAATGCAACAACTGGAGTACCACAAGCGAGTGATTCAGAAGCTGTCTGTCCAAAAGATTCTTGCAGGGACGGTACAATCATTACATCAGCTGCTGAGTAAAGAGTTGCTAAAGATATATCATCATGTAAATGTCCTAAGTAGTGAGTTTTAAAGCCTAAATCAGGTGGTTTTTCAGGTTGAGATGCTCCAAAAATTACAACTTCTAAATTATCCTTCCAGCCAGAATGACTTAATTCTTGTAGGGCTGGTTGTAACAGATGAAACCCTTTATTTTTATCACTTGTTGCCTCTATTGCTCCAAAGAGAATTAGCTTCTTATCCTGGGGAAGATAGAGTGTTTCGCGGGCAAAATATTGATTGATAGGTCGATATTTTTGAGTATCCAATCCGTGAGGAATCACTTCGATTCGGAAATTTTGGAACAGAGAACTAGAACGAGCGCACTCTGCTAACCAAGAACTTGGCGAAACCAGCGTTAAATTAATATTTTTCCAAGCTTTTACTTTGCGCCACCATATCCAACGGGATAAATCCCATTCATTACCACTGTTGAGTTGAGGACAAGCTCCACAGGATATTTTGTAGCGATCGCACTCCCCAGCAACATGACATCCTCCAGTAAAGTCTCCCATATCATGAAGAGTCCAAACTAAAGGTTGCTTCAGCTTGGCAATTGTTTCTATCTGCATAAATCCTGCTCTAATCCAATGCAAATGGATAATATCGGGAGCTATTATTGCAACTTTAGAAATAACAGTATCTGGCAACCACTGAATAGAAAATGAGCCATTAATCCGCTTCCGATAAAACTTTAATGGCAAGGCTTCAAATGTTAGTTTTGCTCGTGCGATTCCTTGAAATAGCCTAATTTCGGGTGCAATTACTGTTTTGTCATTAGTAATTTTCTCTTGCACAAGCATCTGTGAGTTAACACCAATATGTCTTAATCCTTGATGCAACCGATAAGTAGCACGAGCAGCACCACCATTGATATCAGATGTATTAATTAGTAAGATATTCATCGCCATAAGTTTTTTTGCATTCTCGTGAATCGCTAATTAACTGATGTTGTGGCTCCACGGCACACCACAACCTTTACCGACTTAAGTCGTTATAGGCTAAAACTATTTAAGCTCTGAATATTTTGCTGAACGCATTTCCAAGTAAGGACGCTGAGACTTTGGTCTTAAGTTGACTTGTAGCCAGTAGCGCCAATATCTAACACTAGCTTCTGCATGATGAAGCAAGTTTTTTTTCCAAAACGTAATATCTGGATTAATTGAAGCTACAGTGGGTTTAATTTTAGAAATTCCTAATCGGCTATAGCCTTCTGGTAAAAAGTGAGCAGTAAAAGATTTTCTGGAATGGTTCGGATTGACATTTTGAAAAGCACCATGAATTAAAAAAGGATGCCAGAAGAGAACTGAACCTTTTTCCAGTAGCAATGGCTGTGCTTGGGAACTTTGTTCTCTAACTAATTTTTGAATGTTTTGGGCATATTCTTCATGATCGCTAAACAGAGGAACATCAGTCTTTCTAGAAACTACAGTCCCCTTGTGGGTTTTAGGAATTACAAAAAAAGCACCTGCATCCTCTTGGATATCTTCAAGTGCATACCAGCATGCAACTAAGTGACCAGCAGGATCGCTATCTAAATAGTAATGATCTTGGTGAGCTACCGTGCCAGTAGATTTATCAAAGAACATTGTTTGCCATACAGTGTGTTTTTGTTTATCTGTAAGTGTTTTCAATAGCTGAGAGACAGAATTTGAGCAAATAATATTTGATGCTGATTGACAAAAATCTTTTTGAAATACGAGATCTAGTGGATTAAGAATAGAACGCTCTATAAATCCTTGTTCATTGATAGAAAGCTTTTCTGGTCTATTAGTATCCTGAGACCGGAAGTAATAGTTTTTCGATATCTTAAAAGCCTCATATCTATTGATGAAATCTGTAATTTTATTTTCGGAAGTAACATTTTTAACAATTACATAACCATTTTCTTCATAGTAGTTTTTAATATGTTGAGTTTCGTTTGGCAAAAAAGTTTGTGACATGATTCATTACTCCTGTAAATTTACTTAATCTTAATTAAGATAACGACTTTCTAAAAGGCATTTGTTGAGAGCTAAGAGTCAAAGATAATGAGGTTGTGACATACATCAACCAATTCCAACTGGGAGTTAATAGTCTTGCTTCTGAGAAATTAACGATGACAATGATAATTAGCATTTGCATTGGCCAATAATCTTCTGGTTTTTTGGCTACATAAATAATTCGAGTCAATGCCATTACAAAGAACCGGACAAACCCTGCGACAAAAGTCAAAAAACCTAAAAATCCTAATTCTAGTAATAGTTCTAAAAAACCATTATGAGCATTACTTGCCCAATCATAAGTAGCTCTTAGATTAGATGCAGCATTACTAGTCCAAAATCCAGAGAATCCATAACCTAGCCAAGGTCTTTCCCAAATCTTGGACATCACTAGCTCCCACAGATCGGAGCGTCCATTAAAGGTAAGGTCTTTACCAGAAGTACCAACTACAGTGTCGGCATTATTAATAAGTAATACTGAAGAAACAATGAGGATCATTAAAGCTGAAGTAATCATAATAACTTGTAATTTATAATTAGTTTTTTGAAAAGATTTATAAAAAGGTAAAAGTAATATCATTGTTAATAGAATAGTCAGAGAAGTTGTTGAACGTGAGAGGATAATTAAACATATAGATATCCCACACACCGCCCACATCAACCAGCGATATCTATGACCACTAATAGCAAGGTGCAAAAAAACTCCTGCGCTCCAAGCCATCATGTATCCTAATTCATTTTTATGACCATAAATTCCACTCCACATACCTCCTAATTCAGGTGATTGGTGAATATAACCTGGTATGAATGCAGAAAAGAACATAGATAATATTGCAGCTGTACCAAGCGCCCAAGCGATGAGTCTCATTTGTTCCCGCAGGGAATAACGCATTGCTAAATAGATTGCCAGAAAATATAGTCTGATTAGACCTCTCATATAAGTAAGACTAGAACTTAGGTCTTGTGACCACAAAAGAGAAAATACAACTATTGTTAGTAAAATAAACTGTAAGGGACTTTTAGTAATTACATAAAGAAAGCCTTTCCAGTATATAAGTAGAAAATAAAATAGAATCAAATATGAAACTATATTAAATATAGTATCTAGTTTATCGCCTCCAAGGGTAGATGTAGATATTTCTTGTGCAGGGTGTATTGTTAATGCCCCTACAGTAATGAGCAATAGCAAGACAGTTAATATTTTTTCTGTTAATCTTACCTTAGTTTCTGACATTTCATTTATCTATTAATTGACTAGATAAGTTGCTATTTTTTGACTATTGAGTAATTTAATTTTTTCTTCAATTCTTCTTTAAAAATATCCAATGCAGTTGCTTTATAGACTGTTTTCTGGGTAAAAATATCTGCCTCTATATTCCTCACAATAAACGGTGGATGCTTTAATGGAAATTCCATTGCTTCCATAGACATATTGATAAATGAAAATTCTTGATTGGAAGTGAAATGAGTTGCATCTGCACCAACACCAACATTAGAAATTAAATTGACATTGGGAATAATGCTTAAACTCCCTTGCATCCAGCAAGCAAATGTCCATTGATAATCCCAGGTTATACCTGTAGGATTGTTATAAACAGACTGAAATATTCGCTGCCAATAATTTACTGCTTTCGCGTCTGCAAGAATATCATGTAAAATATTTTCTGCTTGCACCTCTTTCCAAAGTTTGATAGTCAAATCATAATGTTGCCAAGCACGTCTCCAACTTGCCCAACCCCAGCAGTGGTTATAACGAGAAAAATAGTAACTATAATTTGTGCGTTTTCGTCCGAATTGAACATTTTGGGCAGAAATTGTTGCAATTCTAGTATCGTTTCTATATTTTTCTAGCAGTTCTCCACTAAATCTGAAAAAAGTCGAGTGAGGAATACAATCATCTTCTAAAATAATTGTCTCTTCAACATTATTAAATACCCAATCTAAACCACTAGATACTCTTTTCGCACAACCTAAATTGATATCAGAATAATTCTTGATAACTTCACATTCCCAATCAACTCTCTCAATGATTGCCCTCGCTTGTTCACATTTTTCTACCTCACCTTCGCGGTCGGTGCGGGGGCCATCTGCAATTACAAAAAGTTTTTTTGGCTTCGCTTGGCGAATAGCTTCAAAAACTTTCTCTGTTTTTTGTGGGCGCTTGAAAATAATAAAAGTTACTGGTGTTTGCATATTTTATTAATCTTATTAATGTACTTGAAATGGAAACTTTAAAGAGGAATTATGAATAATAATCAAGTTTTATAAAAAAGAAGAAGCGATCGCAACTGAATATTAAATATTTTTTGGGTTCTTTTATCAAATGCATTGCACAGAAAAGCAGCAGAAGCTTGAGATATGATTGTTGCGATCGCAGCTCCAAGTCCTCCATATTTAGGAATCAGGAAGAAATTGAGAAAAATATTTAGTATGGCACCAAATAAAGTTTTACCTAAAGAAACGTGGTTCAAACCTTCAGCAATAAACCACGGTGATGTTGCAAGACCCATAAATACAAACAAAGAAGTCCAAATATGAACTGCTAATATTGGCCCTGCTTGTGCATAACCGCTTCCAAACATCATCATAATTATCCTTTCGGATAGGAATGTCATTGGCAGAGCAATTGCAAAAGATATACACGTCAATAGACGGAGTAATTGTCCTATCCTCTGATAATAAAGACTTTCAGATTTTTCCTTAGCTGCGTAAATTGAAGGAGCAACTGAAGAGACAATAGCAGCCGGAATAAAATACCAAATTTCCGAAACACGGACAGCAGCAGAATAAATACCAACCTCGCTATTTCCGATCAGTTGACCTAACATTACCTGATCGATTCTCATAAAAATCATGATAGCGAACCCCGAAAAAATTAGGGGTAAACTCTCTTTCAAAAGAGTTTTAGCAGCAGAGAAACTCCAACGCCATGACAACACTGAAGCTCCTCTGACTTGGTAAACAATCAGCAAGCCAATCCCACTCATTACAAATTCGGCTAATGTTACCCAAGCAAAAGCTAACAATGGTGCTTTCGTTAAAATTAGTGCTATTTTGATGAGAGTATTTAGGAGAAAAGCTATATTTCTAGCGATCACGCTGTATTTTGACTGCACCTGTGATTGAAACCACAGTTCAATAGTATCAGCCGCCCTAAAAATTCCTACCATTGCTAAAATTGCAACTAGCCATATCTTCAGTGTTTCATGCTCACCTAAGAAAAACATACTGCTAACTGCTAATAAGACAGAAGCAATTCCACCTAGCAATTTTAGCCAAAAAGTCGTTCCTAAAATTTCCTCTTTGTCTGATGATTGACGGACAATATGGCGAACTACAACATCATCTAGTCCTAAAGTAAAAACTGGACTAAATAAGCTAACAAAGGCTAAAGCATAGTTAAAGAGACCATACTGCTGCACTCCTAAATAACGTGCTACCCATACTCCTACTACCAAGCTTGCACCCATACGGAGAATGCGATCGGCAAACAACCAACCTGTATTAGCAATAATTGCACGTAGCCCAGAACGAGATTTAAATTGCGATAGGCTTTTAAGTCTTAATTTACTTAGCATTACCTTTTATTAACCATGTGATACTCTCTATACAATATGTAAATTTTTCCTAGCTTGCTAAATTGATCAAAATAGATTAAGTTAACCTAGAATTTCACACAATCATCGGTTACTATTTTTTAATTTACCAGCCATGAAAATTTTTAAAAAGTAGTTGAATAACAAAATAATTCCCTTAATTTTCCAGTAAAAATTACGCTCAAATAGAAATATTATTTTCAAATAGGAAATAAAATCTTGATTTTTCGGACATGGTATTGTTTTTAGCTCATTTAGAGATGTGAAAGCTAATAATAACGGTAAACTAAAATAATTTTTTTCAAGGATATAATTAAATAATGAATTGCGTTTCCAAAATCTTTTATATTCATAGTTTTTGTCTATATCTAAAAATTTCTTATTATGATATTGATTGTTTTGATGTATTCTGTACATCACCAAAGGGTTAGACATATAAAATTTTTTAGCGCCTACCAAAGAAGCTCCCCATACCAGGCAGTCATCAGCTCTTACACGCCAATCTTCTGTGTTTGAAATAGGTAAAAATTTTCTGATTATTTCTCTACGTATTGACAGTGTGGATGTTATAGAACCAATCCATTCACCATTGCATAAAGTTCTGATTACGGAATAGCCTAAATCTAAATCAACTGCATTAGTTTGGAATGTTCCTTCCTCTGCTCCAAATTTCTTATATGCACAAAACAAGAAATCACATTCATTACGCCTATTATAAAAATTTAGGGCATTTTCTAAATATTGAGGTTCATAAATGTCATCTGCATCTAAAAAAAATATAATTTCTCCAGTTGCAGCTAAAAAACCTTCATTAAAGGATGATAGTTGTCCTTGATTTTTTTCTTTGAAGATACATTTAATATTCTCTGATTGAGTAAATTTAGCAATTACATCCACAGAATTATCTGTAGATGCATCATCAACAATAATGATTTCATCAAACTTAACTGTTTGATTTAAAGCACTATTAATTGCCTCTGAAACAAATTCAGCGTAATTATAGTTATTAATTAAACAAGACGTGATAATTTTGTTTTTATCCATATAAAAATTTCTCCCAAATCAAAAGCAAAATAAATTAAAATGCTTACACTATCATGAAAATTAGCCATTTATTTCGATTAACGCTCTTTAGTAAATTTGGTTAAACTGCTAGATACTAAATCTTGTTCAATTTGTAGTTTTTTGCTTTCAGGTAAATAACTACTAGATTCATTTTTAATATTCACACCATTAATTACTATCCCTAATACCTTCTGTCCTGACTGAGTTAAAAATTCTTTAGCTGCATTCGCACTGCTTAAGTCAACTACCCCAGGACGAACGACTAATAGCATACCATCAGTGAGAGTGCTTAAAACAGCAGCATCTGCGATACCCGACAAGGGTGGCGTATCAAAAATAACTAGATCGTAATCTCTGCTAAAGTTATTTATCAATGTTGCCATTCTTTGAGAATCTAGCATCGCTACTGGGTTGGGATGCAAAACTCCAGAAGTAAGAACTTCTAGATTAGGCATCACTTCTTGAACAACTGCATCTAAAGAGACTTGACCAAGAATGACATTACTTAGTCCCGATGTATTGTTTAGCCCCCAAATATGATGCTGTATGGGATGACGCATATCTGCATCTACTAACAACACTCTACGCCCCCCCTGAGCCATAGTCACAGCTAAATTTGCAGATACGTCAGACTTTCCTTCTTTGGCAACGGAACTTGTAATTACAATGCTTTTGAGTGGTTTATCAGAACAGAGGAATTTCAGGTTGACTTGGAGTATTTGGTATGCGTTACCAAGAGGAAAGTAAGGAATATCTCTACCAATGATTTTTGGAATAGGTCGATCAATTCCTGCTATAGAAGAATGGGCTTTACCATTTTTACTTTGTGTTGGAATCACTCCTAAAACAGTATATTTCAAGACTTCTTTCGCTTCTTTAACTGTCTTCACTGAGCGGTCTATCAAGTCTAAAGCAAAGGCAACAATGATACCTAAGAAAAGACCAACTGCTCCTCCACCAACAATAAACAGGATTTTGCGAGGCCCTTCTGCTTTTTCAGGGACTAAAGCTAAAGAAATCACACGAGCATTAGGAATTTTTTGGTTCTGTGCAATCTCAATCTCTTGGCGTTTCTTTAATAGTGTTTCGTAAGTCGTTTGAGCTGCTTGCAGTTTTCGTTCTAACTCTCGTTGCTTCTGTTCTAGCTTTGGCAAATTATTTGCTCGTTTGATGTAAGCAGCTTGTTGTTGGGAGAGTGTGTCAATTTGTCTTTCTAGACCGACACGCTCTGCCTGAGCACGAGTAATATCTGCAATTAAGCTTTGGCGCAGTTGTCCAACCTGTAAACTTCCCTCTCTTATCTGCGCTTTACCAGCAACTTGTCCTGTCCGCTCTTTTAATAAGCTCTGAAGAGCTGCAACTTTTGCCTGTAAGTCAATAATTGTAGGGTGTTCAGGTGAAAAACGGGTGCGATCTACTGCCAGTTTGCTTTCTGCTTCTTGTAGTTGGGTAAGCACTGTTTGAACTCCAGGTGCTTGACTTAATTCAGATTCCATTACAGCTTGCTGCGGATTTACCTGAGCTTCACTGGTTAACTGCTCTAAACGACCCGTAACATTATTGAGTTGAGCTTGAGATTCAGAAAGCTGGTTTCCTAACTTAGAAATTGTCTCGACTGCTGCGGCTGCTTCTTGTTCTAGAACAACAATTTTATTCTGTTCTTTAAATATCCGCAGTTTGGATTCAGCTCTTGTAACAATTTCCTCTGCTTTGGGTACTTCTGTTACAAGAACCTCTTTGGCTGTCCGTGCTTCATCCTGATTAGCTTTTATATTTAGGTCGATATAACTTTTGATAACTTCATTGACGATTTTGGCAGCCAGTTCAGGATTAGTGCTTTTATAAGAAAGTTGTACAACATCAGTACCTTTGATTCCTTCTATTTTTAGTTGGTTTGCCAAGTCTGGAATCGAAAGTAGTTTGCCTTTATTATCTTTGAGTTGAAGTGAATTAATTGTTTTGCCAATCACTGGATTTGAGCCAATAACTCTCACCTGAGTTTCTAGGGGATTATCATTCAGATTCAAAGCTTCCAATTTTCCTATGTCTTCTGATACCCCTGTAAGTGAGGAAGAACGATTTGTTTTAATCATCAAACTTCCTTCTGCTTTGTATGAGGGTTTTAATGAAAATGCATACAAGCATCCAAGAGTAACAGCTATGCTAAAAATTCCAACTAGAGGTAGCCAACGCCGTTGAATAACTTCTAAATATTTCTGAATACTTACTTCTTCAAATTGTGGTAAAGATTCCATCGTCATAATAATAAAATTATAAATTTTTAAAACCTAAAACTATTTATGGTAGATTTTCCCCGATATTTTATCGCCGTTATTCTGTCACTTCCCTTTTGAAAGAAACAACAGAATAACTCACAATCTTGTTCGTGATTTATTAACGTCCTACTTTTTTGAGTGACTCAGTATTATCAACATAAAACTGATGTGATTGTTGATTAGTAATCCAACATCCAATATCATATTATGTAAGAACACTTAATTGAGTAACTTTACAAAAAATTCACAATAATACTTCAGTATGTTTACGACTAGTTCCTCTTATATTGGAAATATAAGAGGAACTAATAGCTTCAGGGTAAGGAATATAGCAATTTTGCCAACTTCCAAGGAAAAGCATTTTAAAGGTAAGCTTTGTGTAGTGAAAAGAGATACTTGAAAAGACTGTATGGCTATTTACGCAAGATTCTTAACAGCTTTCAGCAACAATTAATTTCTGCTTTGAATAATGCTCAATTTTGGGAATAATACGGGACTAGCAATACTAGAATTGTATAATTTTAGGATGAAAGTTGTAATAACTCGTACTTGGTTTAATTTGCCTAGGCTAGCGAAAGGTTTTTTTGGTCTGGCTTTCTGTGTGAAAATTACAACATAGTTTCTGTCCTTGGGTTTACATCCCAGTATTTTAGGTTTACCTGTAAACTTGCAATCACCTTGTTTATATTCTGCAATCCGCGCAAAATAAGCCTTTCAAGATTTATCTAAAGGATATTGATGTTGTCTTATTTGTGTAACCGTATAGTAACACGTAGGAGAGATAAACGGCTAGTAGTAGGGTAACGAAATATGAATTAGCACAGTTATAACGCTAGGGAGGTAACAGGAGAGTGTCAAATTCTGATTTGTTAGAGGATGGATTACTCAACTACCTCCTTGTAGACAAAAGTCCATATACAACTGGATTCCACTATATTTTTAATGAAGTTTAGCCATACTACTTAGTACCTGTGTTAATGTGAAGTACTCAAGCTAGACTGCTATTGTTTGGTGTCTGTATCTACCCAATTGTAATTATTAAACTGATATTAAGAGATTGAATTAATGAAATCTTCTTTTATGACCTTAGTCGTTCTGATTAGCGCACTCGTTCTACCTCAGAGTGTCTATGCTAACCAAGAAAATGTTCCCATCACAACAGGTAATGCTCCGAAGGAGCCATTTTACGATCGCAGTCAGGCTGGAGCTTTATTGACGGAACCCGCGACAATTACCACTACATGGAGTAATTTTACAGGACAGACTAATAATTCCAAACAAACTGCTGAATCAATTTCGCTAATACAGGAGCGAGGATGCAAAAATATGAACCCGCTTGAGTTTATTAATAATCCCGGCGCTTTCTTTAAGCAATGTCAGAAGCCACCAAATACCCAAAGTTCTCAAGGTACTGAACCAATTGAGTATCTTAAGATTCCCAAACTCGATTCTGGTATTAGTGTGACAGTTACTAAATTTTGATATCGAAATTCTTTTAACATAGGGGAATCTTATTGTTTAAGTATGTTATGTAAAAATTAACTATCCACCTTTAAACGTAAATCTTTTCGCTTCAATTAGGATATTAGTAGCGATGCCTACGGCAGTAAGTAAGCTAGGGAGGTATTGTTGTATTGCCAAGTATTATACTTGGTGCTACTGCTAGTACTTTTATTTCCAAAAATATTTCTTATAGCTATCAGATCAATAATACCGCATTCAATGCAGATGTCTGCGTGCAGTATGACACAAGTGCAATTGTCACAGATACCTGCGTCTTTTCGATCCTAAATCCTTTATTACAAATAACCACACTCTTAAAGAAGGCTGTTCTTGAGCAGGAGCAGTGTTTTCGTTGGTGTTTAGCGATCGCCCGCTATGTACACAGCTTGATATGATTTGATTATCTAAAAAAATAGAGTTAAAAAATAGATATTTTGTGTTTAATTAATTCCACTTAATTATAATTACATAGAAGTACAGCAAGACTATTAAAAGTTTAAAAACTCCATGATTTAAAATTTTTGAATTGTTTTGATATTTGCTGTTATTAAATTATCTTGTGGAAATGAAATCATTGCTTGGTCAAGTTCTCATTTTTTCCATTAACTACATCTGATAATTGAACTAAACATAATTGTGTTTGAAGATATGCGATTTCCCCTAAGAAACGAGTGTAATTACTTCAAAGGATATAGTGATAATACTTTGGGGAATTGATTTGTGACTGGCGATAATGTTAGTATTAGGGGGTGGGTTGATTTTGGGTTTATTATCTCCAACAATTGACTTGTGATGTATCATAGACCAGAATTCATCAGTATTGCCAATTGATATGATTAGCAGTGTGAAATGGCTATGGGTCTGAATATCTAGACTTGATACCAATAAATTGATGAGGTTACAGAGGAGCAAATAACCATGAGCAACTTAACATCTCCACCTACCGAAGTTCAAAAAACGAAGAAAAAAAGTTTAGCCGCAGATAAAAAACCTCGAGCTACAGATGATATTGTGCGTAGTTATCTGCAAGAAATCGGGCGTGTAGATTTGTTGACTCGCGAACAAGAGGTTATTTTTGCCCAACAAGTGCAGCTGATGATGAATTTATTAGCTGCTAAGGAAGAATTGGCTGTGAAATTAGACCACGAACCCACGCTGCAAGAATGGGCAGATCGGGCGGAGTTAGGTGTTGAAGTGCTAGAACAACAGCTAAGTCAAGGACACCAAGCCAAGCAAAAAATGATTCAGGCTAATCTCCGGTTGGTGGTGGCTGTGGCGAAAAAATACCAGCACCGCAATCTGGAATTTATGGATCTAATTCAAGAAGGAACTTTGGGTTTAGAGCGAGGAGTGGATAAGTTTGATCCTGCTCTTGGTTATAAGTTTTCTACCTACGCTTACTGGTGGATTCGTCAAGGAATCACGCGAGCGATCGCTCAACAAGGACGGACTATTCGTTTACCGATCCATGTTTTTGAGAAACTGAACAAAATTAAACGGGTACAGCGAGAATTATCTCAACAGCTAGGTCGCGTTCCCACTACTGCTGAAATTGCCAATGCGTTATCTTTGACACCTAGCCAAGTTAGAGAGTGTTTGTACTTGGCGCGTCAACCTTTCTCGCTAGAGGCGCGAGTTGGGGAACAACAAGATACAGAATTACAGGATATTCTAGAAGATGACGGCCCTTCTCCTGAAGACTATGCTGTTGAAGAATCTCTCCACCAAGATTTACACGATTTGTTAGCAAAGCTGTCTCCCCAACAGCGAGAAATATTAACCTTGCGCTTTGGTTTGACTGATGGCTACGAACTTTCTTTAGCACAAATTGGCGATCGCATGGGGATTAGTCGAGAACGGGTACGTCAGATTGAGCAAAAAGCTCTCAGTCTCCTCCGACGACAAAAGGAACAAGTACGTAGTTATCTAGCCAGTTGAGGCTATTTTTCTACAATTTAGAGGATTGAGACTCAGGACATCACCATAATGACTGTATGTATAAAATTCAGTCATTTTGGGGGAAAATAAACCTAAGTAATCTCTCTCAAAGATTTTGATATGGGCACATCAAAGACAGTGCAACAATTGCAAGCGCAATGGGTGAATTCTGAAAACTTTCGGCGTTATGGACAGGTAATTTTTGCAAGTGTTGATGGCAAAGGTTACGATGTGGAAGATGCCCAGTTAAACCTGCAAAATGGAATTCCACGATTTTATATTATGCGGTTGGAGAAGAGAGGGCGAAAGTTTCACAACATTACTCGCCATCTGCAATGCACTCAATGTCTGGGTTCTTTGGAAGGTAAGGATTGGTTAATTGCTGTTTGTCCTCCTCATAATGATGTGAATGAACCAGCTTTAGAAGAGATTGCTGCTTTCCACGTTCCGGGGAATTGTTTTATCAAGCTACATGAGGGAACTTGGCATGCTGGCCCCCATTTTGACCATGAAGTTGTGGATTTTTATAATTTGGAATTAGCTGATACGAATGTGGTGGATCATTTCACTCATGATTTTTTTAAGAGTCATCAATTAGAGTTTGAGATGGTTTAAAGAAATCAACGAACCACAGAGGCACAGAGAAGCCAGTGCGTTGGGCGGGTTCCCCGACTTGTAGCAACTGGCGCGACACAGAGAGGAGAAAGTCGTGATTTTTCGTAGGGGCAATTCATGAATTGCCCCTACGACAGGTGCTGTAACAAAGAGTTTTAACCCAATGCCGACTTTAACTCACTTTCCGCTTGTGCCAACGCATCTGGTAATTTACTCGCATCGCGTCCGCCAGCTTGGGCTAAGTTTGGTCTTCCGCCGCCGCCGCCACCGCAGATTTTAGCGATCGCACCAACAAATTTACCGGCTTGTAAACCTTTTTTGTTGACTTCTTGACTAAAAGCTGCAACTATGCTTACCTTATCGGCTTCGGGAACAGAACCCAGCACCACTGCACCGTTACCGATTTTTTGCAGTAAGCGTTCGGCTGCGGTTTTTAATGATTCTGGATCGACATCTTCTAATTGGGCGACGATAATTTTATGATCGCCTACAATTTCGGCTGTTTGTAGCAAGCTGTCAGATTTAGCGATCGCTAACTGTACCTTCAAGGTTTCCAATTCCTTTTGGCTAGTTCTGAGTTCGCTTTGCAGACTTGTAATTCTGTCTGGTAATTCTTCGGGTTTAACTTTAAAGCGATCGCTCAAATCTTTAACTACTTTATCCCGCAGGTTGAGATAATCTAGGATTGCTGGCCCTGAAACAGCTTCAATGCGCCGCACTCCAGAAGCTACGCCAGCTTCTGAGATAATTTTGAAAACGCCAATTTCAGCCGTATTGCTGACATGAGTTCCACCGCACAGTTCCATTGATACGTTAGGGAAGTCAATCACCCGCACTTCCTCGCCGTATTTTTCGCCGAACATGGCAACAGCACCCTTAGCTTTCGCCTCGGCTATTGGTAATACTTCCACCTTTGCAGCATGTGCTTGGGCAATCCAAGTGTTTACCTGTTCTTCAATTTGTTGCACTTCCTCTGCTGTCAAAGCACGGGGACAGTTGAAATCAAAGCGCAACCGATCAAAGGAAACCAGGGAACCTGCTTGAGATATGCTATCATCAACAATTTTTTTCAACGCTGCTTGTAACAGATGCGTTGCAGTATGGTTAGCTTGGGCGCGACGGCGACAATCCGGATCGATTTGGGCAGTGACGCGATCGCCTACGCGCAGTGTACCGCGTTCGATGCGTCCGAAGTGAACAAAGAAATCAGATTCTTTTTTCACGTCTTCAACGCGAACTACTATACCATCACCAGAGATATAACCGCGATCGCCGATTTGTCCCCCGGATTCAGCATAAAATGGCGTTTTATCAAGAATAATTTGTACCTGTGTTCCCGCTTCTGCTTCCTCTTGGGAAACACCTTCTACCAAAATCGCTTCGACTTTCGCCGTCGTTGCAGATTGGGTATAGCCTAAAAACTCGGTGACTTGGATGTGTTCTGCTAGCTTATCGAGGGAACCTTGCACAGTTAAATCGATGGTTTCGTGTGCATCTCTACCACGTCCTTTCTGAATTTCCATTTGCGCCTCAAATCCCTCAACATCAACTGTGAGATTATTTTCTTCGGCAACCTCTTGAGTAAGTTCGAGGGGAAATCCGTAGGTATCATAAAGGGTAAATGCACTTTCACCACTAATTTGAGTATTCCCTCGCTGTTTTACCTCTTGGATGATTTCTTCTAGAAGTTTTTCGCCTCTATCGAGAGTTCTGAGAAAATTGGATTCTTCTCGTTGCAATTCAGCTTTAATTGCTGCTTCCCGTTGGCGGACATTGGGGTAAGCTGATTCAGAAAGTGCGATCGCAGTTTCCGCAACTTGGGTAGTAAATTCACCAGAAATCCCAATTAATCGCCCATGACGCACCACGCGCCGAATTAATCGCCGCAACACATAACCCCTTCCCACATTGGAAGCGCGAATTTCATCAGCAATCATGTGGACAACAGAACGAACATGATCGCCAATAACTTTTAGAGAAACTTTGGTTTTCTCATCGCTGCTGTGGTAATCAATGCCAGCAATTTGAGCGGCTGTTTGAATAATTGGGAAAATTAGGTCAGTTTCGTAGTTATTGGGTACTTTTTGGAGAATTTGTGCCATTCTCTCCAAACCCATACCGGTGTCGATGTTCTTGTTTTGCAGTGGTGTTAAATTACCGGAAGCATCCCGGTTATATTGCATGAACACGAGATTATAAAACTCGATGAACCGGGAATCGTCTTCTAAATCGATATTTTCGTCACCGCGTTCTGGGTGGAAGTCGTAATATATTTCGGAACAAGGGCCACAAGGGCCAGTCGGGCCAGATACCCAAAAGTTATCATCTTCGCCCAAGCGTTTAATTCTCGCTACCGGCACACCGATTTGATCGCGCCAGATAGCAAAAGCTTCATCATCATCTTTAAAAACGCTGACAACGAGATTTTGGGGGGAAAAGCCAAAGACTTGTGTGGAGATTTCCCAACCCCAAGCGATCGCTTGTTCTTTAAAATAATCACCAAAGCTGAAATTACCCAGCATCTCAAAAAACGTATGATGCCGTTTAGTGCGTCCGACATTTTCGATGTCGTTGGTACGGATACACTTTTGCGAAGTCGTAGCCCGCTTAAATTCTGGTGTCCTCTGCCCCAAGAATATCGGTTTAAATGGTAGCATCCCCGCGATCGTCAGCAGTACGGTTGGATCTTCTGGCACGAGAGAGGCACTTGGGAGGATTTGGTGACTCCGTTGGGCAAAGAAGTTGAGGAATGTGTTGCGAATTTCGTTACCGCTTAGGTACTGAGGATTTGAAGACATAGGTGTTTTTAACTTTAGACTTTAGATTTGGGTCTAGCGGCACTAGGTAAGTGTATTTTCATAAATAGCTTTATATATTCTTGCATTTTGTTTCATATTACCGCCAGCAAATTGTGCCAGTCGATGAGCTATATGCAGTGATGAAGATGCCTTTAGACTATTATTCTGAACTCTGGCAGGGTATGCGTAGGCGTAGCCCATCGTAGACATCGCATTTTGGTCTTTAAGATTAATCCTTAAGAAATACTTTAAAAATCACGTATTAGGGTAGCAACTGACACTAAAACTGAAAGTATCAAATGTTGCTTGTGAGGGATGTGCAGAAATAATTACTGAATCCACCGACGTTATAGAACCTGAGACTAAGGTGGATGTAAAACTTTCACAGTGTAATCCACAGCTTCTGAGGAGTAAATCAAACACGTAATTGTTGCTGCTGGTTATGCTGTTAAAGGTTATTGAGCCGATTCTAGCTTTTCACAGAAGTTTAGATTTTAATATCTCATGTACGCAAAGAAAATTTTTTTATATTTATTCTGCCCTTTATAAGAGGAGAATACAAGCAAGTAGTTGGACAAAAATATTTACAGTCATTGCGAGCACAGCGTTGCAATCCCAACCGCAAGCGAATTGCTTCATTACGCTATCTCTACGAGATGCTACCGCGTTAAGCGAAGCTATGCCGAAGGCTTTACGCTTCATTCGCAATGATATTGTGTAATTAATTCTATCCAATTACTTAATTTACCTATATTAGGGTCAGGTTTTGACATCAAGCTTTTTATTTCGCTTTGTTTTCTAGATTTACGATATTGCAAGTAATTAAAAAAAATATGTGAATTAAGTAAACAAATAGAGATAAAGCACGTAGGCAGGGACATTTTATTTCTCTTACTAACACATTCTAAAGCCAAGTTTCACATACACATAAGTTGTGATTTTTTTACCCTATAAATTCGCTCTGTAATTGTAGGATATGTTTTTGCAGGAAAGCTCCTATTCATAGCTGGAGAGAGTTATACTATCTATTAATTTGCATTGTTTCTGCAATTTCACTCCCAATTTAATACTTGATGAAAGCCTAGTTTATACAAAAAAAGACTAAATTTGTCTATGAGAAATAACATTTATTATTCAATAATAAAACTTTGATTTTGAACAGCGAATGAAAAATCTTTATAGATTATTTATTTTTCTCCAAAAAAAGAAAATTTGTTATCTAATATGATAGCTATTCTAAACTATTTATTTTGGCAATTTTCCTAGAAAAATAACACCTAAGAAACCACGGGGATAGTTTTTATGCACCCAAATATTATTCAGTATTTTTACTGTTTGAAAAACATAATGTAAAGAAGACATTAGTTGTCAGAAGTAGATATTTCAGAAACTCTAGCAGTAAAAATAAAGCCTTACAAGGAGATGAAATTTGGAAAATTATTGTAGATTCGGTATAAAAAAAATTATATATTCAGAAATAAAACCTAGCCTAAAAAATCATATTTAGTATTAGGTAATAATCGCAGTAAGTTAATCAATTAAATGTCTTTAAAATTTAAATAGGATAAAAAATAAAGCAATGAATATTTCTCTTCTGGTCTTTGGAAAAAATAATTTTATCGCCACACTTCCAGATCAGATTCGTTATGCGACTGCCTTTAGTGTAGAAGTTATGGACAATTTAAATCAAGTAGTATCGCGCATTAAAACAACGCCGCCCGATATAATACTTATACAGGCTAGTCTGGATGGCAGTATGGAACTGTGCATTTGGTTGAAAGAGCAGACAAAACTATCCTGGATATACTGTATTCTTTTCGAGGATCGTTCCCAACAGCTTACTGATAGAAATAAGGGTTGGCATAGGGAATTAGAGATGAGTGCTGCGGCCCTAAAGCAAGGAGCCGATGCTTATATTTGGCATCTGATTGATGAAAAAACAGATTATAGCTTGGCAGAGTTAACCGCCAATCATGGATTAATACTTGCTCAATTGACTGTTGGCTTGCGAAAAGCACAAAAATACCGAGATTTGATTCGGACAAATGATATGTTATCTTCGATCGCTTTAGCCGATTCGTTGACAGAATTAAATAATCGTCGTGCGTTAGAATGGGACTTACCCAGGCAAATTAAAAGAGCTAGAACTGAAAAAACTTCCTTGAGTTTGATTATTCTGGATGTAGATCATTTCAAGAAAGTTAACGATACTCACGGGCATTTAGTAGGCGATCGCATTTTACAAGTATTATGTCAGCGTCTGCGACACAATCTGCGCTGTCAAGACACAGCATTTCGCTATGGTGGTGAAGAATTTGTGATTCTTCTGGCTAATACTACTGATGAAGAAGCACTATTAGTAGCCCGTCGTCTTAATCGCGTAGTCAGCGACGAACCATTTGCACTTAGCAATAAACTGATAATTAATATTACTATAAGTATAGGCACAGCAAGTCTGCAAACTGACGATGATGAGCAGGGAGAGAGTTTGCTCAATCGTGCCGATCAATGTCTGTTACAGGCTAAAAATACTGGGCGTAATCGGGTTATTCACTCAAGCTACTTATCTCATATTTCACATTTAAAAGCTGTTTCCTCTTAAAGGTGGGCATTGGGAATTAGTGAAGAGCTAATATTTATAATTCCTAAGAGAGGCGATTAATCGCGTCTCCTAACTCAGCATGACAATCTTCTACCGAAGTGCGTTGTCGCATGGCATTAACTAAAGCCTCGTAGCTAGACCAATTTTCTTGCAGTAGGGTTTTTGCTTGGAGGGCATGAAACCGCAATTTCTGTTGATAAACTGATTCAGAAAAACCCAAAATTGTCAAGACTCCTATCAGCTTGTTTTTATCATCAGATCCACCCTCAGCATTATTAAAAACTAGGGTTTCAGCAGCAATCCCAGCCATCCAAACAGTACAGTAACGGTCTAGCATTTGGGCACTGATTTTACCCACTTCTAATTGAGATGCTAATTCGCTATCATCAAAGCTAACGCCACCTTGCCCAGGTTGCCCCTGTTTCCAGGCTTCCCAAGCGCTGAGTGTGTAGCCGGTAACGGGAATACCCAACAGGTAAGCAACCAAAAAATGCCCTGCTTCGTGATGGACGATGCGATCGCGATGTTCGCTAGAAAAACCAGCAATCCAATCTAAAAAAATAGTACCACCCTTGCCTTGCAAGCTAAAACTATCTAACGTAGCTATGCCTAAAATCGTGAAGGTTGCAAGTGCCGGCACTGCTGGCGACAAATTCAAGAATGGCCCCACTAGTACCGATAGGGTCATGAGAAAGATAGATATTGCAACTAAATTTAAAGTAGTCTGGCTCATTGAGAGTTTTCTGAGTACAACTTAAATGTAGGAATCCGGTTTGATTTCTAAAAAGATACAAGTATCTGTAGGGAAGCCAGTCGTGTGGTGAGGCAGTCCGATCTTCGGGGTTTCCCACAAAAGGAACTGCCGAAAGGGTTTCCCGCGCCACTTGCCACAACAGGGGGAACCTCCGCAAGGCAGTGGCTTGACTTGAGCGAACTGGGGTTGTGTTAGACGGAACGTCGTAACGCACCATCAGCTTGGGATGATGCCGTACTTTCCACTAACACATCCTACAATACCTAATTTTATTCAAAAATCAAATATTAGTCCTATATGAGTAAATAGGAATACTTAAACAAAATTCAGTTAAGCATTTTTGGTACTCATTTGATTAGAAAACACTATATTCATACTAATTAAATTCTCACTTGCGATTTTCCCGCCGCCACTTACTCCGTACTAAACGAATTTCATCAAAAGAGTAGCTTTCACCTAGCTGTTCTTTGATGGGAGTGAGGGAAATATCACCGAGTACTTCTAAAACTTGCCAAATTTTTTGTTGATGTTCTAGAGGTATTAATTGATTTAAATCAACTGGCTGATTTTTCTCAATTAGTTTTTCTAGATGATTGCTAACTGTTGCCGGACTAAGGTTGCGTTTTTGGGCAATTTGAGCGATATTTAAACCTTGTTGATGTAATTGTAATGTCTGTAATTCAGTGTAAGAAGATGAGTTAGGAGAGGATATATAATTATTCTTAGCCGATTTATTTTGCAAACCTTTTTCTTGACGGTAGGCACAGATTTCTGTAATAAACTTTTCGCCATATTGAGCGAGTTTGTGACTACCTACACCAGAAAGTTTGGCAAATTCACCTAAGTTTTGGGGTTGCACCTGTACCATCAATTTTAAAGTGGAATCGTGGAAGATGACGTAAGGTGGTACAGATTGTTCGTCAGCTAATTGTTTCCGTAGCGATCGCAACTTCTGCAATAATACTTCTGCTTCTTCTGCTTTTTCACTCCCCTGTTCCCAGGTAATTTTTTGGACTGTGGTTACAGCTAGCGAAACTGTACGTTGTTTTCGCATTACTTCCCAACTGTGGGCGTTGAGTTTCAAAACTGAGTAACCATCGCTAGTTTGTTCTATTAACCCTTGATGTAAAAGCGATCGCCCCAACATTCGCCATTCATCTAGAGTTCTATCTTTGCCAATACCGTAGGTGGAAAGTTTATCGTGTTCGTACTGGAGAATTTTGTCTTTTTTTGCCCCCCGCAACACATCGATTATGTGTAGCATCCCAAATCTTTCTTTGCAACGCGCCACACAAGATAAAAACTTCATGGCTTCAACTGTCCAATCTTGCATGGGTTTGGGATGACGACAATTGTCACAGTTACCGCAATTCCCAGGAAATCTTTCTCCAAAATAACCCAGTTGAATTGTTCGCCGACAATCAGTGCCTTCAGCGTAATCGATCATCTGCCGCAGTTGTTGTTTAGCAATCAACTGTTCTTGAGGGTCAGTTTTTTGATCGATACTCCATTCAATTGTTTTAACATCACCAAAGCTGAAAAATATTGTACACCGAGATGGTTCTCCGTCTCTACCTGCCCTACCCGATTCTTGATAATAACTTTCTATATTTCTGGGCATATCAAAGTGAACTACCAGCCGCACATCGGGTTTATTAATTCCCATGCCAAAGGCGACTGTTGCCACCATCACCCGGACATCATCTCGAATAAATCGCGTTTGATTACTACTACGTTCCTCATCAGTTAATCCGGCGTGATAAGGCAGAACAACAACTTTATCATTTTGCAATTTAAAAGTTAGTTCATCAACTTTTTTCCGCGTTAAAGCATAAATAATTGTCGAACCTTCACTTTCGCGAATTAGTTCTAATAACTCAGCGTAAGCATATTTAGTTTTAGGACGAACTTCGTAATAAAGATTTTCCCGGTTAAAACTAGCAAGATGGATGCTTGGTTGCTTTAGTCCTAGTTGTTGAATGATATCACTACGGACGCGATCGGTTGCTGTAGCGGTGAGGGCTACGGTAGGAACATCAGGATAGCGTTTCCGCAGAGATTTTAACTGGCGATATTCTGGACGGAAATCGTGTCCCCATTCCGAAACGCAGTGCGCTTCATCAATAGCAAAGCTAGAAATACCGATTTTTTCTTTAACTAAATCGATAAATGGGAGAAACCTTTCACTGAGGAGACGTTCAGGGGCGACGTATAGTAATTTTACTTTCCCGTTGAGGATGGCTTCTTCGCGCGATCGCACTTGATAAGCATTCAAACTGCTATTGAGAAATGTGGCGTTAATATTATTATTTCGCAGTGCTTCTACTTGGTCTTGCATCAAAGCAATTAACGGCGACACTACCACAGTTAGTCCATTTTTTAACAACGCTGGTAGCTGAAAACACAAAGATTTTCCCCCACCAGTCGGCATCACAACCATTAAATCTCGATTTTGCAGCGCATCTTCGATAATTTGCCGTTGTCCGGGGCGGAATCTGTCATAACCGAAGTGATATTTTAGCGCTTGTTCGAGATGGGGATACTGAAGCATAGCGATCGCTTTTTCCGGGGCGTTCTGCGTGAGTAGTTGTTAAAGATATCAGCATTTTAACTCACATTTTCGGCAGCTTTGGTTAGACACTGCGTTTCTGTTAGCGATGTCTACGACGGGCTACGCCGACGCTTAACTTTCAAGACAGTTGCTACAAAATCGGCGATCGCACTGCTTTCAGCAACATAACTTAAAAGCCTTTATGATGGAATCGTGCTGAGATAAAAGTAGGTGGTTCCCAAACAATCTTAAAATATACGGACAATAATAAACAAATTTATAATTACACAGTTCTTCTGGAAAAAGAATCAGATGGAGGTTATCACGCTTTTTGTCCAATCCTAAAAAGTTGTCATTCTCAGGGAGATTCTTTTGAAGAGGCCATAGATAATATTACAGAAGCTATTGAATTATATATTGAAAGTTAAGGGCTGATAATCTATCAATTCCTAGAGATGATTTAATTGTTAAGCCATTAATACCAATTCTGTGTGAAGATGCACAGAATATTAAACGAACCGCCAAGTACGCCAAGAGCGACAAGAATAGAGATTTACTCATTTAGTGCAGCTTCACATTAAATTGGTACAAGTATCTTGGCATGAGCAATTTTCCCAGTGTCAAAGCTAAAGAATTTATCAAAGTCATCGAAAATTTAGGTTTTTATCTTGACCGTCAAAAGGGGAATCATGCTATTTACTATGTTGTGATTTTAATCGAATTGTTACCCCCCTTAATCCCCCCGATGTATTGGCTACCGTGTATACACAAGTCGAATTACCCCCCTTAATCCCCCCTTATAAAGGGGGGAAAAAGAAATCTAGTTCCCTCCCCTTATAAAGGGGAGGGTTAGGGTGGGGTAAAAAATATTTGACACATCAATCATGACTTTTCAAACATCCTCTTAGGAGTCGTGTAAAAATAAGTTGAACAATTTAATATTTGTAGTGTGGGCATCTTGCCCGCGTGAGCAAGATGCTCACACTACTTATTTTTACTTGATGCCTTAGATATTCCAGCCAGACAATTTTTATTAAATACGTTCTTACCCATCCTGAATACGATAAGGAAAGGTGGAAAGATGATCCCTACTTTTAGTCAACAAGCTGATACTGACTTACTGATTCAGTATCAGCCTAAGCCAATTAAAACAGAACAGGAATATAACAGAGCCTTAACAGCAGTAGAGGGGATGATGTCTGGCGAGTTGACAGAGGCAGAAAATGCAATTTTTGAGTTGTTGGTTCTTCTAATTGAGAATTACGAAGAACGTCATTTTTCGATGGGTGAATCAAAACCTGTGGCTACTTTGGAATCCCTTATGCATGAGTTTGATGTGGAACCAAATTCTTTAGCCGGGGTTTTTGGAACTGTTGACATTGTTAGGGAAGTGGTTAATGGTCAACGGAAAATTAACCAATCTCAAGCAGAGTCACTAGCTAAGTTTTTTAATGACCATTATTCTGGACTTTCTATAACGGCTTTTGATTTTATTTAATCTAAAATCAAAAATTTAGTCAGCATCCATCTAAGCCTCCGGGGTACTCCCGCCTAAGCGTTGCTTGGCGGTGAGGGGGATAGGAGGGTAACTATTGGGGTTCGATGCCCCAATAGTTACCAATTCATTGATTTTTGGTTTTCTTTCTAAGGCTACGAATAAATTCACGGATTACCTCTGTTTGAGTTCTATCTTGTTCTTGGCAGTAGGTTTTTAATATCTCTAGTTCTTGTTCTGGAAGCCTGATATCTATGCGAATAGTCATACAAAAGTACGGAATAATGCTGTACAATAGTTCTATGCTACTAACTTATCAGTTCAAACTCAACCCTACTCCCGAACAAGTTGTCATTCTTGAATCTTGGGGCGAGTTGCTGCGTCGCCATTGGAACTACGCACTAGGGGAAAGGTTGAACTGGCTAAGACGTACAAGATCGCAGATTGACCGATGTAGCTTAGTTTCTGAACCAATTGGAAAGATACCAGATAAAGCAGATTACTATACACAAGCAAGCAACCTCAAGCAAACCAAAGAGCTATTCCCCGATTACAAAAACATTTATGCCGACTGCCAACAACAAAATTTAATGCGGTTGGACAAGGCGTGGAAACGATGGTTAACACCTGACAAAAAAGGCAAGCGAGGAGGAAGACCACGTTTTAAAAAGCGTGGTGATATAAGTTCGTTTACATTCCCCCGTGTTAATTCACCCAAAGCTGGCGCACACCTAACAGGTAATATTCTCAAATTATCCAAGATTGGTGAGATTGAGGTTATCTTACATCGACCAATTCCAGACGGTTTTGAGATTAAACAGGCGACGATTCTTGTTAAAGCTGATGGATGGTATTGTAGTTTTTCTTTAGAAGACAAGACTGTTCCCGATACTTTATCTATTGATGAAATCACAACTGTTACTGGCATAGATGTAGGTTTAGAAAAGTTTTTAACCACTGCTGATGGACAAAGTATTGAAGTGCCGCAGTATTATCGTTCGTCACAATCAAAATTAGCCCGTCAACAGCGCAAACTTGCACGTAAAGTCAAAGGGTCTAACAATCACAGCAAGCAATCCAATAAAGTTGCAAAGCTTCATTTGCACGTTGCTCGGCAAAGAAAAGAGTTTCATTATCATGTAGCTCATTGGTTAGTTAACTCATACGATTTGATTGTTTTTGAAACCTTGAACATTAGAGGATTAGCTAGAACACGATTAGCTAAGTCAATACTAGATGTTGCGTGGGGTACGTTCCTGGAAATCATGCAAGCAGTAGCGGTAAAACGCGGCAAGCTGACACTTGGAGTTGACCCTAGAGGCACGAGTATTAATTGTTCGAGTTGTGGTGAAAGAGTTGAAAAAACAATGGCCGTCCGTGTTCATAGTTGTTCTTGTGGATTGGTCATTGACCGCGACTGGAACGCCGCATTGAATCTTTTGAAACGTGGATCGGTTGGACTACCGATTCCTGGCTGTGGAGGCTTAGGGGATACCCAGCCTACGAAGCAGCAAGTCTCATTTGTGAATCTGAGATGCTCCCGCTAACTGAAAAGCAGTTAGCGGTGAGAGTTGTCACCTAACCTAGAACTTGCCGTTATTACTTTCCTCTGATGCCCTATCTGGTTACATTTTAACTGTGATTCTAAAGCATCAATCTTTCTTAAAAGTGACACTCCCCATACTATAGAAATCGCCAATTTGATTGTCATACCTGCAAGCAAGAGTGTGACTATTGTAGAAGCTTTCTTTTGTTGAATTAGCCTTTTTTGTTGTTCTGCAAGTCGTGCTTCAACTTCTCTAGCACGTTCAGCTTCTAATGCTTGCTGCATTTCCCGCCGATCTAATTCTTCACTAGCAGCTAGAAATCTATAATCTAAATTGCTCAAGCTTTTGCCATTTGCCCAAATCTGAGCATCAATTAAAGCTTTTCCACGTAATAAGCGAGATTCATCTGTTTCCTTTGAGGCTATCCATGCATTGAAGGTTTCGTAATAGGGGCGCAAATAAGCTAATTTTTTTCCAACCCATTCTAAATTGAAAACTTCTTGATAAATTCGGTTTTTGATTTGGAGAAAACCTTGCTTTTTCACCACCAAACCAGACAACAACAGTTCTACCTGTTCTCGACTATCGTCGGCTGAAACTTCTACTCCTTGGAGGACTTGCTGATAAATTCCTAGCAATCTGGCGGTAATTTGTTCGTTGCTGAGGATGCGATCGCGAATTGTCCGCAAATGCTCCGGTTCATCTTGTGATTCCCATTTATCGATGATGTGCGATCGCACCACATTTTCTATCCAAAATTCTTCTGTGCCTGGGGGAATTTTTAGCGTTCTACCTACATCATCTTGAGATAAACTCACAATCAGCCGACACAGCTTTTGAGTAAGAAATGGTTGCCCTTTTGTCCAACTTAATACTTCTTTCAAAACTTTCTGAGGATTATTGTCTTTAATATCCAGCCCTAAAGATAGTGGTTGAGCTTCTTCAAATGTGAAACCATTGACGCGAATGGCTTTGCCAAAATTAAACGGTGTAGTATGATTTGAATATAAAATTAAATCTGAAGGCGTAGCAACACCAAAAATTGCAAATGTAATCCGATGATATTCGGGATTAATTGCTCGTTGATTATAACAGAACCTAATGAAGCTAAAAAAGTCATCAACAGAGAAATTAAGACTGAGAATACTATCAATTTCATCAATGAAAATGAATAGTCTTTCGTTAGGAAACTGAGCTAACAGGATTTCCGAAATAAAGCGGCTAAGTTTCTGAATCCAAGAAATATCATTTTGTTCTTGCCACCATGTTTTTAAATTTACTTTTCCTAACAGTTTAAAACCCAACCATAGATCGCCTACAACTCCTTTATACCACTGTTCTGGAGTTATATTTTCGCAACCAATATTAGTCATGTCAACGGTGGCACATCTAAAACCTTCTTGTTGTAAGCGATGTTTTGTTTTTACCATAAGTGAAGATTTGCCCATTTGCCTACAGCTTAGGATGTAGCAAAATTCACCTTGTTTCAAGGCTTCATAAATTTCCACATCTGCTCTCCGCTCAATATAGCTGGGAGCGTCAGTAGTTAAAGTGCCACCAACTTGGTATCGATAACTGTTCATTTGATTTAAAATTTTAAATTATAGGGCTTCCCGATCTATTGAAGTACATCTTAAAACCTCACCCCTTAACCCCTCTCCTTAGCAAGGCTACGGTGTATACACAAGTCGAATTACCCCCCTTAATCCCCCCGATGTATTGGGGGGAAACAAGAGAATCTCGTTCCCTCCCCAATACATACGGGGAGGGTTAGGGTGGGGTAATTCGAGGACTGGTAGTGATTCGATAACTTGTGGTACTCCGTAGCCTTAGCAAGGAGAGGGGAGATAAATTGTCTTTCAACAGTCTACCAGAACCATTACTACCCTGAGTGCTTTCCAAGCTGTTGGCTAAAATAAAGGCGATATAATTCACACATCACCTGAGCTTGATTGCCGTTGAGTTTAACTAAACCCATACTTTCTAACTTATAAGCAGCGATCGCATCTAGCTCTACTTTTTCATCTGTTGCAATTACTTGTTGCATCGCTGACATTAATTCTGGTTCTTTTTGCAGTAAGCTCAACAGTTCTCGTAAATGCTGACTGTAAATTCCCACTGGTGTAGATGCGGTTTCTAATAATACTTCTAATGTCATTTCTTCCTGACATAGATGATATAACGCAAGGCTCACCAAATATGGATGTCCTCCTACCATTGCTTGTAGAGGTGCAAGGCGTTTTGCCCCTTCGGTGTCTGCTGCACAATTTAGCCCGTAACGCAATGCTAAATTCTGTACCTGATTGAGAGTTAACGGTGGCAGCGTAATTGTTATCCCGACATTGAAAGGCGATTGATTAAGCTTGAGTGGAATATAAATTTCTGTGGTGTGAACTACCACCATCCGCAGTTTTTGCCAGAGTTGATCCTGCTTTGCTTGTTCGTGCCAAAATCGCAGCATTGGCAGAAAGTCTTGGGCAATATTAGGATGTTCAAAAACTCGATGGACTTCATTTAAAGCCAAAACTAGAGGACTACAATCAATATATTGCAGCAGATATGCTTCAAAATAGATTTTGCAGCTTACTTTGCTGCCCATTTCTGTATCCCAAAAATCATCTAGACAGGGAAACAGATTTAATTGTCTACTGACATTGACACAAAACCAACGCAAGAATTTATCCAGAGAAGCAAAAACGCCTTCATCAGCCTCCTGAAAGTCCAAATAGACAATTTGATAACCTTGCTCTCTAGCATAAGCAATCATCCGGTTCAGCAGTGAACTTTTTCCTGTCTTTCTGGGTGCTTTGATTCGGATTAAGCAACCAGGGTATAAAATCTCGTTACATACAAGTTCTTCTAGGGGAGGACGATTGATGTAAAGAGGAGAACCCAGTGGGACAGGGCCGCTAGGAAATTCGATCTTGCTTGCTGAAAAAAAGTCTGGAGAAACCATTTCTAAGCTAGATTCTTCAACGAAGAGGCAGGGGGAAGGGGGCAGGGAGCAGGGGAAAATGACCCCTTCCCCCTGCCGTGGAGCGGAGCGGAACATGGGTCTGAGTCCCTCACTTCTGTTAAGTGGTTCTCGTTCAGGTGGGGTCGAATCCCCATCTGAACCTTCTCCCCTGCTCCCTGCTCCCTGCTCTCTTGCCTCTTTTTCAACAAAATCTTGTTGACTCTGATTTTTCTGATTGCCTATCTTGTCTTGCAGGTATTTCTGCAAGGCTAAATGCAGGTTTTTTTTCGTTATTTTTTTTCCCAGTGCTGCGGAAAGGTCTTGCCACAACTCAGAGCCAACTTCCTTGATGTAATTGTCGCGGTAGCCTGATTCCTCTGCCATTTCACCGTAAGTTTTGCCCAACCATGACTGAGACAGCACAAAATACTGAATGGAAGCAAGAGGCTTGTCTTGCAGAATTGTTTCTACTGCTTGCAGAATATCTTCTACTGACATTATTAAAGATTAAACAATTAGTAGATGAATTTATCTATTTTGACCTATTAATAATATACAACCGAATAAATACTTAAAAAAAGAAAAATAAATTTTTCCAGATAAATATTTTTGGACTCTGATACTGCTTACTTAAAAAAGCTTGCTCGGTCAAGTATTAACCTAAGAAGATTGGGTTTTAGAAAAGTGGAGAAAGACATCACTTTTTCAGTGCCAGAGTCAAGCCATCTGCGATCGCTACTAAACTCAGACTAACTCGCGCGTCTTGATGGAGCTTTTGATTAAAGGCACGAATCCTTTTAGTTCTATTATCCTGCACTTGGGGGTCGGCAACCCTGCCTGACCAGAGGACATTATCGATCGCAATTAGTCCCCCCGGCCGCACTAATTGCAGCGATCGCTCATAATAAGCATCATAGTTGCTCTTATCTGCATCGATGAAAGCAAAATCAAAGCTTTCCGCTTCTCCCGTTGCGAGTAACCGATCTAAAGTTTCCAGGGCTGGGGCAATGTGCAGTTGAATTTTATCCGCCACTCCAGCTTGCTGCCAATAACGCCGAGCGATCGTTGTAAATTCTTCACTCACATCACAGCCTACCACCTTCCCATCCTTCGGTAACGCCAATGCCACCACCAGGGAACTGTAACCAGTAAATACCCCAACTTCCAGAGTTTTTTTCGCTCCCAGCAACTGCACTAATAACGCCAAAAATTGCCCCTGTTCAGGAGCAATCTGCATTCTCCCGACTGGATGCTGGGCTGTTTCCTGTCTCAGTTGGGTTAAAATCTCTGGCTCTCGGAGAGACACTGATAGTAAATAGTCATAGAGATTTTGTTCCAGTCCTAGTGTTTGAGTTGTCATAACGTTCATTCCTTATTTTTGGTGACATACTCCACACACTCCCCTTTCAGGGTGAGTGTGGGCTTCTCAAAGACTCTTCTCTAAACTTACCAGTAAAATATTAGACCTCTTAGCTATCCCAACGCATTTGTTATTTCGGCGAACGCATTTGTTATTTCGGCGAACGCATTTGTTATTTCGGCGAACTCATTTGTTATTTCGGCGAACTCATTTGTTATTTCGGCGAACGCATTTGTTATTTCGGCGAACTCATTTGTTATTTCAGCGAACTCATTTGTTATTTCAGCGAACTCATTTGTTATTTCAGCGAACTCATTTGTTATTTCGGCGAACGCATTTGTTATTTCAGCGAACGCATTTGTTATTTCGGCGAACGCATTTGTTATTTCGGCGTATCCATAAAGCACCCTCCTAAACTACTAGAAGAGTTAAAACCTATACTGGTCATACTTGTGTGTACACCGTAGCTTAAAAAAGGGGGGGACTAGAATCAAAGTCCCCCTTTATAAGGGGGATTTAGGGGGATCTTCAACGATTTTGGTTTTGTACAGAGATGTGTGTACACCGTAGCCTTTGCAAGGGGAGGGTTAGGGTGGGGTAAAACTAACGCTCAAACCCAGATGAGTAAGCTATTTCAGGCTTGTGTGTACACCGTAGCCCAAGGATGGGAAAGGGATTTAGGGTCAGGGCAATTAATTCCATGCAAGAGGTCTATTCAAGCTGTCGTCTGGAATAAGGCTCGACTGTTGTGTAAGAACTTCATAGCTGAACTTTGATGACCTAGAGGTTTTTCTCATGCCTATCGATCTATTAAGCCGCAAAAAAACTCATTTTGTCTTGTGGCGTGTCGGTGCTTCAGAACTAGCTCCCACTCTCTACATTGGCAACACGACTCCCGAAAGCCCAGACAGATTAGCTAAATTTAGAGAAATTCCGCTTCGTCAATCAGCAGAATTTCCAGAATTGTGGGAAGTTTCGGCTCAAGAGTCTGGTTTGACTGAAGGAAAGGTTTACTTTTACTGGTTTAAAGTCCGCAACTCAGACCCCTACAGTTCTGCTAATATTAACCAAACTCTCTACTGCACAGATCCAACAGCGACCACTGTAGATCGACGCTTTCCTGCACCAACGCCGTCAGAATCGGGAGGCGTTACTAGCTTTGATCCGGCAAGCGTCGTGCTTTATCAAAATGGAACGCTGATTCCCTGCGATCCCGAAGGGCAAACTGTAAATTGGGAAGGCGATGCTCCTTTAGAGACACTGCCAACCAATAATCAATTGGTGATTTACGAATTACCAACCCGATGGACAAAGATTAGCTCAAATGGATTAATTGAAGAAGGAACTGGTACATTTCGTGACGTACTGGCACTGTTGATCCCAGAAGCGATCGCTCCGACTTTTCCGATGATTACCGCCTTGAAGAACCGCGCTCATCTTGCAGAACTGGGAATCAACGCCTTAGAACTTCTGCCACCAGAAGATAGTGATGATAATCTCAATTGGGGCTATGGTACAGCAAATTATTTTGCCGCAGATTTTGACTTGGGTCATCCAGATAGCCAGTCAGCACCGACTGCTTCAACTGATTTAGCTCATCTGATTAAAGTCTGCCATCAGCAAGGGTTGCGCTTTTTTGTGGATGTGGTGATGGCATTCTCGCGGAATAATCCTTACCATAACGTTAATTTTTTGGAATTTTATATCAAATGGGCCAGTGGCGATCCAGAACAAGGGTCAAGAGATGGCTTTGGTGGGGATTTATTTAAGTACAACTATTGGGTAGAGGGCTATAATCCCACTACTGGGCAAAAGTCCAGGCTTGTGCCAGCCCGTGAATACTTAAAAGCCCATATAGCCCACTGGTTAGAATACTATCGGGTTGATGGTCTGCGCTTGGATAGCGTGAACAATATTGCCAACTATGACTTTTTGCAAGAATTTAAGGATTTTGCCCGCACCCTTTGGGACAAAAGAGGCGGAAGCGGCGATCGCTTCCTCGTAGTTGGCGAAGAGTTGAGTGTACCCCTATCTCTGATCAAACAAAATCGTCTGGATGGACTTTGGAATGAAAAATTTAAGCAAATCATCCGACAAGTGATTTTAGGTAAGAATGCCTGGGATGAACCTAGCTTTGAATGGAGTATCCGCAAACTAATTGATTGTCGAAACTTAGGCTTTACAGATGGCTCTCAGGCGGTCAACTATATAACTTCCCATGATGTTGGCGGTTATGGTAATGAGCGTTTCTTCAACTACCTGGTTAGTAATGGAATTGCTAATACTGAACCGCGCATTAAGTTAGCATTTGTATCCCTGCTTACCTCTGTTGGAATTCCCATGATCCTTGCCGGAGACGAATTTGCCGATCAGCAAGATTTGCCTCCAACAGATGACCATAAACAGATTGATCCAGTTAACTACAGCCGTGTGAAAGATGATTGGCGGCAACGCATTTTCCAATACGTTGCAAGGTTAGTTCGCTTGCGTAAGACTTCCGAAGCTTTAGCTGTGAATGATACTAAGTTTATTCATGTTGACTTTAATGATGGTAAGCGAGTTCTAGTCTGGCAGCGTGGTAATAAAGCCGATCAATTAGTAGTTGTAGTAGCGAATTTCTCCGACTACGGTACTCCTCCTGCTTCTGAGTACAGAGTACCGAATTGGCCTACAACCCCAGTTGGCAAACAGTGGAAGGAAATTACTCAAGAGCGGATAGTTCCATCAGAATGGGTAGGCAGAGAAGGTATCTTCCCGTGGGAAGCGAAAGTGTACGCTCTAGTTTAATCTTAGGGATTTCCAAGGAATAAATTATCCCAATAAACGAACCACAGAGACAAGGCAGCGCAGTCTTCTCCCAAAGGGAGAGGCTAGCGCCAAGGGGGTTTCCCCCATGAGCGACTGCCGCGCGCAGAGAAGCCAGTGCGCCCTTGCGGTTCCCCGACTTGTAGCAACTGGCGCAACACAGAGAGAGGAGAGATCAAGAGGATTTTTGCGTCAGTTTTGGGATATTTTTTTATTTGGAAGTCCCTTAATGCTGCCCGGTTAAATCTGAAACTCTTATTTCTTTGTGTCCTTTGCGTCCTTTGCGGTTCGTTTTTTGATGATTTTGCGTAAGTCCTGGATCTATCGGCCATGTAGATTGCAATTATTATGCAATTAACCAGCGCCCAGACATTCTATATGTAGATATATATTGCATACCAAGGCTTTGCTTGAGTTACTACCCTAAACCCTTCTAGAATAAAAACTATTGTAGGGAAATTGTATTAATAAACATTACTTATATTCTGGGAGGTATGATGAGCCGTCCAATAATTCTTGGTATTGTCGGCGATAGCGCTGCTGGGAAAACAACACTGACGCGGGGAATCGCTCAGGCACTCGGCCCAGAAAATGTCACAATCATCTGTACAGATGATTATCACCGTTACGATCGCCAACAACGTGCAGAAATTGGCATCACTGCCCTTCACCCAGACTGCAATTACTTAGATATTATGCAGCAACACCTATCGTTGCTACGTACGGGACAGCCAATTCTTAAGCCAGTTTACAGCCATAAAACAGGCACATTCGAGCCACCGCAGTATATCAAGCCCGGTAAATTTGTGATTATTGAGGGATTACTCGGTTATTCTACTCGTGCCGCCCGTGATTCTTACGATGTTAAAGTCTATCTTGCACCTCCTGAAGAAGTACGCGCTAAATGGAAAGTCAAGCGAGATACACAAAAGCGGGGCTACACTCCTGAACAGGTGCTAGCAGAACTAGAAAAGCGCGAACCAGACTCAGCCCAGTTTATCCGTCCGCAACGGCAATGGTCTGATATAGTCATTAGTTTCTATCCACCCACCGATGAAGCGGACGAAACTAATGGACACCTGAATGTCCGACTGGTACTGCGTCCGACAATTCCCCATCCAGATTTCACCGTAATTACTAATTCTAGCTATGGTAATTCTGACTCAGCCATCCGCTTGGGGCTTGACAGAGATATGTGTAAGCCGGTAGATGTCTTAGAAGTTGATGGTCATGCCACCTTAGAACAAGTGAATAAGCTAGAGCATATTATTTGTTCTGATATGCCACATCTGCGAAGTATTTGCGATCGCGAAAGTAATCCCGAACTGGGTAAAATTGCTGGTACAACTGGGGAGACATTGCAAAGTTACCCTCTTGCTCTCACCCAGCTAATTATTACCTACCACATGCTGAAAGCAACGCAAATTTATCAATAATCAGCGAAGATGAAGGGAGGGATTTAAGTTGCTGGTGTAGACGCGATGCCTACGGCGATAAAGTACGCACTTTACTAACTACTCAAATTTTAGATATTGCTCATGATTGTGCTTTGACGGCTAAAATCTCTAGAGGAATCATATTTGATTTCTGAAAAAACTCAGTGCAACTTAAAAAGGCTTCTTCCCTACTCCCCACTCCCTATCTACGCAAATAATTTCATAAATCAAATCGGATTGCTGTATTAGGGATTAAAACCTCCCAAGTAACTTTGGTGCGACAAGAAAACATCAAATTGCAATCAACTAAAATCCCTATTAGGGATTGAAACCTGCGTAATTGTACATGAAGAGTGTTAGATAGTCAAGCATAGAAATGAGGAGCAGGGAGCAGGGGGAGCAGGGGGAGCAGGGGAAGATGAGGGGACAAGGGGGATAAGGAGAATAAATCCATCCCCAATTCCCAATTCCCAATTCCCAATTCCCAATTATGATATGTCTATTTTTTCATTTTTCTTTTTCTTAAAAGGAATCCGAACCAAGTTGTAAGCACCCTTAGTCGATAAACTCTTGTAATCATCTGGCTGTAATTCCATTTGTAAAAACCTTTTCTGTTCAGCCAATAGCAGCACAGAGGGAGGCTTTAATCCTTTGGCAGCCTGGTTTTTAATATGCTCTATAGCTTCTTGGGGAAATCCTAAATAATTTACATGAATGTGGCTGTAAAATACCACACTGGGCTTTTTGAAGCCAAGCATGATCAATTCTTCATTTGGTTGTTTTGCTTCTAGGATAACGGCAGACAATTCCCTTAAGGGTAATTGACGTTCTCGATCAATGAAAAACGAAGCAGGTGTTAAGACAAAAATTATAAACGCCACAAGCCCTAGCAAATTAATCCCAATAACGTAGTTCCAACGGCGACTCAGTAAGAAACCCGCAACTAAAACGGCACAAACCAGCCAAATTACGCCGCCTATTACTGGTAAACCAGATTTTTGAAGTAGTTCGTGGAAGTTGCTTATAGCTGGATCGCTGCCTAATATGTGGGTTAGGTTAAACAATGCTGTTGCAAGTACTGATAAAAATACTACATTCAACCAACCACTCATTCGGAGAAAAGTAGGAGAGGAGAAAACAGGAATTGTTTGTCTGTCTTCTGTATCGTGGAAAAAGTCGCTCCATAACAGCGCCACTAGGATGGCTGCTGCTGGCATTAAAGGCAATACATAGCTAGGGAGCTTGGTGACAGCAATGCAGAAAAAGCCAAAGATGCTAGCAAACCAGAACCAGGCGAATAAACCAAACTGCTGAAAACGTTCAAGCGATCGCAAGTGCGATCGCTGCCAAAACTTCAGCCTGATTATTGCCACTGGTATATACACTGAGCATGGTGCAAAACCTAGTAGCACAATTATAAAGTAAAAATACCAAGGTGCTGAGTGACCATTAACTACTTCTGTAAAGCGTTCCAGGTTGTGATAACCAAAAAAGGAGTTAATGTAATCCCAGCCATTGCGCCAAATTACTAAAGCATACCAGGGCACTGATAAGCCGAAAATTATCAGCATACCTACGAGGAGGCGCATTTCCCGCAATACTTCTCGAAACCTTCCTACATAAAGCAAAAATGCCCCAATAATTATCCCAGGCAAGACAATTCCCACTGGGCCTTTAGTCAAAATTGCACCTGAAATTAGCACATAAAAAGCTAAGTACCACTTATTAGGGAATAGGGCATGAGGCATTGGGGATTGAGCATTAGGAATTGGGGATGGATTTATTCTCCTTGTCCCCTCATCTTCCCCTGCTCCCCCTGCTCCCCCTGCCCCCTGCTCCCTGCCCCCTGCCCCCTGCTCCCTGCTCTCTTCCTTCCCTGCGTAACCTAGAAAGAAACATAACAAAGCTGATGCCATACATCCGGTGAGCAGCATATCAGAGACACCCGTTCTTGCCCAAATAATAGTTTCGGGATTGAGTGCCATCAGCGCTGCGGCTGTAAAAGATGTTAAGTAGCGGCGAATAGGACGTGAAACTTGCTCTAATTCATCTTGTTTAGCCAAATACCAGTGTACGGTGTAAAAAGCTAAACAAATTAAGCCGAATGCGGCGATCGCAGAAGGAAGGCGTACTGCCCACTCATTCACCCCAATAATTGCATAAGCGATCGCTTGACACCAGTAAATTAAAGCAGGTTTATCGAAACGAGTGTCACCATTGAAAAATGGGGTAATCCAATCACCTGTAACGAACATCTGACGGGAAGCTTCGGCAAACAACGGCTCTGTCTCATCAATCAAGCCAATGTTGCCCAAATTCCACCCAAAAGCTATCCAGCCAATCGCCACTAACCACAAAATCGACGCAGTTACACTCAGGGCTGGATTATTTGCTATTTTGTTGAACCACCGATCAACAGTGTGCTTAACACTCAATTTCATGCTCATTAGTCAATAGTCAACAATCACTACTCAATAGTCGTTAGTTATCTATCTTTTGTTCTTCGAAGTTTTCAATTCAATAATTTTTCTCCACTCAGTACTCTACCAACTCTAAGGTAAGCATCACCTACAATGTCAAAATAAAGTCAAAATTTTATTTTGAGCAAACGCTAAACAATGCCCACCCGACAAAAATCGCTTTCAAAGTCAGCATGGGCTAAACCCTAGCTATCCGCTAATAAGTAAGTCGGCGCAAATAAATTAAAGTTCGTAGTTGGGACTAAAGTCCTGATAATCCCTGTTTTGAGCGATTCATCGCTCACTACGAACTAGTACAGTGCGGCGGAAATAAACCACCTATTCCAAATCAATGAAACCCTCATGCTGTATTCATTTTTAATTTTTAATTTTTAATTCCGCCCTGCGGTACTAGGATCTTATTTTATGTTTAATTATGCCTACCTACTTAGTACTTCTAACTATGGACTCAGCACTAGTTGCCATTCTTGATTTTGGGAATTCCATTTAGGTAATTGAGTTTCACCAACAACATAGGGGCCCCAGTAACGACGGGAGCCATCTTGTGCAAAAGCAACTAAAATGTCTCCCTTCTCCAGTTTTAAATTATTCTGAGGTAGGGATAAAATCAGTCCCTTCTCACTACCTTCTTGAGGAGCAAAATCCCAATGTGCTGGTACATCATAGTGAGTCTGTTTAGTACTAGAGCCTTTTGTTACCGACTGTCGCGCCAGTAAAGCTAACCGCACAGGCTGATTTGTTTGATTGCTCATCCGCAAAGTGCCTTGATATTTGACTTTGCTTGCTGATTTATCTCGCTCTGCCAAGACAGGAGAAGTGTTATCTTTAATACTATGTTCTACTTGATTGCTTGGAGTAGATAGATTAGTAGAAGTACTTTTTTCAGATGGAACAGCTTTAGAGGATGTTGTTTCCCACCCTTGAGTTT
The DNA here is from genome assembly GCF_026127265.1 of Nostoc sp. KVJ3. Classification (GTDB taxonomy): domain Bacteria; phylum Cyanobacteriota; class Cyanobacteriia; order Cyanobacteriales; family Nostocaceae; genus Nostoc. The sequence continues at coordinate 2,204,887 of NZ_WWFG01000001.1, forward strand.
CAGTTGGCAGTTGTGAAGATGTATCTGGGTTTGTGGAATCAAAGGATACACTCACTCCTAAGCATCCCACCAAAGCAACAAGCAGTCCCAAGCAACAAGCTGTAACACCGACGTTACGATATACTGAAGATTTCATATTGATAGTTATTAGAAATAAATATTTTGTCTAGGCTTGACCAAATAGTAGCCTATTATCACAAAAGCTAATCATAGAAAGTAGCCTAATATATACTTTCCTAAAATTAAGGAACCGAATGTATTATAAATATCATTTTGATGAGAAAATATTTGTAGGTAATTATTTCTTTTATATTTGACAAACAAGGGGTACAGACACCCATTGTTTTGTGTATTAACCGTAGGCTTGGATAAAAACAAGAAAATTTGATACAGATCCAGCCAATTCATTTGCATGAAAAGCAAAAATTTTCTGAAACTGCTAGCGGCTTCAACAAGGCCTTATTCGCCAAACCTTAGATAAATCTAAGATGTATATTTCATCTTGCGTTACAATAAGCACCCTTTGAAGGGATTTTAGTTCCTGAAAGATGATCGGATGTGCAAATTTGAATTCCGCTGGAGTTCCGGCATATATCTATAATATTAACAAATAAGCTTCGGCTAAAACCTAATATCCTCTTTGAATATAGAAATATTTGAAGATATCTTGACTTTCACCCAGAAGTCTATGTGATGCAAAATACTCGTCTCAATAACTTATTGGATGCCATTGCTACACGCTTGGGTCAATGGTTTTTAAATCCTTGGCGGCGGCTATCGTTGCTGATAATTAGTTTTCTGTTCGGTTTTTTTCTAGGAAATGCAGTTTCCACAACAGCCGGTCAACGGGCAGAATTAGACATTGTAGTAGCTGGGTTTTTAGTAGTATTGACGGAAATTGCTAGTAGGATATTTTACAGTCAGAGCTTTTTCGTTAAGCGATCGCTCTTGGTAGACTCACTAAATCTTCTTAAAATTGGTTTCACTTACAGCCTATTTCTCGAAGCCTTTAAGCTGGGATCGTGAGAAGAGGCAGGGGGCAGGGAGCAGGGGGAAATTATGAGTTGGTGGCTGGGTGAAATTTTAGCAACGGATGCGATGGGGGAAACTTGGCAGCAGCAAGCTAGAGTTGCTGCACTAGCAGATAGGTTAAGGGCTAAAGCTTTTGGGATTACGCCGGAAAATGTCGATGAAGCGATCGCTTTTCGAGCGCATTTACTAAAATCCGTCTTCCCAGCTTTTAACGAATTCTGCCAAACTACGCTGCACATCGAACCCAAGGAAATGTTACAAGTTTTGTGGGACTTGTGGCTGCCTTTGGGGATCAAACTAGCATCGCAGCGCCAAAAGTTGGAACGCCCTTTGATTCAGGGAATCTTGGGAGGACAAGGCACTGGTAAAACTACAATGTCTAAGATTCTCAGCTTGATTCTGAATCAGTTGGGATACCGGACTGTGAGCTTGTCTTTGGATGACTTATATAAAACTTACAGCGATCGCTTGGTTTTAACACAACAAGATCCCCGCTTAATTTGGCGTGGCCCACCAGGAACCCACGATGTAGATTTAGGCTTAGATGTACTAGAGCAAATCCGCCAGTCGCAAAGTCCAGTTATGATTCCCCGTTTTGATAAATCTGCACACAGAGGCGCTGGCGATCGCACTACTCCAGAGATGGTAACAGATGTAGATATTGTAATATTTGAAGGTTGGTTTGTGGGTGTCCGACCAATTAACGCAGATGTATTTGATACTGCACCGCCGCCAATTATCACAGACGAGGATAGAGCATTTGCCCGTGATATGAATCGTCGCCTCCACGATTATTTACCACTGTGGGAACGATTAGACAGCTTACTTGTGCTGTATCCAACCGATTATCGCTGTTCTTTAGAGTGGCGCAAACAGGCGGAACAGCAGATGATTGCTGTGGGGAAATCGGGGATGAGCAATGCAGAGATAGAGCAATTTGTCAATTATTTTTGGCGATCGCTTCACCCGGAATTATTTATCAAGCCGTTGGTAAAAGATGCAACAGTGGTTGACTTGGTGATTGAGATCCATGCCGATCATAGCTTTGGGGAAGTTTATTGCGATCGCACTTAGGGCGTTACTTCTCAAGCAAATCAGGTAAAAACACTATAATTTGCTTAAAGCGTGATTTATCCTACTCCTTAGACCAAAAATGCCAGAGGTATAGTTAAAGCTTTTCTTTTCTTACTCTCACAAAGACGAAGCTCTGCGGGATGAACTAGCTAAACACCTGGCCATATTAGAATGGCAAAGTGTGATTTCAAGCTGGTGCGATCGCAGGATACTACCTGGAGAGGAGTGGGATTACCAAATTAATGATAATTTAAACACCGCCGACATTATTCTGTTGCTAGGCATAAATTCTCTTTTAAAGCTGACAAATTGCTTTTAAAACTTGTAGCAAATGACTTGAACGCTCTCTTTCCATTAAATTTAATTCTGGTAACAGATAATAAATAGGGGGATTTCCTTGTTCGATATAGACAAACTGATAACTTCTACCATTAGTCGTTAATCCCCAAACTGATTTTTGATTATCTAAATTTTTATAAGCATAGGTCAGTAGCTGAGGTAAACCTGTTGATATATCAATCTGACTATTTTTAGATTCAATTAACAGTACCCAAAAATATGTTTGAGGTTTTGTATGTTTAGCTTTACTAATAGCTAAAATATCAAATCTTCCTTTAATTTTGATATCTTCATCTTCAACTTCAATATTAGCAATATTCTCTTCCAAAACAATCTCGATAGGATAGCGATAAAAACCAGCTAACCTTAGTAAAGGCGCAACTCCAAGAAACTTAACTTGACCTTCAGAAACTTTACCTGCTGTCAGATATCTATCAAAATCATGCTGAATTTGTTTGAGTTCCTGTTGTTCTGCTTCAGTGAGAGGTTCCAGAGATAAGTAGTTAGAAAACGAGTCATTGTACTGTTTTTGAAAGCCAAACAGACGATGAACTTCTTCTAAGGATAAATTACGAGCGTTGAGAATTGTCATATATTTTTCCTTGATTAAGGTGCAACTCAATCCAAACGACTTATAGCAGTCCTAAATCATTTGTGAAAATTATATATCTCCTTCTTCTTTCTTCCCTTTGCGTACTTTGCGTACTTGGCGGTTCGTTTCCTTCTCTATATTTTTCATAAATCAAATAGGACTGCTATATATAAAACCTATTTTAACCCTTGGTTGAGTGACCAAATTCGTTAAGCTACAACGAAAAATATTTATCAGTTAATCAAATATTAATCCTCAAGAAACTCCTCTTTAACTTCTTAACTCTGTGTTCTCTGTGCCTCTGTGGTTAAATAAAAAGCTTTTAAACCGCAGAGGCGCGGAGGACGCAGAGAGAAAAAGAGATTCTAGAAGTATATTAGCCCAGCCTTTTTTTAACTTCCTCAGCCAAATCTACCAGTAACACTTCTACTTGCTCACCTGTTTTCAAATCTTTCAGCGAAGACTTTTGCGCTGCTGCTTCCTCAGAACCAATAATTACACAAAATTGAATTCCTTGCTTATCGGCTAGCTGAAATTGCTTACCCAAGGGACGCTTATCAAAGTTGGTGATAACATTAATTCCAGCCTGACGCAGATTTTGCGAAACTTTTAAATAAGTTGGCATTAAATCTTCTTGCATATTCACTACCATTACCTGGGCTGGTGTAGCGGCTAAGGTACTAAGAATACCAGCTTTTAACAAGCGGCTAATTAAGCGAGTTAAGCCGATAGAAATGCCGACACCAGGCATTTTCTCACCCAAAAATACCCCAACTAATTCTTCATATCTCCCGCCAGAACAGATACTACCTAAAGCTTCATGTCCTAATAAGGTTGTTTCGTAAACTGTGCCAGTATAGTAATCAAGTCCACGAGCAATGGATAAATCAATACAGAAACGATTTTCGGCAACTCCGAGATTACGCACCCCAGCAATTACTGTTTCTAATTCACTAATTCCCAGATTTAATTGCTCGGTTTCAGGTAGATTTTGGGCGAGATATTTAAGTTTATCTAATACTTCATCAACGGAACCATCTATTTTAATAAAATCAATAATTTTTTGAGTCTGTTCTCCTGAAACTACCTGTTTCTCTAATTCTTGCTTTACTTTACTTTCACCAATTTTTTCTAAATTATCAACAATACTAATACACGATTTAATTTTATCTTCTGTGATTCCCACTGACTTAAAAAAACCTGTCAGAACTTTGCGATTATTGATGCGAATCAGAAAATTACCGATATTAATTGCTTCAAATATCTCTGTGATAATTGCAGGCATTTGAGCATCATAAAGCAAGCTGAGTTCCTTACGAGCAACTACATCAATATCGCACTGACGAAACTGACGAAAACGCCCATCTTTCGCTCGTTCTCCCCGAAAAACCATATCTGTTTGGTAACGGGCAAAGGGAAAGATTAACTCATTTAGATGACGAGCAATATAAGCTGCTAATGGAACTGTTTGATCGAATTTTAAAGCTCTTGCTTCCGAACCAGTTTCACCCGATTTATCTCTCTCGGCTTGTCGATTTGGTGGCAGGATGGGATCAATGCCATAAATGATATTGTCGCCTTGATTACCTTTAGCTTGCAGCACTTCTAAACGCTCGACAGCAGGTGTTTCTATGGGCGTAAATCCATAGCTTTCAAAAACTTTACGGATGATATCTAGCAAATATAATTCTAGACGCTTTTCATTAGGTAGAAATTCAGGGAAACCGCTAGGAGTAGAAAAGTTTATTTTGTCACCTTTTGCCATGCGTGTACCTTATTAAGTTGAAGTTTGAGATGGAAGTCTGACGAATGCAAGTCGTGTCTACACAAACAAAGTCCGCATGCGCGGACTGGAGAATAATGAATGATTATGTTTAAGAACAGAAGTTTCTATCTTAGCCGTTCTTCTTGAATTAAGGTGCGTTGAAATATTTTATTGTTCTTAAACCAATGCCAAGTCCGGGCACGATTGTTATTATCAGGACTAATGTAGATCATTTCATATAAGCTCAATTCTGGGTTTGTTTTGTAACTAAACCACAAAATAACAACAGAATCATCAGCTTCCCAGGCTTTTCCGTCAATGCGATCGGTATCAAACCACAACTTATTATCTTTATAACTTCCTGGAAATTCATATTCTTCTCGTTTCCCATCAGACCACTTATACCGATTGATTTGATAGTAGGGATGAGGGCCATTTTCTGGAAATTGACAGGTTAAGTGAGACTCATAACTGTCAAGAATTTTTCCTGTTGTATCAACTAATGTATAAGTTCCTACCCAATCTCCCTGATGACGGAAAAGTACGGGCATTTCTTCTCGAATATTTGACATTGTAATTCACCTCTTAAAAACCGTTTTTTTGACAGTACTTATACTTCATTATCAAACCACCAAGGGTCATTAGTAGCGTTTGTTTTAATTAAGATAGCTTTTTTTCGCATAAACCGTTTCAGTGCAGCACCACCCATGCGTGAACCTCCCATACCGGAGAATTTAAAGGCGTTTTTCTCTCCCTCATGCATGATGGCGGTGAGTGCAGCATCGTTGATACTAATAGCACCAGCGTCTATCTGCTGGGCAATTTCTAAGGCTTTGGCTTCCGAGGCGAAGACAGCAGCACTTAATCCGTAAGTCGAATCGTTCGCTAAAGACACCGCTTCTTCAACTGTGGAAAAAGGCATTATTGGCATTATCGGGCCAAAAGTCTCTTCGGTCATCACTTTCATGGAATGATTAACCTGGGTGAGAACTGTCGGACGACACCACCAACCCCCACCTAAGTCTTCAACTACACCGCCGCAGTGAATTACTGCTCCCTTTTCCACCGCATCTAGGAGATGATCGCTAATAATTGCTGCTTGTCTTTCGGCGATGATGGGGCCAATTTCTCCACTTTCAACGGTAGGGTAGGCTAGCTGGAGGCGATGGGCTTTGGCTACTAATTGATGGTAAAACTTTTCAAATATGGAGTCAGCAACGTAAATCCGCTCAATTGATAAGCATGACTGTCCGGTGTTGACGACGGAACCCCACAAGATTGCTGAGGTTGCTAATTCTAAATTGGCTGATTCTAAAACGATCGCAGGATCTTTTCCTCCTAATTCTAAAAAAGCTGGAATAAACCGTTTAGCAGCCGCTTCTGCGACTTTTCGTCCTGTGGCTACACTACCCGTAAAGCACACTAAATCTACATTGTCAATCAAAATTGATCCGGTTGCACCTGCTCCTTCAACAAAAGTTAAGACATCGCGCAATTTGGGAACGGCGTTGATTGCTGTTGTCAGTGGTGCAACGAAGCGGGGAGCAATTTCACTCGGCTTG